>NZ_JBEGED010000002.1:244121-386692 GCF_040202885.1 Xanthomonas sp. WHRI 1810A
AGAAGCAGGTCCGCGTAACTTCTGGCTTTTGATTCTGGCCGAAGGCCGTGGGAGCGCAGCTTGCTCGCGATGGGGCGCGAAGCGGCCCTGAAGGCAGGCGACCCGGGTGTGTCAGGCACATCGTCGTCACCGGTATGCTGCCGGTTCCCGGCAGATCGCGGGCAAGCCACGCTCCCACGCCCTCCGGGCAGAAGCAGGCCCGCGTGATTTCTGGCTTTTGATTCTGGCCGAAGGCCGTGGGAGCGCAGCTTGCTCGCGATAGGGCGCGCAGCGGCCCTGAAGGCAGGCGGCCCAAGTGTGTCAGGCACATCGTGGTTGCCGGTTTTGCTGCCGGTTCCCGGCAAATCGCAGGCAAGCCACGCTCCCACGCCCTGCGGGCAGAAGCAGGTCCGCGTGATTTCTGGCTTTTGATTCTGGCCGAAGGCCGTGGGAGCGCAGCTTGCTCGCGATGGGGCGCGAAGCGGCATTGAAGGCAGGGGGCCGGGTGTGTCAGGTACAGCGTGGTTGCCGGTTTTGCTGCCCCTTCGCGCCAGATCGAGGCAACGCGCAACTGGCGGGGTTTCAGATCAAAACGGTGTTCTGACGATAGACGCATCGATTCCTGTCAGCCGGGCGGACAGAGCTGCCGTCGCGCGGCCGGCTCGGTTGCTGTCGCGGCAATCAGGCTGAATCCACCCGGCGGGTCGCTGTCAGAGCGGTACTGACATTCCAACGAGGTCTTCTCATGAATCTGCCCACCCGCATGAACTACATCGAAATCACCGAACCTGGTGGCCCGGACGTCTTGAAGCTGGCGCAGGGCGATGTGCCGCAGCCCGGCGAGCTGGAGCTGCTGATCAAGGTGCACGCCGCCGGCATCAACCGTCCTGACGTGATCCAGCGCAGCGGCAAGTACCCGATGAAACCGGGCATGAGCGCGGTGCCGGGGCTGGAAGTCGCCGGTGAGGTGGTCGCGGTCGGCTCGGCGGTGGTGGATTTCAACGTGGGCGACAAGGTCTGCGCGCTGACCAATGGCGGCGGCTACGCCGAATACTGCGTGGTGGCGGCGACTCAGACGTTGCCGATCCCGCAAGGCGTGGAGATGATCCAGGCGGCGGCGATTCCGGAAACGTTCTTTACCGTGTGGGCCAACCTGTTCGAGCTCGGCCAGGCCCGGGAAGGCGAAACCGTCCTGATCCACGGCGGCACCAGCGGCATTGGCACCACCGCGCTGATGCTGTGTAAGGCGCTGGGCATCAAGGCGTTTGCCACGGCAGGCAGCGAACAGAAGTGCGAGCAGATCCGAGCATTGGGCGGTGTGGCGATCAACTACCGCGAGACGAACTTCGCTGAAGAAATCGCCCGGCACACCGGCGACAAAGGCGTGGACGCGATTCTCGACATCATGGGCGCCAGCTATTTCGAGGACAACGTGGCCGCCCTGGCGCGACGCGGGCGTCTGGTGATCATCGGCTTCCTGGGCGGCGGTTCGGTCAAGGACTTCAACCTGATGACCATGATGGACAAACAGGCATCGGTGACCGGCTCGATGATGCGTTCGCGCAGCGCCGAGGAAAAAGCCGAGATCGCCCAGGCCGTCAAAGCCAACGTCTGGCCGCTGCTCGCCAAGGGGCAATGCCTGCCGATCATCGACCGCGTCTTCCCCCTGGCTGACGCCGCCAAAGCGCACCAGCGGATGGAAGAGGGCGAGCACATCGGCAAGATCGTGTTGCAGGTGGTGTGAGGGGCGATGTCGACGTTTTTTTGCGTTGGTTCTGGGCGGAGCCGTGGGAGGGAGGTTGCTCGCGATGGTCTGTGCAGCAGTCCTGAAACCCGGCGGCCGAGGTGCGTCAGCTGTTACTGCATTTGCGGGTTTACTGCCGGTGCCCGGCAGATCGCGGGCAAGCCACGCTCCCACGCCTTCGGCAGAAGCAGATCGGTGCACGTACGCGCTTTTGATGCTGGCCTTAGGTGTGGGAGGGAGGTTGCTCGCTATGGTCTGTGCAGCAGTCCTGAAACCCGGCGGCCGGGGTGCGTCAGTTGTTACGGCGTTTGCAGGTTTACTGCCGGTGCCCGGCAGATCGCGGGCAAGCCACGCTCCCACGCCTTCGGCAGAAGCAGGTAGGTGCACGGCCGGGACGTTGCTTCTGGCCGCAGGCCATAGGGGCTGCCGAGCCCGTGCGAAGGCTGCGATGCGGTATGCCTGACACGACGCTTCGGAACCATCCGCCACGCACTATCGCGGTGTCGACGCCTCGGCACACGGCACACGGCACCGACGCGACGCTCACCTCTCGCATGAAGATCTCCGCCGTCTTGGGCCCGATGCCGTCAAATTCCTGCAGCCGTTTGGCCAATTCCTGGTCATCGGCACTGCGTCGAACCAGCTCGGCAGCCTTGCCGTCGTAGTCCTTGATGATCTTGTTGCACAGAGCGGTCAGCCGCGAGGCGGTGGATTCGTCATACCGGGCGTAGCGGCCTTCCCCGAGCATCGACACCAGTTGCCGGTGGCTGCACGCCGCCATGCGCTGAACACTGTTGACGCCGTGAACCTCCACCATCACCCGGTAAGCCGACAGCGCCACGTCTTGCTGTATGCGTTTGCCGGACAGGAAGCTTGCGATGAGCCAGCAGAACACATCCGCTTCCCGACCACTGTCAGGATCGAGGCCCAGACTTGCGGCACTTATAGGTAATTTCTTCATGGCGTCCATCTAGAGGCTTACAACTCAAGACAGAGGTTTTACGCGGCGGCACACCCTGTTCGCAACTATTCGATCGCGTGAAAGTCGATGCGTTGCCGAGGGTCCAGCGTCGGGCCCGGGCACCCGTTGCTCCAGACCGGCTCATGCCCGGCGAAGAACAGCAGGCCTTGCGCTTCGAGGGCGTAGGCCAGCGCTTGTCGGGTGACATCGTTGAGCGGGCGTGAACCTGACTCAAATTGCTCGATGGCGTTGATCGACGCACCGGACCTGAAGGCCAGCGCCTCCCGGGACCATGACAGCAACGCCCGCGCCCGGGTGCAGTGCTGCGGCGTCAGTGTTGAGGGGAGGTAGAGATAATAATCCCGAATCCGGGCGTCGGGTTCGGTGTGGCCGGGTGGCTGGCCGCCAAAGTTGCGCAACGGGAACACGTTGTCATCGGGGGCAGGGTGGTGGGAAGTGACCGTCGGCTTTGGGGCGGCGCGACCGATGTAGCCCGCAGCGAGGGCGGGACGACTGAACAGCGAGGCAGGGAGGAAGGCGAGGTCACGGTTTTTCATCGGGCGAGGTCTGGTAGTGACGTTGATGGCCACACAATAGCGACGCCAGCTGAATTGAAACTTAACAGCCGTGAACAAGACGCGAAAAGACAGCTCGCTGGCGTGATGCGCGCTGCCTGAACCCTGCAGTCGGATGGTTTTGCCGCGTCGTCACCTCCAGCGCTAGGCGGTTTCGGCAAGCAACCGCTCGATACGGGCCGCCAGGTCTTCCAGCAAAAACGGTTTGGTCAGCAGGTGCATGCCCGGCTCCAGTTGGCTGTGCCAGGTCAGCGCGTCCTGCACGTATCCGGTGATGAAGAGCACCTTAAGGCCCGGGCGCAAGGTTCTGGCGGCGTCCGCTACCTGACGTACGTTGATGCCGCCCGGCAAACCGACGTCCGTGAGCAGGAGGCTTATCGGCAGGTCCGATCGAAGCGCTTCGAGCCCGCTCGCGCCGTCGGCTGCCGAGTGGACGGTGTAACCCAAATCCTTCAAGAGGGCGGCGATCAGCATCCGAATCGTGGCGTCATCGTCAATGACCAGGACCGTTTGCTCGCGTTCGGCCAAGGCACGGGGTAGCGCTGCGGTCCGCGCATCGACGGTCACCGCTTGGGTCTGGGATCTTGGCAGCACCAAGGTCATGGTCGTGCCCGCGCCGGGCAGGGACTGGATGCGTACCATGCCGCCCGACTGGCGGATGAAGCCGTAAATCATCGACAGCCCCAGGCCCGTGCCTTCGCCCATGGGCTTGGTGGTAAAAAACGGATCGAACGCGTGGGCCAGCACGTCGTTGCTCATACCGCTGCCGGTGTCGCACACGCTCATGGTCAGGTATTCGCCGGGCGGCAGGTCGTCGTCCGATGCCGTGGGCTCGTCCAGCACGCAGGTCCCGGTGCGAATGACCAGCGTGCCACCGGACGGCATGGCGTCACGGGCGTTGATGCACAGATTGAGCAGCGCGTTTTCCAGCTGGTTGGCATCGATCAGTGCCGACCATGACGTCGCCTCGTGGTAGGTGTCGACCTGCACGGCGGGGCCCACCGTGCTTCGAATGAGGTCACGCATGCCGGCGACGAGGCGGGGAAGGTCGGTCGGGCGGGGCGCCAGCGTTTGCCGGCGTGAGAACGCCAACAGCCGATGGGTCAACGCGGCGGCGCGCCCGGCAGCGCCTTGGGCTGTCTCCAGGTAGCGCTGCGTTTCGTCAAATCGTCCCTGGGTGATACGCAACTTGAGCAGCTCCAGGCTGCCCATCACGCCGGCGAGCATGTTATTGAAGTCGTGGGCCAGGCCGCCGGTGAGTTGACCGACCGCCTCCATCTTCTGGCTCTGCCTGAGCTGCTGCTCCAGCAATCGCTGAGCCGTCATCTCGATGCCGACACCGGTGCGCCGAACCGGAGCGCCGGCGCTGCTGAAATAGGTATGCCCGCGAGACAGTACCCAGCGGATCCCGCCGTCGGGGTGAACGATGCGGTATTCAAGCTCAAGATCACCGCTGTCCACCAGACCTCCGGCCATCGTCTTGCGCAGGGCCGCCAGGTCGTCGGCGTGGACGTTGGCCAGAAAGTCATGGCGTTTTATCCCCGCTGCCGCTTTCACCGGGTCAATGCCATACAGCTCGCTGATGCCGGCGTCGCAGTAAAAGCAGTCGTTGGACACCTCGTACGTCCAGACCCCCACGCCGCTGACCGCCGAGAGCGCCAGGCGCGCAAAGTCCATGGAATCATGCAGCGCCGTTTCATTCGAGGGCTCCGCCGTGACGTCTCGCCCGTTCGCCTGTCGGGCCTGCATAATCCTCAACACCGCACTGCGTGCAGCCTCGACGCTGGGGTAATGACCCTCGCGGACTTGAGTATCAAGCAGGCTGGAAAGGGCAAGATCGAGCGCCAGATCTTGTGGGGCGCGGTAGGACATGCACAGGTCTCGGGGCGGAAAGAATGGGTAACACCGCGATTCTCTCACAAGGACGCACGCATCAGTGCGCGCGGATCGGTTCCAGCCGCGCAGGATCGATGTTCACCCGGTCTTACACTTCGCGTCCAACCCCCCAAGTTCCTACACTTCACTCAATTGGATTAGTTAATGTTTTTCTACCCTCTACTTGAAGGTTAAGTTTGATGCCTGCGATATAAACATCGTCCGCTACCAAGCGTGAAACAAGGGTGCGAGTTCCAGTGCTTCGAATCGTGAGCAATCATTCAAGAAACCTGAACTTCGGCCGATGCATAACGATGACCTTTTTGTACTTGCCGTATTCATGTAGGAGGCACCAGGTATGACGCTCAGGAGTATTCCTGTCTTCAAGTCCGTTGGCTGTGCTGAGTGTAGAAACCTCGAAGGCCTTGGATTCGACTTCACCATGGCTTTTCAGCCCATCATCAATGTCAGGACCCAGATGCCCTACGCCTATGAAGCGCTGGTCAGGGGCGTCAACGGGGAATCGGCTGGCAGCATTCTGGGCAGGGTGAATGACAACAACCGATACCGTTTTGATCAGGCCTGCCGCGTCAAAGCCATCGAACTGGCTGCGCAGTTGGGGCTTCTTTCGATTCCCGACTGCAAGCTGAGCATCAACTTTCTGCCTAAAGCGGTTTACCGCGCAGAAACGTGCATCCGGGCGACATTGGAAGCGGCGAAGTTGTTCGACTTTCCGCTGGACAGACTGATGTTCGAGGTCACGGAAGGCGAGCGCGTTGAAGACCCGGAGCATTTGAAGTCGATCTTCGAAGAGTACGACCGTCAAGGGTTCACCACGGCGATTGACGACTTCGGCTCAGGCTATTCCGGCCTGAATCTGCTGGCCACCTTTCAGCCCAAAGTGCTGAAGATCGACATGGCACTTACCCGCGGTATTGATCGGGACAGTGTTCGCCGGGCAATCGTTGAAGGCATCGTATTGGTTGCCGAGCGCTTGAACATCGTGGTGATAGCCGAGGGTATCGAGACCCATGAAGAGTGCGTGGCCCTCTCGGCGTTGGGTATCGATCTGATGCAAGGCTACCTGTTTGCCCGGCCTCAGTTGAGAGCGCTGCCTCCTGTGTCATTCGGCGGCGATGTGGAGCGCCTCAGTCTGGGTAATCCTGGCCTTGCGGGCTGACACAACGATCCACCGTCATACGTCCATAGGCGTGAATGCATTGTCCGGTTGCAGACCGCCGTAATTGGAAACGATCACGCGGTCTACTCCGGACTGGATTGAGTTGGCGTAAATAGGCCATGGTCGCCCATTCGGCAACGCCCATGGCTCAACACGTCGTCAACGTAATGCTGATTCATTTCACGCAGCAGCCGTTATTGCAATCGATCGAGCAATGCCGGCTGACGGTCTTCCAACGTTAAAGATTGCTTTTCATGCGCCGATGCAATGGGCTTCAGCTTTCCGCCGCCCCGATATCACTGAACTTCATAGAACGTGAGTCGAAACGCGCAACAACAGGACCCCCTGCCGTATGAAACTCTCCAGTCGTTTGCTGCTTATTGTCGCCTGTGCCCTGCTGGGTCTCGCGGTTATTTCAGCATTAGCCTTGGCCACCTTGCGCACCACGATGCTAGAAGACAAACGTTCGGAAATTCATTCCGTATTGAAATTGGCCGTGCAGCAGGTCGGTTACTTTCAAGGGCTGGAAAAGAGCGGAAAACTAACAAGGGAAGAAGCACAGGCTAGAGCGATTGAAGCCCTGAGCAGTTTGAGGGACGGCAGCAATGCCTACATCTGGGCGCGCACGGTAAACGCAGTCAGCTTGGTGCACCCCAACCCGAACTTAATAGGAAAAGTGGATGTGGGTGCCACCTTGCCCAATGGTAAGACTACTTGGCAAAACTACCTGGACCACCTCCAGGATGCCCCCTTTGCCTATTTCGATGACTTGGTCAAACGCCCTGGCGCAGACACACTCGTTCCGAAGATCAATGGCCTGGCCAAGGTCAACGGCTGGGACTGGTACGTGGGCTACGGAATCTACGTTGACGACATTAATGCCGCCTATCAGCGCCTGGCATTGAATTTTGGCTTGATCGGCTTGCTGGTGTTGGCTGGCGTCGCAATATTGGCTTACCGTATGTCGCGCAGTATCTACCGAAGCTTAGGGGGCGAGCCGACCTTTGCCACGGAGGTGGCACGCGCCATTGCGGAAGGTGATTTGAGCCGGCAGGTGGATGGCCACCTCAAGCCCGATAGCCTGCTGGCCGCGGTGGCCAGAATGCAGGGCAGCCTGCGCGAGATGATTGTCGGTATCCAGCGCGGCGCTGACCAGTTGGGCAGCGCTTCTGTGGGGTTGACTGAGCAGATGCAGCATATTGACAGTGCTTCGCAGCATACTTCCGAGGCGACCACTCTGACCGCTGCGGCCATTGAAGAAATGTCGGTGACTATTGACCATATTTCAAATAATGCCCGCGAAACCGAACGTAACTCGGAGCGTTCGCTTGAGTTGGCAGGTCGGGGGGAGCAATTGGTCAACGAGGTGACTGGGGCTATTCACACAGTATCGACGCAGCTTGCCGATGCCTCGGCCCTGATCCTCGGCCTGGTCAAGCGCACCAACGAAATCGACAGCATTACCACGACCATCAAAAACATCGCCAGCCAGACTAATTTGCTGGCCCTGAATGCCGCTATCGAAGCTGCCAGGGCCGGTGAACAGGGTCGGGGCTTTGCCGTGGTAGCCGATGAGGTGCGTAGCCTGGCGCAGCGTACAGCGTTGGCCACTGAAGAAATCATGACCATGATCAGCGCGATCCAGACCGACACCGGACGCGTGGTGAAGGGCATGACAGAAATTACCCCGCAAGTCGCCCACGGCGTGGCATTGGCCGGGCAAGCAGCCTCCGCCCTGCGCGAAATCAATGCGGAAGCCTCGGCCACCTTGGTGCAGGTGCGCGAAGTGGCGGGGGCCACCTCCGAACAAAGCCAGGCCAGTGCAAGCGTGGCGCAAAATGTGGAGCGCATCGCTAACAAGGTGGAGGATTCAGCAAGGTCTACCAAAGCTGCCAATCGCAACGTGCAGTCGCTGGAAAGCCTGGCCCGCGAGCTGCGCGGCTCGGTGGCCCAGTTCCGGTTGTAACTACTGTCCAGACAGGGCGTCGCTTCTATCTGTAGATCACTGAAAATGCTTTAGCGGATTACGTCGATGCCTAACGGTGGATGCAGACAGCGCGTGAGTTCTGGTGCTGGCTTACGGAGCTGTTCTGCGTCAACGGGCCTCAACATCCCGTGAGCAAGTGCGCCCACTCTGAAAGCGCCGATGACAGGCCGGTTATGGCCGAGTGGTGCCTGTCGCCCGTCTTAATTATTCAGGCTGATCTGTAATCATCCTCTCAGTTGTACCCCCAACAGATGTGTGCGAAGGGTCTGCATCGCCAGATCGCTGTCCCTTGAGGCGATGGCTTCAGCGATTGCCACGTGTTGCTGTGAAAAGTGAACGCGATCGGCCTCAGAAATGACCATTTTGCGGAATTGTGGCTTCGCCCGAACACTGTTCACCAGCTCGATGAGCGCAATGATGGCAGGGTTACGGGTCGCCCTGGCAATCAGAAGATGGAAGTTGTGGTCCCAGAGCTTCCATTCCTCATCAGTCAACGCAGAAACACCCTTTTTCGCATAGCGCATCAGTTCGCTGAGGTCTTCAGGTGTTGCCTTGGAAGCCGCCAGCCCGGCGAGAGAAGGCTCGATCATCAAGCGCATTTCGGCGATATCCGAGGGGCTTGTTCCGACCTTGAGACCCTGGAGTGAGGGTACGAATTTCTCAGGCCTGTCCCCTACATAAGTGCCTCTGCCAACCCCTCGCCAAATCAGGCCCGCGACCTCAGCCCGTGCAAGCTCAGTACGCAGCCGGGTCCTGGTCATCCCTAATTCCTCGGCCAGCACCCGTTCGGCAGGGAGGGTATCCCCAGGTTTAAGGTCGTGACGGCGGATATAGTCTTTGATCATAACCATTCCATATTGGTTGAGCCCGATCTTGGGCGAAATATTCTTGAGACGCCCAACGCTGGTGCGTTTTGTTAGCCTGAAACCTCTTATTCCATTGAGATATGGCGTTATTGTTTGCCTGGCGGGAAAATTGCTGTTAGCAATAGTAAATGCAGCGTTTATACCAATCCGCATTGGTGGAGATAATAAGATGGGTTTCACAACGCGTCCAGAACTTCTCGGTACCTTCGGGATGGTGACATCGACACACTGGCTGGCGTCCAGCACGGCGATGGCGATCCTCGAACGGGGTGGAAATGCTTTTGACGCGGCCGTGGCCGCAGGCTTCGTATTGCAGGTCGTGGAGCCCCACTTGAACGGGCCGGGTGGCGAGGTTCCGATCATCTTCTACAGCGCTGCGCAAGATAAGGTGCGTGTGCTGTGTGGCCAGGGTGTGACCCCGGCCGCCATGGACCACCCCACGCTTGCATCGCTAGGTCTGGAAGTGGTGCCTGGCACCGGGCTGCTGCCGGCTGTCGTTCCTGGCGCTTTCGGTGCATGGATGACGTTGCTCAGGGATTACGGCCAGCTTCCCCTGGACGTGGTGCTCGGTTATGGCATCGACTACGCCGAAAACGGTTATCCAGTGGTGCCGAGAATGTCGGCCTCCATCATGGCCATTGAAGACTTCTTCAAGACCCAATGGCTTTCGTCTGCCGCCGAGTGGTTGGTCGACGGCCATGCGCCCAGGCCCAACAGCCGCTTTGCCAACCCGGCCATTGCCAAGACGTACAAGCGAATCATCGCGCAGGCGCAGCAGGTCAGTGATCGAAGTGAGCAATGTGAAGTGGCCCGCAACGTCTTCTATGAAGGCTTTGTGGCCGAGGCCGCTGACGATTATTTCCGTCACAACGCGGTGCTGGATACGTCGGGTCGACACAACAAAGGTCTGTTGACCGGCCAGGACATGGCGGAGTGGCGCGCGACCTACGAAGACTCTGCCTCGTATCACTATCAAGGTCATGACGTTCACAAGACCGGACCTTGGGGCCAGGGCCCGGTATTCCTGCAACAGCTGGCGCTTCTCAAAGGGTTTGATCTGGCCGCGATGGATCCGAACGGGCCTGATTTCATTCATGTGGTCACCGAGTGCTCGAAGCTGGCGTTTGCAGATCGCGACGTCTTCTATGGCGATCCCGATCACGCCGATATTCCGTTGGCGGTTCTACTCAGTGACGAATACAACACATCCCGGCGTTCGCTGATTGACATGAGCGCGGCATCGCTGGCCTTCCGGCCGGGCGAGCTGGGCGACAGCCTGCACAGAACCGAGATTCTTCTGCGCAATGCCGGCAAGCAACAATCCGGCGGGATAGGGCAGGGTGAGCCTACGTTTGCCGACCTTCCTGAATTGCGCGGTGACACGGTGCACCTTGATGTCGCTGATCGGTGGGGCAACGTTGTTTCGGCGACCCCATCCGGTGGCTGGCTGCAAGCCGCGCCCGCGATTCCAGGGCTCGGTTTCAACATCACCACCCGGGCACAAATGTTTTGGATGGAGCAGGGGCTGCCGTCCTCTATCGGCCCCTGGCGACGCCCCCGCACCACACTGACGCCCACATTGGTGATGAAGGACGGAAAACCTTTCTGCGCCTTCGGATCGCCTGGCGGCGATCAGCAAGATCAATGGACCTTGCAGATGTTCCTCAAGCATATCCATCACGGCATGAACCTGCAGGAAGCCATTGATGCGCCGACGTTTCAGACCGCGCATCTGATTAATTCCTTCTACCCCCGGAATCTTTCACTCGGAAAAATCAGCATCGAATCGCGTTACCCGCAGCACACGCAGGATGTCCTGCGGGCAAGGGGGCATGACGTCACGGTGTCGGGGTCCTGGTCCCTGGGGCGAGTGTGCGCGATTGGCGCCAGTGGAGGCTTTCTCAGGGGCGCCGCGACGCCTCGACAAATGCAGGCTTATGCGGTTGGTCGTTAACGGATCAGGTACTTGAAATGTCAACTATTGCAGCAAGAATCGAACGGTTACCGCTTTCTCGTTTTCATCTGATGCTCCTGATAATCGGGGGACTCGGTTATCTGTTTGACGGGCTGGACTCATCGTCTCTGGCCTTCATCCTGCCAATGGTCAAACAAGAATGGGGTTTGAGCAGTTCACAAGTCGGGCTGGTCGCCAGCAGCACCTATATCGGTTACTTCTTCGGCGCGTTTCTCTCGGGCATCCTGGCTGACGTGCTGGGGCGTCGATTGATCATGATGAGTGCACTGGGGATTTACTGTTTAGCGTCCCTGGCCAGTGCTTTCATGACTGACTGGCCGACTTTTTTTGCCTGCCGGATCGTTGCCGGGTTCGGCTCTGGCGCCGAAGCGGTGGTGATCGCTCCGTTCCTTGCCGAATTCATCCCGCAACGCTACAGAGGCATGTTTTGCGGCGCACTGGTGGGGTTTATGTCCTTTGGCTATTTGACCTCCGCTATTCTCGGCTACACCGTGGTGAGTGCCTTCCCTGATGGGTGGCGATACATCGCCGTTATCACCTCACTCCCGGTAGTGATGCTCCTGTGGTGGCGTCGCTTACTGCCCGAGTCTGCCCGGTGGCTGGAAAGCCAGGGCCGGCACGCTGAGGCCGAGGCGATCGTGATGAAGATCGAGCAACAGTTCAAAGCGCGGGGGATCGAGCTGCCAGCGGTAGAGCCGATGGCTGCAGCGCCGGTTCCGGTGGTTCACAAGTCCAGCGTCCTGGGCAACGTCAAGGCGATCTGGACGCCACCGCTGGCGGGAACGACAGCGCTGACCTGGTGCATGTGGTTTACCGTGGCGTTTTCTTACTATTCATTCTTCTCGTGGATCCCCAGCTTGTTGGTTGCCCAGGGGCACACCATCGCCAAGAGTTTTGCCTACTCGATCGCGATTTACGGCTCACAGATTCCGGGGTATTTCAGTGCCGCCTGGCTCAATGAAAAAATTGGCCGCAAGCGTGTCGTGTCGTTCTACATGCTGTTTGGTGGCATTTCGGCCATCGTCCTGGCCTTCTCGACGGGCGTAACGACCATCATGGCGGCAGGGATGTGTCTGTCGTTCTTCATGAACGGTGCGTTTGCGGGCGTCTACGCCTACACGCCGGAGCTTTTCCCTACGGCGCTTCGCACCACCGGGGTCGGATCGTCCTCTTCGTTCGGGCGGCTGGGCTCGGTGAGCGCGCCCATTCTGGTCGGCTTTGTTTACCCGATCGCGGGTTTTGTCGGTGTGTTCGGGATGACCACCGCCGTTTTGGCGTGCGGTGCGCTGGTGGTGTTCGTCTTTGGTATTGAAACCCGCAACCGCTCGCTGGAGGACATTGCTGCGCGGCGTCATGAGCAAGACGGCGACGGCGATGGTGCCAAGGCCGGTCTGTGAACGTTATAGCGAGGGTTTATGTTTGATCACGGGCAGATAGCAGCGGTGGCTCAGGCCCTGCAAAACGGTAACGCGGACCAATTATACCGGGGCATCGAAAGGCTGGCCGAAGGCGTCATCGGCTTCAAAATGCTGACCGTCATGCGCTATGACGCCGCCAGCAGCGAACTGGTTAGAGTCTTTAGCAACAACGTTGACCAATACCCCATCGGCGGTTCGAAGGTGAAGGCGGACAGCGTCTGGAAGCGTACCCTGCTCGTTGGCTGCCAGCCGGTCTTGAGTAATTGCGCCGAGGCGGTGAAAGTGCATTTTGACGACTGGCAAAGGCTGCAAAACCTTGGTATCGAGGCGATCCTGAATATCCCGATAACGCGTCAAGGCCGTTGCGTCGGCACCCTCAACTTCGGGCATCAGCAAGGCTGGTTTACCGATCGGCACGTTGAGGTCGGTGTCGTGCTGGGAGCGCTGCTGCTTGCGGCTCTGGACTGTTGAGCGCATCGCGGATTCATATTCAGACTGGCCGCCGATAATGGTGCTGGCGCCTCATTTACACCCGAGCAGCCACCGCTCTATTCACCTCGTCCTCCCACGGCGGAACCGCCGGGAACAGCTCGATGAGGAAGGCGATGATTGCCTTGACGTTCGGGCTGCCTCGACGGCTTTCCGGCCATAAGGCGGTGATCGCGAAGCGCTCCACTGTGAATTGTGGCAGGACGGGAATCAGTTCTCCGCGATGAACGTAGGGCGCTGCCACGTAATGCGGAGAGATACCAATCCCGCCGCCGGCGGCCAGCAGCGCCGCGACCGCTTCACTGGCATCGACGGTGTAAGCGGAGTCGGGCGTCAGTTCCAGTTGTTTGTCGCCTGCCTGATACGGCCAACGCAGACTTTGCCCGGTGCTCTGGTAGCGAAAATTCACGCAATCATGTTCGGCAAGATCTTGCGCTGTCATTGGCACTCACGGCCGTCGTTTGCGTGAATGGCATCGACGATCAGTGCCACCCGCACCAGACGAATCCGGGGAGCCACATGATAGGCGCCGTCATCGTTATGGCGCAGATAGAGGCGCTCGCAGCTACGACACTGCCAGACCGAGCTCTGGTTATAAGGATAAAAGCGCGGTGCAATCGGCGCGTTGCTTGACCAGTAGCTGGTACCGGCGGGGTGATATTCTTTGATGATGGACTCTTCGGGCGCATAACGAGCCAGCGTTCCTACCTGTGTGAAGGCCTGCTCGTGAAAACCGACAGGCCAGTCAGCCCAACCGTCGAGGTCTCGGCGCTGACAGTGACAACTCAGCGTGATGGACGATGCGCGTTCAGCCATGTCCATAAGGGTCGCGACATCAATAAATCGGTGCATGCCAATAGCTCTGTCCTGAAGACGGTTCGACCGATGCTGGCAACTGCTACCAGGCGTATTGCAACCTTAGCGTCCAGGTATTCACGTCGGGCGAACCGGTGCGTTCCGAGACGGTGTCCGAGTAGGCGACCAGGCCGCCAAACTGGGGCGAGAGCATAAAACCCACGCTGGCGCCCAGCAGGGCATTTTCCTGTTTATTGTCCTGCCAGTCGCCATTGATCCGGGTCTCGCCACCCCGGCTGTAAGTCGCGTCAAGGGACGCCCACAGCGCACGATTGATGGTGTAGCTGTAGTGGCCTTCAAGCGCATACAAGGGTTTCTGTTCAAGCTTGCCGTTACCTTGATAATCGTCGTTGTCACCGAACAACGACGCCCAGGTATTGAACTCCAGCCATGTGGGACCAATCGGCGTACCAAACGCGAGTTCGGGCTTGAATGCCCAACGGTTGGAGCCGATGTTGACGACGCGGTTTTTGTCGTAGTCGCCGGTGGGAGCCGTGACCCAGAGTGCGCCCGTGAGGAATGTCTCCGGGGTCCAGGTGGCAAACTGTTCTTTGCTCAGGGCCGGTCCGCCAATGAGATTGTGGACCAGCACCACCTGGGTGTCGGCCATCCCGCCATTGTGTTTGGTGCCGTCGAAAAATCGGGCGTTGTCGAAGGACGCCGCGAGGTCGGCATAAGGTTGCAGAATCTGGATGGCGCTGTTGCGGCCATCGACCGCAAACGACCGTGCGTAACGGGCGATGTAAAGATCGGCGTTGAGCGAAAGGCCGTCCAGTGGCAGCGAGGTATCGATGGGCGTGTTGGTGTCGATGCGGTTGTAATAGCCGAACACCATGTTCAGATCGGTTGGCAGGTTTTGCCAGTCCCGGGCGTTGTCGGCAAACCCGAGGAGGGGGGTCAGTACCAGCGTCGTCGCACTGAACGCGCTCAGCTTTGAAAATGCTTTCATGAATCGCTCCTGCGTCAAGTCGCTGCCTGCTGCTCGGGTTTATAGGTTTGCCGGTGTCAGCAAAGGCAGTTTCCACTGCCCATTGGCCACTTGCGGCTTGGGCAGGTAAATCCTCAAAACGCCGTAAAACGGACCGCTGGGTGCGGGAAGCCAGTTACTTTCCTTTTCCTTTCCGGGCGAGGCGTTCTGCACGTACAGGGTCATGCCTCCATCGGCATCACGTTTCAGGTCGGGCAACATTCTTGAGTTGATCAGGTATCGGTTAAGCGGGTTTTCCACCAGTAACTTCGATGTGCCGTCGTACATCGTCAACGACCAGAACGCATTGGCCGGGGGTAGTTGATCTTTGGCGAAGTGAAGGGTGTAACGGTGTTTTGCGCCATCAACGGGCGTGCCTGTGTTGTCAACGAAATAGCCGATGTAGGCGGCTTCATCCGCCGAGTTACCGAAGATGCCCATGTTGGCACCGGCATACCGGTACAGGTAGTTGTTCTTCAGGTGTTCTCGGGTGCCAAACAAATCGCCGCTGGTGACGGCATGCGTATCAACCTTGTTTTTCTTGAACGCGGCGAATTCAGCCTTTGCGTCGGCTATCCCTGCCTCCAGGGCCTTGCGCTGTTCGGCGCTTAGGTCAGCGGTCCTGAACGGCGCTCCCGGTGCGATGCCGATCTTGGCGAAGCGCTCTAACAGGTTCTTCTCGGTCGCTTGCGGATGAGCGAAAGCCAGCATGAAGTTCAAGTAGCGAAACAGATCCGGTGTTTCACTCATATCCGCTTCAGGTTTTGGCCAATTGACTTTGGCAGGCGCCTTCGGGGCAGTTTGACCGACGTAACTGCCCAGCGTCTCAACCGTGTAGTCTTTCTGGATGTCCCTGACCTTCGCCAAATCTTTTTCATCGAATAATTGGGTGCGATACAAGGCATACGCGATGTTGCTTTCGCTGGTAATGACGCGATCAATGTTCGCCGGTTGCTCTCCTTTCCAGTCAGGACCGGCAATCATGAAGTGGCCGCCATTGTTTCCCGTAGTACGCGTGCCCAGATAAGCGAAGTTGTGCGTGTAGAGATCGATCAGTTGTACCGAGTAGTAACGGTGGCCTTCAATTTTCGGCAACGTCAGGATCACTGGTTCAGCGCGCAAATCCAGCCAGACAAAGGAGTAGGGCGTGTCCGAGTTGGGCGTCACGAACGCCGTGTCCTTGGGCGTGAAGACCATGGCCGTGTTGCCTATCTGGTTAAACGGCGCTTTAAAGTTTGGCCCTCCGTCGTCGACGGCTTGGGTATAGAGCGTTTTATACATTTCCACGACGGGGAACCCATACAGGTAGGCTTCCCTGGCAATGGCCTGCGCCTCGGCAGGCGTCGCGGTGAAGTCGGCCCAGGCTGTACCGCTCAGTGCGATAAAGACTGCGGCACACAACAGACGCGATGCGGGTTTGATAAGCATATTGAATCCTTCCCCTAGGCGGCCTGCGGCCTCAATCGACTAACTTGATATCGTCCAGCTTCCAGCTTTTATCGAAATACGCTTCGGTGGGCGCATATAGACGGAAGTAACTGAACCATTGTCTGCCCGGTAGGGTTTGCACCCAGTTGCTCTCAAAGCCTGCGGGGGCTGTCGGGCCGAAGTAGAGGTCCACCGAGCCATCGGCGTTTCGTTTCAGGCCCTGGCGCGAAGACAGGTCGGCCTTGCGCTGTGGATTGTCAATCAGGCAACGGCTTTCGATGTCGTAGACGGTCATCGACCAGAACTGTCTGGCGGGTGGATGGGCACCGACGTGCAGGCGATAGTTTTTGCCGCCATCGAGCCACCTGCCTTTCTCATCGGTGTAAGAACCGAGGTAGGTCTGGCCCAGTCCGGGGGTCTTGGAGACCATGCCTTTGGTGTTGGTAACGGCTTCATAGAACCACGCACTGCGTTCCCATAACTGGTCGTAGAAAGCGACACGCTGTGACGGTTCTGCAATGTTCAATACTGTGTCCCATTGCCGATCCGGCCAGTATTGAGCACCAGGGAACCGTTTGGCGAAGGTGTTCGCCTTGGCGATAAGTTCCCCCATCTGGGCGCCTTGCTCCAAAGCCTTGCGCTGGGCTTCGCTGGATTTAAATGGCTTGTCCTTCTCAATTCCTAAGCTGGCAAGCATGGCCATGTAGAACCGATCACGTTCATTGACCGGCTCTTTCTGAATGATCTGGTGCAAGCGCTCCCAGTACGCCATGCCTCTGGGCTGAGTGCCCGACCATGCTTTTCCCCCTGGAGTCAGCAGCTTGGTTTTGCTGGGTTGGGCGCGATTGGAATAAGGGTACATTTTGAATTTTTCGACCAGGGCCCTGCCTTTGGCGGGGTCAGGGTCCAGCACGCGAAAGCCCACCAGGACGTTCATGGTTTCTGACTTGGCGAGATAATAGTTGCCACCGTCCGCCGGCACTGCCGCGCCTGGAGGAAGGACCAGGTATTTGCCACCCTTGCCCTTATCAGGACCTGTCTCGCCCATATCGATGATTGCCCGCTGCCAGAAATCCCCAACCCCACCGGCCGTAGGGCCTGGCGGTAACTCAACGACCAGCGGGCCGGTTTCATTGAGATCGACAAAGCCCAGGATATAAGGGGTCGTTGCGTTGGCGGTGATCACGCCAAGCTTGTCTTCGTAACTGTTGAGCACCATCAAGTCGCCGCTTTTCGCGCCAAGTTTGTCGCGAAATTCCCCCTGCCATTGGGCGTACGACACCAACGGCAGCGCCCACAGATACGCCTGGGTCGCTTGCTGGAAATCCAGTTCGGCATAAAGGGGCGCGATAGATGCGTGAGCGGGGAGTTCACCTTCCATGGCAATCGGACCTATTCGGGTGTCAAGGGACTGCGAATGCGGCCCTCCCGTGCAACCTGCGATGACGGTGAGCAGGGTGAGCCCCGCCAGTCGAGATAATCCACGCATAGCGTTTCCTCATTTTCCGAAGGTGACATTGATCCCGGCAAAAAGGGTGAATTGCGGTAAGCCATCGCCTTTACGTTCAACAGTCCATTGCGGTTCAACGAAAGCGTTGAGGATGTTGCTGCCGGACTTCCACGCCTTGCCTACGCCCAGCCCGACAGGGATGTAGTGCGTATCGTTTTTCAGATCGAAAGTCCAAGTCCCGGTGGAGCGCAGATACCAACCTTTGGGCAGGTTATGAATGATGAACGGCTGAAAAGTAGTGGTTTCTACGTGCTGACGGTCGCTTTCGCCAGCAAAGGAGCTTTGATACTGCACCAGGGCCCCCAGCAATCCACGAGGGGAGGCGTCAATGGCAACGGCGGCAAGACCTGCCTGCCATTTGCCTGTGCCCAATTCGTCTTGGGCCGCGGTCGGAGCGGTAAGTTGCGGTCCTACACCCAGTTGCACGCCATCAGTTTTTAACAAGAAGATGTCGAACAGGTTGAGATCACCTATACCGGTGCTATAGCCATGTTGCGGGTCGGGTCGAGTGCTGATGGGCAAGGTTGCGCGCAGGATTTGAGGCACACCAATAAAGTCCCCCGACGCCACCGGCAATGTACCTCGCAGTAACGCATCATTGGTATGGACGTTAGTGTCGTAAAGTCTGGGTGTGTAATAGTCTTGCAGATTAGCGCCGGGGGCCAGATTCAACGGGTTGTTACTCTTATTGGCGGTCTCTGTATTGTCGGCATAAACACTCAGGGCGAGTGGCGAAAACGCGGCCATAAGAATCGCTCGCGCATAAAAATGTGTGCTCATGGTCCCCGCCCTTATGTACTACTGATGGCATATTTACCATGCGCCAAAGCTTATAGGTCGCCCTAGGAAGCTAGCAGAGGTTGCGGATTCGTCTAGGAACGCAACCGGTTTTTCGTCATCCGCTCGCGCTGGAAAATTCCATTCCCGCCGTGTTCAGTGCCGCGCACTATCTCGATGGCCGGTTGGCCGGTTGGCCGGTTGGCGGGAGTGGCCGGCGCCGCTAGAGGATGGCTCGCCTTAAAGGGCGCCACCGCGCATCAGGCTGGCCACCGGTAATGGTTTTGATGGCCGCTCGAATCAGACACCTTTTAACTCATGGGACACGAACTTCCCGGCGGCTCGGGCCACCTCGATAAGTCGCTTGCTCGACATGCCCATACACGCCGCAGCAGACAGCCCTCGCAACGTGACTAATAAATAGTCAGCCAGTACTTTTCCCCCTTCCGGATGAACAGTTTCCACGTAGTGCCTGATCGCTTGAATGCCGACATTTCCGATGTTTTCGGCCATTTTTCGCGCAGTCTGATCATCTGCTCGCATGCTCTCAGTGATCAGGCAACCACGCAGTGTGCTGTCGCGCCCGTATTGTCTGGCTGCCGCCACCAGCAACGCAGTAATGGCCTCGGCGGGTTCACGGTCAGGGGCGAGAAGTTTGTCCAAAGGGATCGCATTTTCGCTCGCGTAGCGAAGCATTGCCTTCTCGAACAGTTCTGCTTTGCTGCCATAAGCCGCGTAAAAACTGGGGGGTTTGATGCCCATGGCTTCGGTCAGCTCGCTTAGGCTGACCGCGTCGAAACCGCGCGCCTGGAATAGCGCCTGAGCGATAGCTACACCCGCTTCGCGATCAAAGGCGGGGCGGCGTTGGCGGGTCTTTTCGTTCATGGCGGCCTCTCGGGTTGGGTCAGCATCGTAGCGATCACTAAATAATAGATCAACCATCCCGAGAGGTGGTGCGGTATGTAGCGATCACTAAAAACAGATTGCGTGAGCAGAGATGACTATGTAGTGTTCGCTACATAGTTTGTTTCTAAATCAGGGAGGTTCTGCCATGCAATTCAAGAACAAAGTGGTTGTCGTCACGGGTGGTGCGTCAGGTCTGGGACTTGCCATTGCCAAGGAGCTCGTGCAGCAGGGCGCTTCTCTGATCATCGTGGGTCGTCGGCAACACCTGCTCGATGAAGCAGTCGCCAGCCTGGGTGCAGGGGCATCGGCCTTAAGAGCAGATGTCTCCAAGGTTGCTGAGCTTGATGCGTTGTTCACTCGGATAAAGACACTCCACGGACGCATTGATGTGCTCATTGCCAACGCAGGCATGGGTGAAGTCGAGCCTCTGGGGTCGATTACCGAAGCAGGTTTTGATCGGGCGTTCGAGACCAATGTGAAAGGCGTGACCTTCACTATTCAAGGTGCTTTGCCGCTGATGGGCGAAGGCGGCAGCATCGTCATTATCGGCTCGACAGCCTCGATGAATCCCGGCCCTGGCCTAAGCGTTTATGGCGCCACCAAGGCGGCTCTTCGGGCGTTGGTTCGCAGCTGGATTCTGGACATCAAGGGGTCCGGCGTGCGGATCAACCTGCTGAGCCCAGGTCCCGTGGATACCCAGTCGTTGCGGGCCATGCTGGCTGAAAACGCCGAGCAAGTGATCGGTATGCTCAATGAAAAAAGCACGCTCGGTCGGATAGGGCAGGCGGACGAGATCGGCAAGGCCGTGGCGTTCCTCGCCAGCGATGCGTCGAGCTACATCAACGGCGTCGAGCTGTTCGCAGACGGCGGCGCATCACAAGTGTGATGCGCGGGCCCATCCATTTCGGCCGGCCCAACTCCTGAAGGATTAAAAAATGTCTACTCCATCCGCCACCTCGATTTCACCTGTTGAACAGCTCCTGGTCGAAAGCGAAATTACACGCTTGCTCAACACGTATGTGCACCATCTCGACAGCGGCAAGTTCGCGGAAATCGCGGCGCTATTTGGCGATGCCACATTTGAAGTGATGGGCACCACGGTATCCGGACGCGAAAACATCGAGGCGTTTCTAACCGGCAATGTCCGCCGGCACGACGACGGAACCCCGCGCACCGCTCACACGCTTGCAAACACGCTGGTAGACATTGATTCCTCAGGCATCAGCGCGTCGTCGGTGAGTTACTTCACTGTCCACCAGCAAGTGGAAGGGTTGGCGCTGCAACCGATCTGCACCGGCCATTACCTGGATACCTTCGAGTTGCATGACGGCAAGTGGCGCTTCGCAAGCCGCAATGTACAACCACGCTTTTTTGGGGAGCTGAGCTTCCATGCGGGTGCCGCTGTCGACCTGTCAGCGCTGTGAAAGACATCGACATGAACGGTGGCCGTCGACACATTGGTTGCTGAAGGCCTTGACGTTCGGTACTGGTGATCGACGTAACGAACGGCGACAACGTCGATGCTGCCGCAACGCTGTTGTCGACGCAGATCGATTCACTGGATGTGCTGATTAACAATGCGGGCATATTAGGCACTACCGCTCAACCCAGCCTCGTCCGGATTGATGATTTAACAGTGGGGGACGTTCTCGTTGATCGCCCACGCAATGTTAGGGGTCTGGGGCCATGTGATACCCAGCGAGCAGGGCCAGATCCAATTGCTGATATCCGGACCTGAAAGTCATGCCTCAGATAACCTGGATGGCGAGCCGCTAAACGCGCGGCCGGCTATCCGTTACTTTATGGCGTCGGTCGGGGTCTGTGCCTCGACAATGACAACACGCTCAAAACGCCCGGCCAGTACTACATAGGCGAAGATCCCGATCACCCCGTGTGCCGCCACAAACCAGAGCGCTGAATTGAATGAACCGGTGGAGGCAACGAAGTAGCCGATCACCACCGGCGTGATGATTCCTGCAATGTTGCCAATGCCGTTGAACACCCCACCGCTCAGTCCCACCATCCCTTTGGGCGCGGTATCGGATAACACTGCCCAGCCGACAGCGGCGAGACCTTTACCAAAGAACGCCAACGCCATCAGTGCGATGACCATCCAGTTTGCGTCCACGTAGTTGGCAGACACCAGGCTTGAGGCCAGTGCCATGCCGATCACGAACGGAGTTTTACGGGCTCTGGAAGGATGTACGCCCCGGCGGATCAGATAGTCGGAAACCACACCGCCCAACACCCCTCCAGAAAAACCACAGATCGCTGGCATTGCCGCCACCCACCCCGCTTCCATGATGGTCATGCCCCGACCCTTGATCAGGTAGATCGGGAACCAGGTAATGAAGAAGTAGGTGAGGGCGGTGATGCAGTATTGGCCGAGATAAATGGCCCAGAGCGTCCGGTTATTGAAAAGCTGAGCGACCTCTTTCATTTTCAATTTTGGTTTGGTGGCTTTGCGGGTGGCTTCCAGATCCACCAGAGCACCGCCATCGCGCATGTACTGCAGTTCTTTGTCAGTCAGCCGCGAGTCACTGAGAGGCTCACGATATAACGCGAACCAGAACACAGTCGCGACCAGGCCCAGCGCACCCATCCAGATGAACACATGCTCCCACCCCCACGAATGCGTCAGCCACGCCATGAGCGGGGCGAATACGACCACAGCCATGTATTGGGCGGAGTTGAACAGTGCTGAGGCAGTGCCGCGTTCGCTGGTCGGGAACCAGCACGACACAATGCGGTTGTTGGCCGGGAAAGCCGGAGACTCCACCAGACCCAACATGAAACGCATACCAAACAAGGCGAGCGCTGCCGTGGATCCCACAAGCCCGATCCAGCCGACTGTGCCTTGCATCATGGTGAACAGCGACCACAAAAACAGGCTGCAGCCGTAGACCCTTCTTGCACCGAATTTATCCAGCAACCAGCCCCCGGGAATCTGACCCAGCGCGTAAGCCCAGGCGAACGCAGAGAAAATCATGCCGAGCATGATGGGGTCCAATCCCAGATCTTTTATCACGCCCGTACCGGCAATCGACATGGTCGCCCGGTCGGCATAGTTAAGGACGGTCACGATGAAAATCAACGCAAGAATCACGAATCGGCGGCGGCCGACACGGGCCTTTTCTATAGGGACTGCCGTGGATGCGGTCTCGGAAACCATGGTGCGCTCCTGCTTTCCTCAGTGGGAAATCTTATTGTTGGAAGGGTGCAGAAAGGCAGAGACTAGGTAAGGGAGCGATGTTGGTCTAACATTAATACTGGATCGATTAATACAAGAATTGAATCATGGAACTCCACCAACTTCGCTGCTTCGTCATGGTTGCCGAGGAACTGCATTTCGGCCGTGCAGCCCAGCGCCTGGCGATGACTCAGCCGCCTTTAAGTCGTCAGATTCAAATGCTGGAGCGGTCTGTCGGCGTGATGCTGTTTGAACGCAGCAACCGCAACGTGCAGCTCACCGTGGCGGGACAGCGTTTCCTGCGAGATGCCCGCCATGTGCTGGCTTACACCGAACAGGCAGCGACTGCGGCCCGTCGTCTTGCCGGTGGCGAGGCGGGGCAGTTGCACCTGAGTTTTACGGCGGTCAGTGGTTACAAGCTGATTCCCGATCTCTTGGGCCATGCCGCACAACAGCTGCCAAATTTGAATTTCGAGCTGCATGAAATGGTCTCGGGCGCTCAGACAGAGGCCATGGCGGCGAACATGATCGATGTCGGGTTTGTCAGGCAAGCGCCAGCGCACCTTGGGTTCAACTCAGAGCTGATCCAAAGCGAGCCGATGATGATGGTCATGTCTGACGCTCATCCGCTGGCGCAGCAAGCAAAGGTTGCGGTCACCGATCTGGATCAGCAACCGTTCGTGATGTATTCGCCAGATCAGGGGCGCTATTTTTACGACTGCATTGTCGGCTTGTTTGCCATGGCTGGCGTGTCGCCGCGATACCTGCATTACCTGGGGCAGACCCATTCGATTCTTGGGCTCGTTCGCGCAGGTTTGGGGGTTGCGATCGTGCCAGCCGCCGCACGTGACCTTTATCTGGGGCAACTGCAGTTTCGTGTTCTGGAGGCTGCTCAGCCGCGCTCAGAGGTGTACATGATCTCAAGAAGCGACAACGATAACCCCGCGCTCCCTACGTTTCTGAAGATGGCAACGGACTATTTTCGCACCGTAAATTAGTGCGGCTCGAGACAAATGGGTCAAGTCTTCGATACAACGGGCGGTCATTGTGTTGAGCGATGTGATTGAAAGACCGTCAAAAAAACTGGCCAATCGAAAGCGCTGCAGCAAGTGCAGCTTTTCGAAGTGCCGTTGAACGTACGTGAGTATAGGAATTGCGAGCAGTCAACAATCAAAAGGTAGCGGGGGTGTTGACCCACAGGATACGCACGACGCTGCGTGTTGAATTGCGATAACCGTGGGGGATGTTGCTGGGAAAATGGAATGAATCACCTGCATTCAGCGTGTAGGTAGATTCACCCAAGGTCAGCTCCAGACTACCTTCTATGACGTAGCCCATTTCCTCGCCGACGTGATCGATCGTCTCGCTGACCATGCCCGGTGAGACGATATGAATATCAGCCTGCAGCAGCCCGCCTTTTTGCAGATGAGTGATGCGCTCCAGGTCGATGTAGCCTTTTTTTCCGCTGGTGGCGAAGCGGTTCACTTGCCGGTCCCCTGCGCGCAGTACAGGCTCTTCGGAAATCCAGTCTTCGGAAGTCAGTTGCGAAACGTTGCTGCCCAGCGCTAACGCTAGCCGGTGCAGCATCGCCAGTGAGGGCGACGCCGCGTCGTTTTCCAGCTTGGAAATCAGGCTTTCGGAGCAGTTGGCGGCTTCGGCGACCTGCTTGAGGGTCAGGCCTGCCACCTTGCGCGCATGCCGCAGGCGCACGCTCAAGCTCGGCAGACCGTCGGAATGCAGGGATTTGGCGGCAGGTGTCTTGCTGGGTGTGGACATGCATCCCTCGAAATCAGTTGTGCGAAGCGGCGACAGGCATCCTAGGGTCACAGACGCCTGCCGTCTACTGGCCTCGCGGTTCTCAGCTGTGCACCGAGAAGGTCACTTCCACCGGATTCAGGTCATTGATCGGCAGGATGTCCTGCGGGCAGGCGGACATCACCACGACCACGTCCATGTCGGCACGAATTTCCACGTAGTCACCGGCTTTGGACACCGGCGGCAACCACTCCACGGTGTAATCCGGCTTGACCGGAATGTTCATCCACAGATTGAACGGCTGTGGCACTTCATGGGAACGCAGGCCGATGGCTTGCAGCGCCAGGCGCATGTTGTCGGCGCAGCTGTCGTGATACCCCTCGACGCCAAGATTGGTATAGCGATGCAAGTCGCAGGCCGCCATCAGCGTGTCGTGAATACCGGGCGAGGTGTCGGTCAGCAGCGTGCCGATGGCGCGGCGACGGTTGCTGAACAGCGCATCGCCGGTTTTCGGGATGATGCTGTTGCAGTGGGCGCGGGCGTGTTCCATCGACAGGAACTCGCTCATGTTCTCGCTGTTGAACAGCCAGGTGTCGCAGACCTGCGTGCCGTGGGTGTTGACGATCTTTATGACCTGTCCGGCTTTCAGGCGCACGGCCCGGCCGCAGCGCGCCGGTACGGTGTAGACCTCGCCCGCCACCGGCGTGCCGTCGATGGAAATAGGCTCTTGGAGCGTGGCGTTGGTGCCCAGTGATGTGCCGTTGTCCGGTTGGCAGCAGGCAGGGTAATCGTGGCTATGGGTGACGTGGTTCATGTCGGTTCCTTATGGGTTCAGGGTTGTTCTGCAAGTGCAACCAGGCTCCAGGCGAGTGCCCGAACGCCCGCTTCCAGTTGCGCGGGTTCGGTGAATTCACGCGGGTTGTGGCTGATACCGTCGCGGCTGGGCACGAACAGCATCGCGGTCGGGCAGTGCTCGGCGAGGTACATCGCGTCGTGGAACGCGCCGGAACGGATCGGCTGCCAGCTCAGCCCGGTGGCGGTGCACGCTTGCTCAAGCACATCGATCACCGTGGGGTCGAACGTGGTCGGGGCGTGGCTGAACAGGCTGCTGACCTCGGCGTCGGCGGGCAGGCAGGTTTTCAATTGCGCGTCGAAAGCCTCCAGCACGGCAGGATCGGCGTGGCGGAAATCGATGCTGAACGTCACTTCGCCGGCAATGGTGTTGATCGCGTTGGGGGAGACGTTCCAGCGGCCGAATGTGAGTCGCTTGTCGTCACCCGCCAGCGTGTCGGCCAGTGCGTCGATCCGGGCAACGGAGTCGATGGCCAACAGCATGGCGTCGCGGCGCAGGTGCGTCGGCGTGGTGCCGGCATGCGCCGACGTACCCTTGCAGCGCACCTGAAACCAGCGCACGCCCTGGATGCCGGACACCACACCCAGCGTGATACCGGCCTGTTCCAGCACAGGGCCTTGCTCGATGTGCAGTTCGACGAAGGCGTGGGTCTCGATCTTGCCGCGCAGCGGCAGGTCGGGGAAGCGTTCGGCATGGGCGTCCAGTGCGTCACCGACGGATATCCCTTGGGCGTCCACATTGCTTCGATAGGTCATCAGCCGTGCGGGCTCGACGTAGGCGCTGGAACCCATCGCGCCCGGGCTGAAACGGCTGCCTTCCTCGTTGGTCCAGACCACCACTTCAATCGGTCGACGCGTACGGATACCGGCATCGTGCAGCGCGTGCAGGCATTCGAGGCCGGCCATCACGCCATAGCAGCCATCAAGCGTGCCGCCCGTGGGCTGGGTGTCGATGTGGCTGCCGGTCATCACCGGCGGCAAATCTTCAAGGCCGTCGCGACGGATGAACAGGTTGGCGCAGGCGTCGGTCCACACCGTGCAGCCGAGCTTTTGCGCTTCGCCGATCAGCCAGGCGCGGGCCTGGAAGTCCTCTTCCGAGAGCGCCTGGCGATTCATGCCGCCGTCGCCGGTCGGGCCGAAGGTCGCCAAGGTGTCGAGCCAGTGTTGCAGCCGCTGGGCAGACACCCCGTGCAGGGCGTTGTCGTTGATCATTGGGCCTCCTGAAGATTGGGAACCGCCTGCGGGCGCGGCGTCAGGCTGCGGTTGAACCAGGGCTTGAGAAATTGCTGCAAGCGCTCGGTTTTCGGCGTCTGAAACAGCGGCTCCGGCGCGCCGGTCTCGATGATTTTGCCGGCCTCCATGAACACCACCTGGCTGGATATCTGCGCGGCGAAGCTCATTTCGTGGGTCACCATCACCATGGTCATGCCGTCGTCGGCCAGGCTGCGAATGACCTGCAGCACTTCCTCCACCAGCTCCGGGTCGAGCGCCGAGGTCGGCTCATCCAGCAGCATCAGCCGTGGCTTGACCGCCAGCGCACGGGCAATGCCGACGCGTTGCTGCTGACCACCGGAAAGCCTGGCGGGGTAAGCATCGGCCTTGGCGCTCAGTCCGACACGGGCCAGTGCCTGATCGGCCAGTTCGCGGGCTTGGGCCTTGGGTATTTTCTTGCCGAGCACCAACGGCGCCATGACGTTTTCGCGCACGGTCATGTGCGGCCACAGGTTGAATTGCTGGAACACCATCGACAGAGGTTTGCGCACTTCATCGACCTTGGCTTCGCTGTCACGGTCGGTGTCGCGGCGGCCGGTGCCGCTGTAACCCAGCAATTGGCCGTCGATCCAGATTTCGCCCTCGTCGTAGCGTTCGAGGAAGTTCATGCAGCGTAACGCGGTGGTCTTGCCGGAGCCGGAAGGGCCGATCAGCGCAACGATTTCGCCAGGTTGCACGCTCAGGTCGAAGCCGCTCAGGACGCGGTTCGTGCCGTAGGATTTGCCGACGCCGCGTAGTTCGAGAAGGGGGAGAGTGCTCATCAGGTCAGCCTCGTAGGTGCCGGGTCATGCGCAGCCCAAGCCAGCGAGCGATGACCGCGACCGACGAAGTCAGCAGCCAGTAGCTCAACACCAGCAGGGCGTAGGGCATGACGTATGAAAAGGTGGTGGAAACGATGCGCCCGGCGGTCATGGTCAATTCCGGGACGGTGATGATCGAGGTCACCGCGCTTTCCTTGATGGTCAGGATCACCTGGTTGCCCAGCAAGGGCAGGGCGAACGCCAGCGCTTGCGGTGCCTGGATATGCCAGAACACACGAACCCGCGAGATGCCGTGCACCCGCGCCGCTTCCAGCTGGCCGAACGGCACGCTGGCCCAGGCGGTGCGAAACAACTCTGCGAAATAGGCGCCGCTGTAGACTGCCAGCGACAGAATGCTTGCCTCGACGGCCTCCAGGCGCAGGCCGATGACCGGCAAGCCGAAGTAGATCACCGCCAATTGCGCCAGAAACGGCGTGCCACGGATCAGCCAGACGTACACGCGGTAGAGCGCACTGAAGCCAGGCACGGCCATGCGTGCCGCGTTGAGTGCAAAACCCAACACCAATCCGGCGACGGCGGCGGCCAGGCTGATGCCCAGCGTCATCAGCAGACCGTCGAGGAAATCCGGCAGGTAACCGATTAATTCATTCATCAGCAACGCTCCCGCCAGCGACGTTCGAGAAGACTGCCGAGCACGCTCAGCAAGCTGGTCAGTAACAGGTAAAACAGGCCGGCGACCAGATACACCTCCAGCGGGCGGTAGGTTTGCGAGACCAGTTGCTGGCTGACGCGCATCAGGTCGGTGATGGAGATGACCGAGACCACGGCCGACACCTTGATCACGTCGATCAGTTCTGAGATCAGCGCGGGCAGGGTGAGCCGCAAGACTTGCGGCAACTGGATGTGCAACAGCGTGTTGTATCGACCGAGGGCGAAGACGGAGGCCGCCTCCACCTGGCCTTTGGCGATGGCCGCAAAGCCGCTGCTGAGAATCTGCGACTGGTACGCCGCGGTGTTCAGCGCCAGCGCGGCCGCGGCGGCCACCAGTGGCGGAATGTCCATCCCCAGCGCGGACGGCAGGTAAAACAACAGCAGCAGTTGCGCCAGCATCGGGGTGCCGCGAAAAAAGCTGACGTACACCCGCGCGAACGCGACGCCTCCCCGGCTTCGGCCATTGGCGATGAGGTGGAGCAAGACGCCGAGTACGAAGCCTGCCAGCATGCCGATGACACAAAGCCACAGGGTGGTCAGTGCGCCATCAATCAGGGCCGGCCAGTACAGGGCGAAACGGCTGCTGAAGTCATTCATCATTGGCGGCTCAGATGCTTGGAACCGGCATGGCGTCGGTCGGCAATTCCATGGTGAAACCGAACCATTTCTCTTGCAGGGTCTTCAGCGTGCCGTCCTTCGCTGCGCGCGCGATGCCGTCGCTGAACAGTTTCACCAGGCTGGCGCTGTCAGCATCCCTGCGGCCTACCCAGCCGAAATACGTCACGGGCCCGACCATTTCCGGCAGCGTGGTGAACAGTCCCGGACGGGCTTTCATCAGCGGGCCAAGATTGGAAAGCGATTGCGCCACGCCGTCCAGTCGCCCGTTGGCGAGGTCGGCGTAGGCTTCGTCGAAGCTCACGTATTCCTTTATGCGCTTGAGGCCAGCTTGACCCTGAGCCTTGAATTTGGCGTCCAGTGCCTGCAACACCGCCAGTTGGCCGGACCCCGCTTGCGAGCCGATGACCCGGCCATTGAGGTCGGACAGGTTTTTGAGATCGGTCTGATCGGCCCGTTTGAGCAGTGCGACGGTGGATTCGGCAATCGGCACGGTGAACGCGAACTGTTCGAAGCGGGCTTTGTTGACGGTTACCGAGGTCACGACGAAGTCGAATTTTTTGGTGTCCAGGCCGGGGAGAATGCCCTGGAACGGCAAGTCGAGCTGACGCACCTTGACGCCGGGCAGGTCCGCGTCCAGCACGTAATGCATCAGGTCTGCGCCGTAGCCGACGATCTTGCCGTTTTCGACCGATTCAAACGGGGCGAAGCGCGCTTCGGTGGCGACGACGATTTCGTGCTTGTCCTTGATCCGCTGCAATAGATCGTCGGCGTGGGCTAGTGAAATGCCGCACAACGTAACCAGCGATAGAGACAGTGCTTTGAGCGTGAAGCGCTTCATCGGTATTCCCCTTGAATTGACCGTATTTCTATTCAAGTTACTTGAATGAATATACAGAGGCATGAAGCATGCCAGCACGGCTTTGCAAGCGATAGCGTTAGCGTTCGCCGGCATCGGGGGAGGAAGTTGACTCAATTAGGCGCAGGTGAAGCCGTTACGCTGCGTATTGGTGCGATATGTGTAAGCGCGTGGCTGAATTCCATGCACAGGAATGTGCAGACTGGATTGAAATGAACGGCTGATTTGCGACACCGGTGGCCTGTACCCAGCGGTGCTCACGAGTTCCCAGTGTTCGCTCAATGAAGGCTTTTGACCAATCGCTGCCCCCCGCCACCCTTAATATCCGCTCGACAGCTCCTGCCTGACCGGCATTCAGACGCTCTCAGCCCCTGATGACTCGCCGCGCGGAGACACCACCATTGATCAAGGGCGTCTGATCAGGCTTGCCATCGCACCTACGGCGGCGAGCAGGGCCGCGAGCAGAAGTCCCCTGACCGAACCATCCGAGCCGCCGGTGCTGCTCAGGGCAAACAGCAAACCCACGATCGCGGCGCCAGTGAGTTGGCCAAAAACCCGTGTGACTGCCCGTAATCCGCCCACTGCACCGCTTCGCTCGGCAGGTGCGGAGGCGATGATCAAGTAGTTGTTCGGCGCCTGAAACAGGCCGAAACCGGCGCCACACACGGCCAACGGGATCATCAGCCATTCGGCGGCTGCCGGGAGCCAACCGGTGGCAATCACCAGCAAACCGGCCGCCAGCATCCCGAGTCCCGTGCTGCACACGTTGGCAATCGCGATACGCTGGCTGAGACGTGCCGCCACCGGTGCGGCCAGCGCGAGCGTCACGGGCCACGCGGTCATGACCAGGGCCGACTCGGCCAGAGACAACTGCATCCGGTGCTGGAGAAAGAAAGGCAGGGCGACGAACGCTGCACCCTGGGAGGCGAACGAAGCAAATGAGGTCAGGATGGTCAGTGCATACTCGCGCTGACTCAACAGGTCCATGGGCAACATGGGGAAGGGCGTGCGCTTTTCGCGGTGTACAAAGCCCCAGCCAAACAGCGCTGCTGCCGCCAATGCCAGCGAACCGAATAGCGGCTGCTGGCTGATGTGATCGCTGCCCAGCAGCAGCAGGATAAAGAACACGGCGCTCATGAGAAAGCTTGGGCCGTCGATCATCGCCACCGCCTTTTTCCATTGCGCCAACGCTTGCCGGTCGAGCCGCAACGGCAGTTGTTTTGGACTGTCCGGCAGTGCGTAGCAGCCCATAACGATGGCGATGACGCCCAGCGGGACGTTGAGCCAAAACAGCCAGTGCCAGTTCAGGTGCAGCAGGACCACGGCGGCAAGGCTCGGGCCGGCGGCCAACGACAGGGCGACGACGGTGGCGTTGGCGGCAATCGCCCTTGCCATGCGTTCTCGGGAATAGACCAGGCGGATCAGTGAGGTGGTGCAACTCATCATCGCTGCGGCGCCGATCCCTTGCAGGACCCGTCCGATCTGCAGCGAGGTGAATCCAGGCGCCAGGCCACAACCCAGCGAGGCCACGGCGAACAGGCCAAAACCCCATAAATAGGTGCGCTTGTAACCGATACGGTCCGACAGGCTCGATACCGGCATCAGCAGAATCAGCATCACCAACATGTACAGCGTCACGACCCACACCGCATCGGACGACGCGATGCCCAGTTCATGGGTAAGCGAAGGCAGGGCGTTCTGCAGGATGACCATGTCCAGATTGGCGCAGATCATCCCAATGTAGATCGACACGGCGGCCAGCGTCAGACGCGTGCCGCGCAAGCCGTCGGTGAGCACAGCCTGATTCATAAAGGGGGCCTCATGGCGTGCCAGGGCGTAGCGCGCTCCCACGTACCGGCCAGTCGAAGTAGATCGTGTTCACGATTATCGGCCATCGCAAATTGCAGCGACAGCGGCAGGCCGTCTTTGCTCAGGCCGGCCATCATCCCAATCGCGGGAGTGCCGCTGAGGTTGAAGATAACCCGCGCCTGCTGCGAATAGGTACGTGCCACTTCATCCGGATCGTCGATGGCGCAGGCCGGCGTCAAGGAACTGGCCAGCAACAGCACGTCATAACGCTCAAACAGGTCGAGTACGTGTGAGCGGATCAATTTGCGGCAGCGCATGGCTTCCAGGTAGTCGCCCGCCGAGTAGAAAGCGCCTTCAAGCAGGCCGCGACGCGTGATCGCCGCGTAATCTTGCGGACGATCACGCAGCCATGGCTGATGGATGTGCCACGCCTCACTGGACAGCACGATGCGGTTGACGTCGAAATAAAACGGCAGCGGCCAGGTGTGCGCTTCCTCTACCACGGCGCCTAGCTCGGTGAGCGTCCTGGCGGCGGCATCCAGGGCCTGGGCCGTTTCATCCGTGGCCTTCGGCGTGCCCAGGTGCAGGTCACGCAGGTAGCCGATGCGCATGCCCCGCAGATCGTCGTAAGGCCTTGCCGTTTCCGGATCCTTGGCCTGGCGGTCCAGACAGCGCCAAGCGAGGGCGATATCCGAGACATGCCGGGCCAGGGGACCGACGTGATCGAGCGTCGGCGACAACGGAAACACGCCGTTGCGGCTGATGCGGTCGTACCCGCCCTTGAAACCGATCACCCCGCAGGCCGCCGCCGGATTGCGCACCGAGCCGCCGGTGTCGGTGCCGATGGCCAGGGGAAAAAGCCCGCCCGCGACGCCTGCACCGGCGCCTGACGAGGAACCGCCCGGATGATGGGCCGTGTTCCACGGATTGCGCGCGGGCGGAAACGGCAAGTCGAAGGCCGGCCCGCCACGGGCAAATTCGTGGGTCGCCAGCTTGCCCATGATCAAAGCGCCTTCGGCCCGCAGACGCGCCACACAGTCGGCGTCCTGATCCGGCTGATTGCCCAGCAGGATCTTCGAATGCGCCGTGGTCGGCATGCCGGCGACATCGATCACGTCCTTGATGGCCACGGGAATGCCGTCCAGACGGCCCGACACCTCGCCGCGCAAGTAGCGCGCTTCGGACTGCCGTGCCTGTGCCAGCAAGCCCTCACGGTCTAGATGCACGAAGCAGTTGAGCATTGGATCGTAGCGCTCGACCCGCGCCAGATAGGCCTCGCACAGCGCCACCGGGGACAATTCGCCACGGCGCAGACTGCCCAGTTGCGAGGCGATGTCGGCATTCAAAAGATCCACGGCGTTTCTCCAATCTGCGCGGCCAGGCGTCGCTGATCCTGCTCGGGCAACGCTGCCAGCATCGCGTTCAGGGTGCCGCGTCTGGCCAGTGCCGCGTCCCGCGCGCTGCGCACATCGTCGGCATGTTCGGACAGGGCTTTGTGCAGGCCCTGGCTCAGGGCTTCTTGCTGCCAGGCGGTTGGCTGCCAGGCGGTGTCGTCGTCGATCATTCGGTCACCGGTTTCCAGGCGGGCGCTTGCTTGCCGCTATTGCGCACCACCACCATCACCGCCAGCGCGGCAATCACGCAGGGCGCCGCCGAGAGCATGAAGATTTCCTGGGTGTTGAAGCCCCAGGCGTGCAGGTTCTGACCGAATACCGGGCCGAACACCGAACCCAGCCGACCGGCGGCGAATGCCAGCCCGAAGGCGGTGGCGCGAATCGCTACCGGGTAGATCTTGCCCACCACCGCGTGGCCACCGCCGGAAAGGCAAGGCAGCAGCAGGAAGCCGGTGAGAAACACCATGGCGCTGACCAGATAGATGTTCATGCCGATGGCATAGGAGGTCAGGACAATCACTGCACCGGCGGCGATGAGCATGCCGGCAAAGAAACGCATGGTGAGCTTCGACAGGGCGAACGCCAGGATCAGCATGCCCACCAGGCCGCCGGTCTGGAACAGGCTGGAGACGTGAATCGCTTCTTTGGTCGGCATGCCGGTTTCGGTGAGCAAGGTCGTCAGCCAGCTGCCCAGGAAGAACATGTCGAACATGATCATGAAGTACACGCACATCACGGCGAGGGTGTTGATCAGGTTGGTGCGCTGCGACAGGTATTGAGTCAGAAATTCCTTGTAGCCCATGCCGGCGCCTTGCTCGACGATCAGCTGCGTGGTGCCCAGCGGCCCGCCGATGGACTCGGCGATGGCCTGGCTCTGGCGCTTGTCCCGGCCTTTGAGCACCAGCCATGACAGCGATTCGTCCAGCTTGAACCACAGCACGGCGCACAACAGGATCGGCAACACACCGCCGATGATGAACATGATCCGCCACCCGAACAGCGGCACCAGATAACTGGCCAAGGTCGCGCCCAATACAGCGCCCACCGGATTGGTCGCCGCCATCAGCATCAGGATGGTGCTGCGTCGACGGGTCGGGGCGTAGTCCGACACCAGCGCCAGGATGTTGGAGATCGCCGCGCCCAGCCCCAGACCCGTGAGGAAGCGCCAGATCGCCAGATGCTCGATGGTGCCTGACAGCGTCGACAGCAGGGTGAACAGACCGAAGGTGAACACCGACGCGATGATCACGAACTTGCGCCCGTACTTGTCCGCCAGCGGGCTCAGGATCAGCGCGCCGATGAACAGGCCCACCAGCCCCGACGAGAACACGGGACCCAGGGCGGTGCGCGGCACACCGAAATCGGCCAGCAATGCAGGGGCGATGTAGCCGATCAGTTGCGTGTCCATGCCATCCAGCCCGAAGGCCAGGCCGCACAGAATGAAGACCGTGTACTGCAGGGGCGTAATCTTGGCGCGATCAATCAACTCGTTCACGCGTAACGGGGTAGCACTCATGGTAAATCCCACCGAAAAAAGGTTGGGGCAGTCTTCAAGAGGCGATGCAGTGTCGCCCTGTGTCAGGCGCGCTTTATTTTTTGGGTGTCTGGCTAACGAGTAATCAGTGGTGGGAGAACATCCGGCCCAGGTGTTCGAAGCGGTCGTTGATGCCCAACGAACGCAGCGCTTCCCAGTACGTGTAGCCATTGATCGACATCACCGGCTTGTCCAGGAACAACTCGCAGGCCGCCGCTACGCGCAGCATCGACAAGCCGGTGCCTACTTGAACGACAGCGTCCACGTCATCGCCATCCAGGGCCTTGACCGAATCCACCAGTGTGCGCAGCGGCACTTGAGCGATGTCTTTGGGTTTGTCGCACTTGAGGCCGATCAGGCGCTTGACGCTGAAGCCTGCCTCTTCGAAATACTGCCGCACTACGTCATCACCCTGAGGCTGATGCGGGGTCAGTACGGCGATGTTTTTGCAGCCAAAGGTGCGCAAGCCATTGACCAGTGCCTGAGAGCCGAACGACACGCCGACACCCGCGTGAGCCGCCAGCTCGGCACGGAACGCTTCGGCCTTTTCATAGCCGCCCCAGAAGGTCTCGATGGCCACGCCCATGATCAGGTGATCCAGCGGCGCGGTCATGATCTGGTCCACCGCACCGAGGATGCCCTGGCGCATGCGTTCCACGTGTTCCCTGTAGGCGCTCGGGTCGGCCAGGCTGACCGGCTTGATGGTCACACGGCCGATGTGGTTGGTCACACCGTACGGTCGTGGGCTGTCGCACTCGGGCCCGACCACGGTGTTCGACGAAGGCACGATGATGCCGATGTTGGCGCGATGGCCGATGACGTCAGTCATTGGGAAACTCCTGAAGCACTAAGATCACTCGCCGGAGCGAGATCGGAGGCGGTCGCTGGCGGCAAGGCAGCAGCGTTGAACCAGTCCTGGACTTGGGCGGCATAGGCGAAGGTGACGTTTTCGTCGGCAGCAAGGCGCTCGACCATGGCGGTGAGTTCGCCGATCCGGTGCGCCGTGCCCAGCAGGTGCGGGTGCAGGCCGATGCCGAGAATGTGAGTCCCGTGCTGGCACTCCGTACGGTACACGGCCAACGCGCGATCCAGACGTTCGAGCATTTCGCCGCTGGCGTGTTTTTCCACGGCGTAGACGATGCTGTCATTGATTTCGAGGGTATAGGGCAGGGCGGTCAGCTGCCCGCGCTTGACGGTCATCGGCAACGGCACGTCGTCCAGGCCCCAGTCGAACAGGTACTCAACGCCCAGTTCGGCAAGGTGGTCCGGGGTGTCCGGGTTTTCCCGAAGACCAGGGCTCAGCCAGCCGCGCATGGGCGTACCGGTGAACTGCTCGATACGCGCTTTGCAGGCGCCGAGAAACGCGCGCTCGGCGTCACCTTCTTCGATGATGGTCTGGGTCATCCCGTGGCCGATGAACTCCCAGTCGGCGGCAAGCATGGCGTTGGCCAACAGCGGATAGCTGTCGATCACCGAGGCATTGATGCTGACGTTGATGGGCAGGTTCATGCGGCCGAACAGCTCGAGGAACCGTGCCATGCCCTTGCGCATGCCGTGCTCGGCCCAACAGTAATTGGGCACGTCAGGGACCTTTTCCAGACCGTGCGGCGCGGTCAGGACCTTGCGCGGCATCGGCCGGTCGAACGACCAGTTCTCCACATTGACCACCAGCATCACGATCAGGCGTTTGCCGCGCAGCGGCGGTAAATCATTGCCCAGCGCCAGGGCGTAAGGAATACGAGGATTGGACATACAGGCTCCGATTCAGGATTAAAGTGTCGCGCCGCCGTCGACGGTGAGATTGATGCCCACCACTTGCCGGTTCAGCGGCGAGCACAGAAACAGCACGCTGCGCGCGATGTCCTCGGGCTGGCAGAACTGACCGTTCGGGGTGCCGCTGAGGAAACCGGCCTCGACGGTGGTCACAGGCACAGCCTGCTCGGCGGCACGGTCGGCGAATATTCCACGCAGTCGATCGGTCAGTGTCGGCCCCGGACTGACGCAGTTGATCACCAGACCATGGGGCGCCATTTGCGTGGCCAGGCCTTTGGTGACAGAGAGCAAAGTAACGTTGGCCATGGCGCTGGGCAGCATGTGCGCGTTGTGGTGCAAGGCGCTGTTGCCGGCAATCGAGACGATCCAGCCGCAGCCCGCGCTTTGCATGTGCGGCAATACCGCGCGGATCAGCCGCACGGTGGCCATGATCTTCAGGTCGAAACTCGACTGCCAGACGCTGTCGGGCACGGTGATGAATTCACCGCCGCCGGAGCTGCCGGCGCTGTTGATCAAAATGTCCAGGCGCGAGAAGCGTTCCAGCACTTGGGCCACCAAGGCATCTTCCGTGCCGGCGACGGTCAGGTCCCCTTGCAGCGCCAGGAAGGACTCAGTGCCGAAGCGCTCGCTCAGCGTATTCAGCTGATTCGGGTCGCGGCCGATGGCGGCCACGCACGCGCCGGCCGCCAATAGGGCTTCCACGCAGGCCAGGCCAATCCCGCGACTGCCGCCGGCGACCAGCGCCACGCGGCCTTTGAATTCGCTGCTCATGGGTATTCCTCAGGCAATCGATAATGAGTCTTCGAGCATCGTCCACAGCGAGGCACGACGCAGGTACGCCAGGTGCTTGCGTGGGTCGGCGACGGTCTCGCGCATCTGCTCGCGGTTGGCGGCCCGGGCCTGCGGCGAACGCTCTTCCATGACCTTTTTGTTCTGAATCGACTGCGCTTGAACGTAGGCAATGGCCGGCTGGCGGCGTTGCCGGTCGTACTGCGCCAGCAACTGCGGGGCGCCGGACAATACGTCGGGCATCTTGTCCGCCAGGTTCAGCGCATCCTGAATCCCGCTGTTGAGGCCCAGGCCGCCCAGAGGGTTATTCACGTGAGCCGAATCACCGGCCAGCACGCAGCGCCCGGCATGGAACTGCTCGGCAACGCGTTGATGCACGTTGTAGGTGTTGACCTGGGTGATGGGTGCCCCGACCGCCAACGGCAGGTAGTGGGCGTAGACCGTTTGCACCTGCGCAATCGCCTGTTCGAGGTTGTCGCTCAGGTCATGCTTGAGCGGGTACGTGGTGCGCCAGATACCTTCGCGTTCGGCGCCGGGCACTTTGAAAATGCCAAACCAGCAGTCGGTATCCGAGTAGTAGTTGCGCAGGCGAAAGCCCATGGACGCTTCAAAGTCGTGACGCACGGTCACCACCGCAAACTTTTCTTCGAAGGTGTAGCCGGTGAACGGGCTGTCCATGTGCTTGCGAACCGCACTGCGGGCGCCGTCGCAACCGATCAGGTAGCGACCTTCAGCGTGGTGCAGGCCCTGGGCGTCGATCCCCGAGACCTGAACCCGGTCCGGGTGTTCATTGATCGATTCCACCCGGCAGCCGCTGAAAAAGGTGAACAAGCTGTTATCGGTCAGCAGTTGCTGGATTTTCTCAACCAGCTTGTGTTGCTCCAGCTGGACGGCAAAGGGATACGCATGTTCGTCTGCCAGCAGACCGAAGTCGTATTCGACGACCACTTCCTGAGAGACGAAGTCGCGCCATTGGAACAGCGGCGCCACCAGACCCTGTTCGATGATCCAGGGGGTCAGGCCCAGCCCGTCGAGCAACGACAGTGTCGAAGAGTGCAGCGTCGCTGCGCGGTTTTGCACGGGGATAATTGTGTTGGCTTCAAACAGCGCAACGCGCAGACCCTTTCGAACCAGGGCCAGCGCCGTGACCATGCCCACCGGACCACCGCCTAGAATAATTGCATCAAACATGCGACGTCTTTCACCTCATGCAGGGTTGAGTAGCGCGGCTGTCGTTGCATGAGCAGCCGCTGTCGGATCAGAACAGGGCAAGCGTGTAGTTGACGCTGACGATGTTGATGTCCAGCTGGCTCGGGCCACGAATCTTGTTGTTACGGTAGATGAACGCGACGTCTTTCAGCGGGCCGCGTTGCACCGTGTAGGCCAGTTGAACGTCGCGTTCCCACTCGCGGATTTCGCCGTTCACCGATTGCGCGTTGTCGCCGTGGACATAAGCACCTGCCAGCGTCAGGCCCGGAACACCCAGCCCGGCGAAGTCATAACGCGAGCGCAGAATCCAGGACTCCTCTTCGGCGCGGGTGAACTTCAGCACGGCGGTGTTGGAGTTCAGCGCGGTGCTGGAGCCGTTGCCTTCGTTGAGAAACGGGAAGTCACTGTCGCCCCGGGATATCTGCCGGCCGACGCCTACGGACAAGCCCTTGACGTGGTAAGTCGCCATGGCGCTGTACAGACTGTTGTCGACTTCGCCACGGGTGACGCGGTCGCCGTACCAGCCGGTGGAGTAGTACGCCGATTCGTTGTTGTTCTTGCCATCGCTGGTGCTGCGGTAGTAACCCAGGTCCAGGACCATGCGTCCCGGTCCCATGAGCCAACCCTGGCTGAGCCCCAGAAAGTGTTGCTTGTAGAAGTCGTCCAGCTGCCCGTAGTAGTAACTGAGCTTGAGGGCCTTGGTGGCCTGAAACTCACCGCCGCCGTAGTAAAAGGCGTTGCTGCGTGGCCCGGTGGCGCTGTTGGCCCCCGCGATGGCGAAGGGGTCGTTGCTCGATGAGTTACGTTCCCGGGTGCTGTTGAGCCGGCCTGCGGTGAAGGTAAAACGGTCCAGGTCCTTGGAAGTGATCTGCGTCCCCTGAAAGGTCTGCGGCAGCAGGCGTCCGTCGTTGTAGACCACCACTGGCAGATTGGGCATCAGCTCGCCCACGCGCAGCTCGGTCTTGCTGATGCGCGCCTTGGCGGTCACGCCGAGATCGCCGAATTGATCCGCGGAGCTCCCGTCCCTGCCGGTCGGGAAGACAGAGGAGGGGCCGGTGTTATAGCGTGACGGTGCCCCGCCATAGCCGACGTCTTCATCCAGTTTGAACGCTGACATGGCCTGCACATCCAGACCAAAGCCGACCCAGCCCTGGGTAAACCCGGAATTGAAGTTCAGGGTAAATGCCTGACTCAGGTTGTGCGTCGAACCGGGCAGCCCGGTGTCCAGGCGATTGTCGTGATTGATGTAGTAACTGCGACTGCTGACGCTTGCATGGCTGTCTTCGACGAAACCTGCAGCCTCGACGCTTCCTGCCGCGCAAAACCATGCGCAGGAGGCCATTCCCCAATAAAAGTTATTCATTGCCACTCGATTCTCTAGACAGACTGAGTTGAGCGCCGGACGGCTATGTGCCGTCTGGCATCGATGTGGGCAGTGGAGCTAAAAGTGCAGCGGTGCCATTAAGGCTATTGGAGTCATTCGGCGGCAGCTCTCGAGCGGAGCTGGCGGGTGGTTGTAATGCCTGACCGAATTTGCATGCAATCTATCTTCGGTCCCGAGAGAAAACAACCGTTTATTGCGGTTTTGTTGAGGATATATTTACGTGCACAACAAGATTGCATGCAATGATCCTTAATGGTGCGTATTTTCGGTCTGCCGGGGGGCAAGCGGCATGTAGGTGACGGCTGATTGCGGGGTTCGTTTACCGCCAAAAGGACAAGTGACAGCAATGCGCTGAGCCCATGTGGCTGTGGGTCACAGGTCGTCACGGATCTCTCGGAGTGTGTTCAGAGGGACAGGGAAGGAGGCGGGATGCAGCGAAACCCGGTGTCAGCTGATCTGGGCAGCCGATTCTTCGTTGGCGAGCCGCACATACACCGCCCGCGCTGACAGCACGTGGCAGCGCATCGCCGCTTGTGCCCAATGCGGATCGTGCGCCTCGAACGCAGCGAGGATTTCCCGGTAGTGGGCAAGGATGCGCAGAATGCTGCTGAAGGGCGAAATCCGGAACACCGTCATGCCCATGGGCAAGGCGAGCAGCGAATAGATAGTGGTCTTGAGACGATTGCTTTCCGAACACTCGGCGACCACTCGGTGAAAGCGATCGTTGGCTTGTGAAAGGGTGCTGAGGTCCAACGCCGATTCACCGCCGGCGACGGCTGATTCCATCCGCTGAATCAAAGTGCGCAGTTCTTCCAGTGGACCTTCGCCGATGCGAGAAGCCGCGGCTTCCGCCGCCAATGGTTCCAGCACTGCGCGCTGAGAATAGATTTCCACCAGTTCCGCATAACTCCAGGTGGCGACGAACGCGCCCTGATGAGGAAAGATGCGAACCAGCCCGTCCGCCTCCAGCAACAGCAGTGATTCCCGCGCAGGCGTACGGCTGACATCCAGCCGCTGAGCAATACCCTCGGCGGTCAGGTGAGCGCCTGGCGCATATTCACCCGCGAGAATTGCTTTGCGCATCGACAGATAAACCTGCTGCTTGCTGCTTGCCATCTACCCTCGCTCCCGTCAGTAAAAGCAGCACTGTAACGCGTATTGCTGAAATCAGATATTTGGCACACTCATGGGGGTCGTGAAGCGCCGGTACAGGCGAAGGGTTCCCTGCTTTGGGTGGGGAAATAGATGAGCCGCGGCGCCTGTCGGACGGCAGATTAAATCTGACCTGACTCCAGCGCGGGCTGCGCGGTCAATCCGCGTCTGCCCCTTAATAACTGAACAGCAGACTCAGAGGGACAAGATTAGACAAAAAAAGAGCCCGACTCATCGGGCTCTTTTCCAACAGTCTGCGCTTGTCACTTCGACGGCAGGGCGTAGGCGATCAACGAGTCGCCCATCTTGGTACCAAACGAGCCATGTCCGCCCGCCATGATCACAACGTATTGTTTGCCGTTGCTTTCATAGGTCATCGGTGTGGCCTGGCCACCTGCCGGCAAGCGCGCTTCCCAGAGCAGGTCGCCGTTGGTGACGTTGTAGGCACGCAGGTAGTCGTCCTGTGTGCCGGCAATGAACATCAGGTTGCCAGCCGTGGACATCGGCCCACCGAGCATCGGCACCCCGATTTTCAGCGGCGGCAGTTGGATGCCTTTCAGGCTGTCGCGGATGGTGCCGATGCGTTTGCGCCAGACCACGTCGTGAGTCTTCATATCCACGCCAGCCACATAACCCCACGCCGGCGCTTTGCACGGCAGGCCGAGTGGAGAGAGGAAGGCGTTGATCTCGACGCCATAAGGCACGCCGTACTGGGGCTGAATGCCCATTTCGGTACCGCTGCCGGTAGCACCTTCTTCAGGCCACAGCGGGTTGCTCGGGCCACGGGGAATCAGCTTGGACACGAACGGCAGGGCCATCGGGTTCATCAACGCAACCTGACGGTCAGCGTTCACCGAGATACCCCCCCATTCGAAGACACCCAGGTTACCCGGGAACACCAGCGTCCCTTGCTCGGATGGCGGCGTGTACTGGCCGTTATAGGACAGTTTTTTGAAGATCACCCGGCAGACCAGTTGGTCAAACATGGTCGCGCCCCACATTTCCTTGTCTGACAGCGTTTGAATGGACGTCAGATTAAGCTCCGAGCGCGGCTGGGTCGGGCTGACCCGATCGCCTGGCGCTGCCTCACCGGCAGGCACTGGCATCTCGTGGATCGGCACGATCGGCTTACCGTCACGACGGTCCAGCACGAACAGATTGCCGGCCTTGGTCGGCACGTAGATAGCAGGCACTGCGTCACCCGTGCCTGTCTTCACGTCTGCCAGCGTTGGCTGGGCAGGAACGTCCATGTCCCACAAGTCGTGGTGGGTGGTCTGGAAGCTCCATACCAGCTTACCGGTGGTGCCGTTCATCGCGACGATCGAGCTGGCGTAGCGCTCCATCACCGGCGTGCGGTTGCCGCCCCAGATATCTGGCGTGGGGTTGCCCGTTGGCACGTAGACCACGTCGGTTTTGGCGTCGTAGGCAAGCGGCGCCCAAGCGTTCGGGGAGTTGTTGACCAGAGTCTGGCCATCGCCCGGGATCGCGTTCGGGTTTTCTGCGCCGGTGTCGAAGATCCACTTCAGCGCGCCGGTATTGACGTCGTAGCCACGGATCGCGCCGGAGGGTTCATGCACCGACAGGTTGTCAGTCACCGAACCACCGATGATCACGGTAGTACCGGTCACGATAGGCGGGGAGGTGGGTTCAAGACCGCCCGGATAGGGGTAGGGCTGCAAGTGCAGCAGGTCGAGTTCACCATTTTTGGCGAAGTCGTCGCACGGCTTGCCGGTGTCGGCATTGATCGCAAACAGGCGACCGTCGTTGACCGGCAGGAAGACCTTGCGCGGGCAACTGGTGGCGACCGGCTGGGTGCCTTCCAGACTCTTGGCAAACTGAGTAGTGTCTGCCTGATCGAAGTACGCGACGCCACGGCAGGTCAAGTGCTGGAAGGATGGATCGGATTTGAGCTTGGGATCGAATCTCCACTTCTCTTTACCGGTGGCCGGGTCGAGCGCCACCAGGATCTGGTGGGTGGTGCAGATGTACATGTTGTCGCCGACCTTGATGGGGGTCAGCTCATTGGTGGTTTCGCCGGAGTCATTAGCGGTTTTCGATTCCCCGCTGTTGAACGTCCAGGCCACCTGCAGTTCTTTGACGTTGCCTTCGTTGATCTGCTTGAGCGGCGAATAGCGCGTGCCCGACTGCGAGCGGCCATAAGCAGGCCAGTCGCCGTTGGCGATGCCCTCGACAGGCTGATGCTGCACAGGTTGCGCGGTCGCCATGCTGCCGTTGATTTCCTGCGGATCGTTGAAGATTGAATAGACCATCACTGCGATCGCCAGCGCCAATGTTGCAGATAAAAAGGTTTTGCCAGGCTTCAGGCGCTCGGGAATGTCACGCGTGACCGCCGGGATCAGTAACCACAGACCCAACACCCCGAGGATGTCGAGACGTGGCACCAGGGCCCAGAAGTCCGTGCCTGCTTCCCACAGGCCCCAGACCACGGTGACCAGCATCAGCGCGCCATACAGCCATAGAGATGCAGCGGAGCGTCGCCACAACAGCGTGGCGAATATCAGCAGCGCAACGCCCAGGATCAGATAATAAAAAGAGCCGCCCAACGTGAGCAGCCAAGTACCGCCTGCCAACATAAACAGGGCAAATATCCCTGCAATAATGGAAGTGAAACGCCTCAGCCCTGAAGCTCTTGATAAGCCATTCATCGATGTTCCCCCTTGGGATGTAGTGCATGGACTGTGTGCGGTATTGGGGGTTCAACCCTCGGAAGTTTCGTTTAGATGAAATTTTCGGTGTCACTGATGACCCACGCTTGCCCAGCATAGGTCGTGTTTAAGATAAGAGCTCAGCTAAAGCATTCAGAGGGTGCTGCGTCCAATCATGTTCAGGCACCGTCAGGTGGCACGCGGCAATGAAGCCACTGGAAGTTCCTCTCGTTCTGCCTACGGTTAATCATCGACCCGCGGTCATTGCGCGAATCCATCGCTGTTGAAAATCTTGAGAAAGAACAGCCGCAAGCTGTCCCAGGCGCGCTTCCACCAGTTCCCGGCTGCCTCTTTTTGCAACGCAATTAATGGCCGCGTCACAAGTTTTTGCTCACCTTCATACAGCGTCACGCTGCCGACGACGGCCCCCAAGGCAATGGGTGCAACCAGCGGCTGATAGATAGTCACGCGGGTGTCGACCTTGCGGTTTTTGTTCTTGGGCAAGGTCAGCGAAATATCGTCAAGGACCCCCACCGGCATCGTGCGCTCTTCTCCTTTCCAGATCATCGGGTTTGCCATCACCTCAGCGGCCTTGGCATAGGTTTGGGTGTCGAAAAACCGGAAGCCATAGGCCAGCAGTTTTTCGGCGTCATTGGCACGATTGGTTTTCGAGCTGGAGCCGAACACAGCGGTAATCAACCGGCGACTATCGCGTACTGCCGACGTGACCATGCAGTAACCGGCGGCTTCGGTATGACCGGTTTTCAGACCGTCGACCGATCTGTCGCGCCACAACAAAAGGTTACGGTTGGGTTGGCGAATGCCGTTCCAGGTGAAGTGCTTTTGTTTGTACAGCGGGTAGTAAGCCGACTCGTCGGTGATGATTGCGCGGGCCAGTTTGGCCATGTCCGCCGCCGATGAGTAATGCCCCGGCGCCGGAAGGCCGGTAGGGTTGATGAAGTGGGTGTCTTCAAGACCCAGGCGGCTGGCGGTGACATTCATCAGTCCTGCGAAACTGTCTTCGCTGCCTGCGATGTGCTCCGCGAGCGCCACACTGGCGTCATTGCCGGAGTCGATCACGATGCCCCGCAGCAGGTCGTGGACGGACACCTGGCTGCGCGGATCAAGGAACATACGCGAACCTTTGGTCTGCCAGGCGTTTTCGCTGATGGTCACCAGATCTTCGGGTTTCAACCGGCCGGCCTGGATCTCGTTGGTGGCTGCATAAACCGTCATCAGCTTGGTCAGGCTGGCGGGGGGCAAATGCTCTTGTTCATCGTGGCTGGTAATGATATTGCCGCTGACGGCGTCCATGAGCACCCAGGACTTGGCGTGAAGTTGGGGAGGTGAGGGGGTCATCGGCCCTGAGGGCACCGGTGCGGCAAACACCGGTATGCAGTTTGCACAAACCACCAATATCGCGAGCTGCAGTGTCAGGTGTGTCACAAGCAGGGAGCCTTGGGTCTACGAAAGGTCCGTCAACCTAGGTGGGCTGCCTGTCACCCTCAAATTAAGCAGGGTTAAGAATTGTTTAATAAACCTGTCCTGGCGCCGGTCAGCGGGCACTCGAGCATGACGCGGGTGCCGTGCCCATCAGTGCCTGCATCAATGCTCAAACCAAATCCGTGCAGGCGCGCAATGGCTGCCACCAGCGAAAGCCCGAGGCCGTTGCCAGGTTGCTGTCGCGTCGCATCGCCTCGATAAAGGCGCCGGGTGACATGGCTGCGTTCTTCGACGGGAATGCCGGGACCATTGTCGAGCACCTCGATGCTCAGGCTGTATGGCTGACGCCGGCAGGTCAGGTGAATTTCTCCACCTGCTTGCGTGAACTTGATTGCGTTGTCCATCAGATTGACCAGCGCTTCGAACACGAGTGAAGCATCACCTTGCAGCGGCGGATAAACGCCACTGATGTTCAGGATCAGCCGCTGGTTTTTTTCTTGCGCCAGCGGCTCATAGAACCCATGTGCCTGTTGCAGCAATGCCTCAGGTTGAAATGTCTCGAACGCCGAACGCCGACGCGTGTCCTCAAGTTCGGAGATTCGCAGCAGCCCCTGAAACCGCAGCATGATGGATTCGCTTTCTTCCAAAGCCAGATTAAGCGTATGGGTGTGGGCACTTTCCAACGGCAGCTTTTGCAGTTGATAAAGGCGAGCGCGAAGGCGCGTCAGCGGAGTTCTCAAGTCATGTGCGATGCCGTCGCACACACTCTTGACCTCCAGCATCAATTGCTCAATGTGCTCAAGCATGATGTTTACCGCATTGGCCAGCATGTCGAGTTCATCCCGGCGCGATGAAAGTGGCAGCCGCTCTCGCAGGTTGCCAGAGACGATGCTTTCGGTGCTGCGCTGCAACCGCTCCACCCGGCGGATGGGTCGCCTGCGCAATAATCGCCAGCCGATAAGGCCGGGGATCAGCGTCAGTGACAGTCCCCAGAACAGTGCCTGCCCGATAATGCCGCCGACGGCCGAGATCGAGCCGCCATCTCGGGCGAGAATCAGGATTCGGCCATCGGTTCGGGTAAGCCGGAGCGCATAACTGCTGCGAGTTTCTTCATGGGGCAAGGCGATGCTCAACCCGCGCTCCAGATAGTGCACATGGCCGTCGTCAGGCAGATTGGAGCGAAGCTTGAGCAGGTCGCCGGTAACGTGACTGCCGTCGGCATCGAACAGGCCGTAGGCGTCGATCCCCGGTGTCGAATACACCTCGCTGCCGGCCAGTTCGTCGATCAGTGCCGCATCGCTTACCCTTTGGTAGTAATGGGCACGCTGCATCAATGTACGTTCGGCCACAGTGCCCAGATAGCCGGAGATTTCCCAATACAGCACACCGGTGAACGCTGCGCCCCAGGCCACGAAGAACAGCGCATACAAACCGATCAGACGACTGTTGCTGGAACGCCAGCGATCAGTTTTTTTCGACAAGCACATACCCTGACCCACGAATCGTCTGAATAGTCGGTGCGCCACTGTGTTCTATTTTTTTGCGCAGACGACCGATGTGCACGTCGATGATGTTGGTGCCAGGGTCGAAGTGATAGCCCCAGACTTCCTGGAACAACATGGTCCGGGTGACCAGTCTCCCGGCGTGACGCATCAGATACGTCAGCAGTTTGAACTGGGTAGGCAGCAGGGTGATTGCATCGTCGTACAGGGTGACTGAATGCTCGATTAAATTGATGCGCAGACTACCGAACTCAAGGCAATGCCCGTTGTTGTCCAGGGCCGGACTGCGTAGCAAAACTTCCAGACGCGCGATCATTTCCACCATGGAGAACGGTTTGGTGAGGTAGTCGTCGCCACCCGAACGCAGGCCACGGACGCGTTCGTCGACGTCCGACAGCGCGCTGATCATCAGCACGGGTGTCTGAATCGCCAATTGGCGCAATGTGCTGACGATGGTCAGCCCGTCAAAATCGGGCAGCATGCGGTCCAGGGTGATCACCTCATGGCCTCCGGCGATGGCCATTGCAAGGCCCTCTCGACCATTGTCGGCCCACTGTGCGCTGAAGCCATGGGCGTCAAGCTCGGCGATGATGGCCTGTGCAGTGACTTCATCATCCTCGATGACCAATGCACGATTCATTCAAATCTCCAGGCAGGAAACGGCATTCATTCTAACGGCAGATGCACCTTGAGACGGTACAACCGATCTTCAAACTAAATTTTTCTTAACACGGGTTAACCTTGGGCCGGCCAAAGACTGCTTTAGCGTAAGGTTTTTTCCAGACGAGGAACTGCCTGCCGTGCGCACTTTATTCAAATCCGTCATGTTGGCCGGTGTGCTGTTGAGTACGGGCGTGATCCATGCCGCCGATGCACCCAAAACGCTGCCAGTGACGCTCAAAGTCCTTAGCTCCAACGGCTTCAAGGGTGCGATAGAGGCTATCGCCCCCGAGTACGAAAAAGTCACTGGAGTGAAGCTCGATGTGACAGTGGCTCAGGCCAGTGGGCAGGGACCGCAGGCAATTGCTAACCGTCTCGATCGAAAGGAAGAAGCGGATGTGGTGCTGACAATGGGCTCGTCCCTGGACACGCTGACCGCCCGCAATCAAGTCGTCCAAAACACTCGGGTCGATCTGGGGCAATCATTCATCGCAATGGCGGTGCGCAAAGGTGCGGTGCAGCCGGATATCGGCAGCATGAAAGCGTTTCGCAAGACATTGTTTGACGCCGACTCGCTCGCCTACTCCGACAGTGCCAGTGGTGTTTATCTCTCCCATTGGTTATTCCCGAACATGAAGCTGTACCCGCGATTCATGCTCAAGGGCAAGGTCGTGGCTGTCGAGCCGGTGGGTAATGTCGTGGCCCGTGGCGAGGCAGAGCTGGGGTTTCAACAGTTGAGTGAGTTAAAGGCTATCAAGGGTATCGATATCGTGGGCCTGATACCCGATGACGTGCAGCAAATGGTTTTGTACTCAGGCGCAGTCGTCAACAACAGTACGCATCCCAGGCAAGCCAAGGCTTTCCTTGATTACATGGGATCAGACAAAGCCCACGACGCCATCGAACGCAGCGGGCTGAAGCCGATGCACTGACAAACTGAGCACAGCGTTCAGCTTGATTCGCACGACCAGAGTTGTATGAACGGCTGTTCGGTCGTTGGCGCTCCAATCCAGCCTGACGAAAGCGCCAGTAGTGCTGGAAGATGACCACGACACCCAGCGCGAAGCCGATCTCATCGGTCAGCGGCATCGCTACCACCAGCAAGGCCCCGGCGATAAAACTCAGCAGGCGTTCCCAGACCGTCATTTTCTGTTGCAGATAGCCCGTTGAAGCCATGCCCCACAAGCCGACGGCCAAGGTCGTCTTGATCAGCATGTAGGCGGTCATCCAAAGATTGCCCCCCTGCAGCATGAGCGCCGGGTTATAGACCACCATGAAAGGGATAACGAAACCGGCCAGTGCAATGCGCACCGCCCACAGGCTGATCCTGAATCCGGTTTCCCTGGCAATCGGTGCTGCGGGAAAGCACGCCAGCGCGGCCGGTGGGGTGAGATCCGCCAGACCGCGACCAACGCGGCGATGATGGCGAAGATCACCCCGATTCCCAGCTGGAAGAAGCCAACGCACAGCACTCCCAGCGCAATCCAGAAGGCGCAGCGCAAGGCGAAGCTCGACCCTCGCAGAATGATGGCCGAGCCCAGTATCACGATAGCGGTAAGGGCCAGCCCGACCATCCCCGAAAACAGCGGCGTGCGACCGGAAAACAGCAGATAGACCAACACCAGCAGCGGAATCAGCAGGTACCAGTTTTCCTTTACCGCACCCAGGGCGCTGGGGCATTGGTCTTTGGGCAATCCCTGGAGATTGGACCGCTTGGCCTCCAGATGAACCATCCAGAACACCGAGCCGAAATAGAGGACCGCCGGAATCAGCGCCGCCTTGGCGATCTCCACGAAAGGCACGTTGATGGTTTCGGCCATGATGAAGGCCACAGCGCCCATCACCGGCGGCATTAGTTGACTGCCCATACTGGCCGTCGCTTCGACGCCGCCCGCGAACGCTGCGCGATAGCCGAAGCGTTTCATCAACCCAATGGTGAACTGACCTGTGTTCACAACGTTGGCGATACCAGAGCCTGTAATGGTGCCCATTAGTGCAGAGGAGGCGACAGCCACTTTGGCTGGCCCCCCCAGCTTGTGGCCGAACAGCCCCATGGCGAAGTCATTAAAGAGCTTGATCATGCCGGCCTGTTCCAGAAACGCTCCAAACAGGATGAACAGAAAGATGTAGGTGGCCGACACGTAAGTGGGGGTGCCGTAGAGACCTTCAGTGCCGAAAGACAGTTGATTGATAATCTGATCGAAACCATAGCCTCGATGTGCAAGATCTCCGGGCAGGTATTCGCCCAACAAGCCATAGGCTAAAAACAGACCGCAGATGATGGGCAGAGCAACGCCCATTACCCTCCGGGCTGCCTCGAACACCAGCACGATCAGAATCAGACCCACCACCGTGTCACTGGAAGTCAGATCGCCCGAGCGCTGGATCAGATCGGCCTCAAACACCCACTGGTACGCGGCGGTCGCAATACCGGCCAGACTGAGTAGCCAGGCCAGTGGCTGCCACGGACGCCCGGTGCCGTAGGCCGGATAGCTCAGAAACACCACCCACAGCAGAAAGCCGACGTGCACTGCCCGAAGAACCTGGCTGGAAACAGGAGAAAACGCAGCAGTAACGATCTGAAAGATTGAAAACAGCAATGCCACGTAAAACAGTATTTTTGGCCAGTCCCGGGGGTTGGGGGGAATGCCGTGATGTTCTTCACTCATGGGTTACCTGCCTCATGACCACATTAGAAAAAGGGCGGCGCACCTGCGCAGCGAACAGCGCGATCACTGCGCCCGGCTGGCTTAAAGCACGCCCTTTTCCTTGTAGTAACGTTCGGCACCCGGATGCAGTGGGATGGGCAGGTTCTTGGCGGCGCTTTCCAGCTTGATGTCTTTGGCCGCAGAGTGGGAGTTACCCAGACGGTTGAGGTTCTCGAACATCAGTCTGGTCATCTGATACGCCACCTCATCTGGGACGTCTTCACGAGTCACGAGAATATTGATGATCGCGACGGTTGGCACCGCCTCAGGTTGCCCGTCGTACGTATTGGCAGGAATCATTGCGGCTTGATAGGCCGGGTTACACGCAAAGCTGATCGCTAGCGTTCACAACCCCAACTGTCGTGCTGACTGTCTGAGCTGATCCTTATCTTCCTGCAGGGTCAGCGCAAGGTCTGCGCGCTTGAGCAGTACCCGTGCATGTCGGGCACAAGCCTGATCGAACAAGCCGGCATTCATCTGTGACAGGATGGCCAGGGCTTTCATCAGGCGTAAATCCACTTCCAGCAGCCCCGCGCCATCTCTGGCAATAGGGGCAAAGAAATCCTCAAACAGATCGTCCACCTGCAGACCACGAATGAACACCTGCTCGCAGTCGGCATCAATCTTCGACACCTCGCGTTGTGGTTGACCCCAACAGGTGAGGCTCCTGACGCCACGGCCTATCACGTCAATCGCCGTCCCAGGGTCATTTACCGCCGGAGACAGGGCTCGCGATGCGATCTCCGACAGCACGGAGAGGCCAAAACGCGGATCATGTTCGAACGTACGTCGAACGCCGATGGTCACGGTTTCCAGGATGGCTTGTGCGATGGCGTCATGCTCATCGGCATCCTCGCCGCTCAACGCTACGGTGTGGGCGATGAGCTTGCCGACGTGTACAAAACTGCCCGGCAGGACGTCCAGATAAATCTGCAGATGCCTGGTTTTGGCGATAGCACCCAAAGCGTGGACATCGATGTGCTGGACGTAACCGGTGTCGTGACTTTTGATGGTCTGTGCGGAGGATGGCATCGTCAGCGTAGAGGGATAAGCAGCGGCGCCCATGAAAGGCCACTGCGCTCTGTTGTTGATGGCGTCAGTTGCAGCTTTTTCGACACGGTCGATGGTCTCGCCAACCCGGCCAAGCCTGGACAAATGATCTATCCAGCGCAACAGGGTGTAAACGATGAGAATGACCACGGCAATGGTCACTGCAAACAGCAAAACTCTGCCCTGTGTACCGTAGACGCCGGTGCTTAAGGCGATGATGCCCACCAGACTGAACAGAAACGAGCCGATAAAGGTGGCCAGGGCGTTTTGTGTGGTGCTGTCTTCCATCACCAGCGTCGTTGCGCGGGGCGTCACGCCGCTACTGGCGGCGCCGTAGGCCGTTACCATGGTGCTGAGCGAAAATGTAGTGACTGCCAGCATGCTGGACGCAATGATGCCGAGGATCTTGTCGACTGCGTCCGCACCGATCTTGGCGGGCAAGGACTCCGGAATGAAGTCTTTGAAGACAACGGCAAGCAAGGCGGTGGCCACCCCCAGCAATGAAAACAGCGTGGCTCGGAACCACAACCTTTTGGTCAATTGATGGAGCAACCAGCGCCAACGAGCAATCATGTTCGGAACCTTTTACGGTAGGGAAAGTGGTAGCCCCTCGGCAATCACACCGGTAACGGATAGCGCTCGGTGACGAGTTGGTTGAGTCTTCCAGTGTGGTAGAAGTTTCATTCAACGACGCCAAATGGCCGTTTGCATCTTGCCGTTCAGGTTCTTATCATCACGCAGGGTGCGCTGTGGCAGATGGCACAGTGCAGGTTAAAGCTCAAGCGTTGGTCGGGCCGCCAACGGAGAGTGACTGTGTCTGATAAACCCCCGGCTAGTGCTTCCATTCCCCGCCCTCAGGTCCTGACCGAACGTGCGCTTTCAGCGCTAGGGCGTTTTTCGCACATCGAAGCGGTCAGCGGCATTGTTCTTCTGTTAGCCGCATTGGTGGCGCTCATCTGGGCCAACAGTCCGGTGGCCGATTCCTATGAACACTTCTGGAACACTCAGATCACCCTGGGACTGGGCGACTTGAGTGTTTCTCGCTCACTGCACTTTCTGGTGAACGATGGCCTGATGACGATCTTCTTCCTGGTGGTCGGGGCGGAAATACGCCAGGAAATCCAGGACGGCGCCTTGGCGAACATGAAGCTGGCTACCCTGCCACTAGGGGCTGCGCTGGGCGGCGTCATGATGCCGGCAATCATTTACTCGTTGCTCAATCACGGTACCGAGGCGAGTGCCGGTTGGGCTGTCCCGACAGCGACGGACATCGCCTTTGCTGTCGGCGTTCTCGCGCTGCTGGGAAAGTCGATTCCCAACGGTGTCCGGATTCTGCTGCTTGCCTTGGCCATCATCGATGACATCGTCGCGATTCTGATCATCGCCGTCTTCTATACCGCAAGCCTGGATTATCTGGGGTTGGTCATAGCTGTTAGTGGCCTGCTGCTTGTGCTGATCTTCCAGCGGATGGGTATAGGCAAGGCGTATGCGTACGTTTTGCCAGGTGCCATCGTCTGGTTCGGACTGCTGAAAACCGGGGTTCATCCCACGCTTGCGGGCGTGATTCTTGGGCTCATGACACCGGTTAATTCCAAGCCGGCCACCGAGCGTCCACTAGAGACCATCGGACGGACGTTTCATGAGCTGATGGATCGGTTTTCTCAGGCCAGTAGCAACCCCCAGGCTGTAGCTGAGCCACTCAAGCAACTGCGTCACGCCCAGCGTGAAGTCCTCCCGCCAGTCCAGCGCATTCAGGTCGGGCTGCACCCCTGGGTGGCGTTCGGCGTGATGCCACTTTTTGCGTTGGCTAACGCAGGGGTCAGCTTTGCCGGTGCCAATCTGAGCGAGGCTGTTTCACAAAGTGTCTTTACAGGAGTGATGCTGGCACTGGTGCTTGGCAAGCCGCTCGGCGTCATTCTGGCCTGCGTCAGCCTGGTAAAACTGAACATCTGCAAGCTGCCTGATGGCGTGACGTGGAGCGGGGTAGGGCTGGTCGGCTTGCTGGCGGGTATTGGATTCACCATGTCTATTTTCATTGCATCGCTGGCGTTTTCAGACCCCTCGTTGCTGTCTTCGGCCAAGCTCAGTGTGCTCTGCGCCTCATCCCTTGCAGCGGTCATCGGATTGATCTGGGGCAAGATGAAGTTTTCCCCGCTGTCGAGTCGCGGCGTCTAGTCAGCGCAGGGTGATCGAAGATAGTCAGTGAGGCATCGGGCTTTATCGGGGAGCGCCTGATCAAGATAATCTGTGCCGGCAAGTCCCTCGCCCCGTTCGAACTGCGTGACGGAGAGTGGCGTTTGACGCGTCGTGAAGTGACTTTGCGCTTTGCCCGCGATCTCCAGTACCACGTCAAAGGCGTCTCGTTGCCGGCAAACCTCCTTACAATGCTCCAGCGCTTTTGCACGCAGTGATGCACCGAGCCACTGCCTGGCTGATCGCTGGCGGCCAGGCCGAACATGCGCTCAAGGCAGGAGATTTAGCGCCTGTATTCAGCTTGCCTGATACTCCGGGCAACCTGGAGTCTTCAGTAGAACTGCTGGCGCGCGGACCGCTGGTGATCAGCTTCTATCGAGGCGTGTGGTGTCCGTATTGCAACGTGGAGCTGCAAGCGCTGGAGGAGGCTCTTTCGGCCCTCCAGGCGCGCGGTGCCAGCCTGGTAGGCTGGTAGCGATCTCGCCGCAGAAAGGCCTTCGTCACACGACAAATCGTTTAACCAGCTGATTCAGGTTAACCGCCAGTTTTGACATTTCACCGCTTGCAGTTGCTGTCTGGCTCGCACCCGCAGCGCTCTGAGTTGTCAGCTCGCGGATACTGATCAAATTGCGGTCAACCTCGCGCGCAACATGCGACTGCTCCTCAGAGGCCGTGGCAATCATAAGGTTACGCTCGTTGATCTGAACGATAGCGCTGGCTATTTGATCCAGAGAGGTACTGGCCTGCTGGGCGACGCCCAGTGATTCGGTCGCCAGGTCTCGGCTCGTATTCATCGCCTTCACAGCCAGATCGGAGTCGTTCTGGATAGCAGCAATCATCTGCTCGATTTCTTGAGTCGATACCTGGGTGCGATGGGCCAAAGCCCTTACTTCGTCAGCTACTACCGCAAACCCACGACCGTGCTCGCCTGCGCGTGCTGCTTCGATAGCAGCGTTCAGAGCCAACAGGTTGGTTTGCTCGGCAATGGCCCGAATCACTTCGACCACTTTAGTGATGCTCTGGGCGCGGTCTGACAACCCTTGAATCTGCTCGCTCGTGTTTTCAACGTTACCGTTAAGCTTTTCAATCGACTTTAACGTCTGAGCCACACGCGCCAGACCGACCTCGGTGTAGCCCTGGGTACGCTTTGACTCTTCAGAGGCTGACTCGGCATTACGAGCGACCTCGTCAACGGCGGCGCTCATTTCTGTGACCGCTGTGGCTGCTTGATTGACCTCGTCATTCTGGGCGACAAGACCCCGACTCGACTCCTCAGTGACCGCTGTCATCTCTTCTGACGCTGAGGCCAGTTGGGTTGACGAATCGGAGATTTGCATAATCGTGTTGCGCAGGTTTGTCTGCATCTGCGCAAGTGCTTTCAACAATCGCCCTGCTTCATCAGTCCCGCTGACCAATACCTCCTCAGAGAGGTCACTGGCTGCGATACGCTCCGCGATGGACAAGGCATCATTAATCGGAGAGGTGATACTTTTCGTCAGCAGTAATGCCAGGCCAATTGTCAAAATGACGACACCTGCTATGAGGCCAACGACAAGCCACAGGCCATTGTTGTAGAGATCGGTTGCTGACTGTCCCGCTTGAGCTGCACCGTCATTGTTGAAGTTGGTCAAGTCCTTGATCTGCTGCTCCATCGTATTCGTGAGCGGGCGGATACCTGTACTCACCAGACTGACGGTGGTGGCTATGTCACCTTTCCTCATCAACGGTTCGAGAATATCCAGTTGTCTGGAATAGGCATCGGCGCTGTTTTTCACTGGCGTGTAAAACGAGCGCTCTTTATCGCTCGCTATCAGAGGCTCATAGCCCGCCACCGCATCGGTGAACGCCTTGCGATAGCCAGCGAAGCTTTCAATGTTCTTTTGAATGGATTGAGGGTCAGCCAGACCTCGCTGGGTCTCGAGCCTGAGGCGAAGGGCGGTAGTGTTCATCAGCGCCGTTTGGCGGATGCTGGCCATCCAATTGAGTTCGACATCCTTTTCGGCATCCCTCAGCTTGCCCATTTGCAGAACTGCGAACACGCCCAGGACAATAACCAGAATGATGATTGAAGTGAAAAACAGGGCAGCTCGTGGAGCTAAATTGAGATTTCTAAGGCGCATACGAGATTCCTGTTTTCCAGCGGCGGTTGATAGCTATCGACCCAACGTTGGAAACTTTAGGCATGTCGTCGGAAATCAAGGGTTTGGTAGAAACCTGTCACAACCTGGCCTGCATACTCAACGACGACGAAGCAGGTTGAATGATCTGGCAAACAGCGCCAAAGGCCTGCCTCTCTTGGCTGGAGTGAAGGCGATGGGTTGCAGAAGGTGAGACAGGCAGAAGGTCACAAGGTCAGTCATCATCAGCAGTTGACTGCGCCTTGAGCGGGCCGGCATATGAACTCCGTTGGTGCGGTTTCGGCCATTAATCGTCCCTCGACGCAGTTGCGACCCCTGGTTTTAGCGCAGTAAAGAAGTCGATCTGCCTCCTTCAGCGCAGCTGTATAGGCCTCCTTCTCGGGTGCGTTGATCGCCACCACGCCGGAACTGATTGTTACGTTCCCCACTGGACTCCCGGAGTGCTCTATCAGTGCGTTTTCAATGGACACCCTGACTTTTTCGGCAACGCTCAAAGCACCCGCTAAATCTGTTTCAGCTAACAGGATCACGAACTCTTCACCGCCATACCGTGCCGCCAGATCGCCAGCCCGGTTGATGCAGCTTCCGATTATTCCTGCTACCTGGCGCAGGCAGTCATCCCCTCGCAGATGTCCGTAGCAGTCGTTGTATTGCTTGAACCAGTCGATATCCAACAAAATGATCGCGATGACTGAGTTATTTCGAGATGCTCGTCCCCACTCTTTTTGCAGCGTAGCGTCGAAGCAACGCCGATTGGCCAGATGCGTGAGACTGTCAGTCTGAGAGATGATCTCAAGCTCGGTTCGGGCGATGCTCAGCGCGCTTTCCGCCGTGATCAAGTGCTGGATTTGCCTGTACAACAAGAGACCCAGCGAAGCCAACGCTAAAGTGATCATGCCCACCAGCGCCATGGATCGATACGCATAGGCCCACCAGGGGGCGAATACATGCTGGCTGGACACGCCGGCGGCAGCGACGATGGGCAATCCAGACACCCGCCGATAGGCATAAATCCTTTCCACGCCATCCACTACAGATTTAATCTCAGCGGTACCGCTATCGCTGTAGGGCAGGTAGCTGGTGAAAATATCTCCTTTCGCCACATTGGTCGTCATCAGTGCGGCCAGCGTCGGTCGCCGGGCTAGGAGGTCGCCATTGTTCAGGGCAAGGAAAATAACGCCCTTGTCGTCCACATCCATGCGTTTGAAGAACGATTGGAAGTAGGCAACGGGCACAGTCGCTAACACCACACCTGCGAACGTACCGTCGCCTGCATTGATTCGCCGACTGATGGGGACAACCATCTCCCCGGTAATGCGACTCTCGACAATCGAACCGACATGGATGGAGTCATCGGTGTTATCGCGGTGATAGGCGAAATATGCACGGTCACTGTTGTTTTTTAACTGTATGCCTTGAGAAAAGGAATTGGCGACCCAGTTGCCTTGGGCATCGTAGATGAAAAGCCCCTGAATACCCTCCACATTCACCACATCCTGGGCCATCAGTTTCGACAGTCGAGCTTGCTGAGCCCCCTCTGCACCATCGCGCTCCACGCGTTCCACGAGATCACGCAGCGTGTTATCAGCCTGCCGTACCGTATCCTGAGCTTGCTGCTCGGCGGCAAGAACGATGTTTGAAACCGCAATTCTGGCGCTAGCGACACGCTCAAGCTTGGACTGGTTCATCTGCCAGGCTGTCGCCAGAATCAGCGATAGACACACCAGAACAATAAAGCCAATCAATGCTTTGGTGAGCATGTAAGGCGAGAGCCTGTTGGAAGTGAGGTACAACTGCTTCATAGAAGGCGTCACTAAGTTGGCTTTCGAACGATCCATGCAGTTTTCGTACCTTCCTAATCAGGCTGGTTACTAAAACAGTAACTTGTCTTCCAGTGCCCCTTTATATTCCTGGTTCCTGTTGTTTCGGGTCAGACCGGCGCTGGTGATGGGTATTTGCGCCGGCTTCTGCCGGTCAGGAACAGGTAGCGTGCTGGTCGAACCCGATGCAAACGCCTGGTCAAACCATGCCATTACGCACCCTGGCAACCCCTTCGAGAATTCCATATGAAACCCACTCCGCCCATTGATAACACGCTACGCGTCGCGTTGGTCACAGGTTCGACTTCCGGTATCGGCGCAGCCATTGCACGAAGGCTGAGCCGGGCAGGCTACGCGGTGGTACTCCATTCGCGAAGCTCTGCGGACACAGGTCGCGCTATGGCTGCCGAAATGAAACAGGCCATCTACGTGCAAGCTGATCTTGCTGTTGAAGCCGACAGGGTCAGGCTTGTCAATGAGGCGATCGCCGCGTGGGGTCAGCTCGACGTATTGATCAATAACGCCGGCATCAGCAGGGTTATTCCCCACAGCGACCTTGCCGCTGCCACTTCGGCGGTGTGGCACGAGCTAAATGAGATCAATGTCGTGGCGCCGTTCCACCTGATCACATTGGCCGAATCGGCATTGCGCGATACCGCCCGTTGCCGTCGAGCGGGTAGCATCGTAAACATCAGTTCGCATGCCGGCGTCCGTCCCAAGGGCGCCTCCATTCCCTACGCGGTGAGCAAAGCTGCGCTCAATCACATGACCCGCTTGCTTGCGGTGTCACTCGGGCCAGACATTCGCGTAAACGCTGTGGCGCCTGGCTTGGTCGACACACCTCTGACCGCAGCGTGGGCAGATGCACAAGCGTTGTGGCGAGATCGCGCCCCAATGCGCAGGGCCGCAAGCCCCGAGGACATTGCAAACGCTGTCGCCATGTTGGTTGATTCGGACTACTTGACCGGTGAAATACTCCTGTCAGACGGCGGATTAAACCTGACCTGACGCCAGCGCGGGCTGCGTGGTCAATCCGCGATTGCATTGAGTTCTGCCAGCGCCTCATCCGACAGATGCAGATCGGCCACCGCGAGGTTTTCCCGCAAGTGGGCTACCGAGGACGTCCCAGGGATCAACAGAATGTTAGGGGAGCGACGCAGCAGCCACGCGAGCGCCAACTGCATCGGCGTAACCCCGAGTCGCTGTGCAACGCTGGACAGTGCCGAGGACTGAACCGGGCTGAATCCACCCAGCGGGAAGAACGGCACATAGGCAATGCCTTCCAGCGCCAGTTCATCGATCATGGCGTTATCCTGCTGTTGGGCGATGTTGTACAGGTTCTGCACGCAGACGAAATCGACGACTGTTCGCGCCTCGGCCACTTGCGTCGGTGTGACGTTGCTGATCCCGATATGGCGCACCAGGCCTTGCTGTTGCAGCTCAGCCATCGCCGCCAGTGATGCCTCGATTGAGCCTTCGCCCGGCCCCATTGCGTTGTGCATCGCCCGGAAGTTCACAACATCAAGAACATCCAGGCCCAGGTTACGCAGATTGTCGTGCACCGCCCGCGTCAGCTCTTCTTTGGAGGCCGCTGCAAGCCAGGCACCATCGTCGCCACGCCGGGCGCCGACCTTGGTCACGATCACCAGATCATCCCGATAAGGATGCAGGGCCTCGCGGATAATTTGATTGGTAATGTGCGGACCGTAGAAATCGCTGGGTCTATGTGGTTCACGCCTGATTCGACGGCCTCGCGCAGTACTGCCAGCGCCACATTCCGGTCTTTTGGCGGGCCAAATACGCCGGGGCCTGCCAATTGCATTGCGCCGTAGCCCAGGCGCTTGATGTTGCGGTCGCCAAGCGTGAAGGTGCCGCTTTTTTCCAGGCCAGTCATGTCAGTAGTGCTCGCTGTGTTTGAGTAGAACTATGATATGAATGATTCTTCAGGTTTTGAATTCGCATTCCATGAGCCCTCCCAAAGCATCACTAAAACCAAGAAAATCAGCGGTCCAGGCCCGATCCGTCGCCACCGTCGACGCGCTTCACACCGCCACCCTTCAGGTTTTGACGCAGCATGGTCTGGTCCGCTGCACGACGACCCGTGTTGCCGAGCGTGCTGGTTTGTCTGTGGGTAGCCTCTATCAATACTACCCAAACCGCGATGCGCTGCTGGCGGCCGTGCTTGAAAAGCACTTGCTGGAAGTCGCCGTAGCGGTTGAGCAAACGTGCGAGCAAAGCAGGGGCAAGCCCGTCTCTGACATGGCATCAACGCTGGTTTCGGCATTCCTGGCGGTCAAGCTACGCGACCCAGCCATGTCCAGGGCGCTCTATGGGATTGCTGCGGAGCGGGGAGGCGCTGAGTTGGTCGCCCGTATCAACGCCCGAATGGTGGCGGCAACGGCCGCCATGTTAACCACCGCACCGGACGCACATTTCGAAGTCCCGGTGTTGATCGCCACTGTTTTGCTCAGCGCCCTCACCGGGCCGGTGCGAACCGTGCTCGATGGCCACGCGCCACCGCTGTTCGAAACGTGTCTCGAACAGCAGGCAACGCTGCTGCTGACGGCTTATCTTCAGGTGTACCGAAAACCTGAATAACGACCTTGCCAACCTGCTGCGCGCGAGTGTGTGCCAGCGTTAGTCATTCCTGCCTCAAAATGCCAACGTGACCCGCGCATTCAGCGATTGATCAGACGTATCGCTGCTCACCTGACCGTCGTAACTCAGCCCCACGCTCAACGTATCGCTCAAGCCCAGATCGACACCCGCGCCGAGTACGGCTGCGTTGCGGGCAATCGGTACGCCGGACAGTTCGAAGGTGTCGCCGCCGCTGAAGGCTGCACGGCTCTCTGGCGTGACGTCGCCATAGGCACGACGCCAGCCCAGTGTGGCGTTGGGCTTGATCGCGACGCTCCCCGCATTCAACCGCGTGGCCGCACGCAGGCCCAGGGTGCTGAAGGTCATGTGGTTGTTCTGGGACTTGTTCTCCAGGTGAAGGGCGTTGCTGTCCTCATCGAAGGAATCGGTGTCCAGCCGTACATGCGCCAGGTTGGCGAAGGGTTCGAGCAGCGCATTGCCTCTTTCAATGGCGTAACCCAGTTCGCCGAAGACCTGGTTAGTCGCGGCCTTGTAATCTTCCTTGAAATGCTCGGAAGCACCCGGCACGTCCAGCGTGCTCTTGGCCGTCAGGTCGTGCCAAGTGCGTATCGCGCCGAGGCGCAGGCCCAGTTGGCCCCACTTGGCGGCGCCATAAACGCCCAAGTGGTAGTTATCGCTGTCAGTGGAGCCGGACGCATGACGCAGGTCGAAGCTGCTGTTGCTGAAGCCGGCCAGCGCGCCGACGCGCCACGTATCATCGAGTGGTACGTCAGCACCGAACAGCAGGCCACTGGTGTGAGCGTCGAGACCGGACACGTCACCGGTCCTGTCGGTTTTGCCGGTCGCACCGATCGCCTGCGTCCACACCACGCCACGCGAAGCATCGCCGGCGAGGGTCTGCGTGTTGCTGCCCAATGCCTGTGCCGACTGCGATTGATGCAAGCGGTCGTTGATGGCGTTGCGCACCAGCCGGCTGTCTTCGATCAGCGCGCTCTGCGTTGAAGCATGCAGCTCATTGGACAGCGCCTTGAACGTCGCTTGTGCCGTTGGCGCGTCGTCCTGCACTACCTGACGCCAGAGCGGGTTGCCTGCACCCGCGCTGTCCAGGCCTTGAGCGACGGATCTGGCGTTGCGCGTGGTCGCCAGGCTGGAGAAGGTCTGTGCGTTGCGATTTAACGTCAGCCCGACATCGGTGGCGGTGTAGTTCAACGTCGGGGTGAGGAAGGCAAAATTGGTTTGTACGGTGGTAAACGCACCGCTGACGCCCCCGGCTGCCGAGAGGATCGAGTACCGGCTCGCGGCCAGCCAGTTTCCGCCTTCAACCAGCGACAGCGTGCTGTTGTTGATGGTTGCGCGGCCGCTGGCGACGATGCGGTCAGCGTTGCCGTTGGCGTCCGATTCGACCTGATAAACCGAACCTTGCGCCAGGTTGACGTCACCATTGACGTTCAGTCGCCCGACCGAATTCCCCGGCGCCACCACGCCGCCCTGCACAACATTGATGCCACCGACGGTGCCGTTACCACCCAGCGTCGCGCCTTGCTGCACACTGACGCTGGAATTGCCTAGGTTGCCGTTGACCGCCAGGCGACCGGCTTGCACCGTCGTCGCGCCCGACAGGCTGCTGTTGCCGGTCAGGTTCAGAGACCCTGCGCCGCGCTTGATCAGCGCGCCGTTGCCGGCCAGCGTGTTGGCGAAGGTAGCGTCGGTGGATTGATCGACCACCAGCGTCGCGTTGTCGGTGATTGTCCCGCTGCCGAAGGCCTGGGCGTGACCGGTCAGGGTGCCGCCGTTGATCACGGTGCCGCCCGCGTAGGTGTTATCGCCGGTCAGCATCAGGTTACCGCTGCCGTTCTTGATCAGCGCGCCACTGCCGCTGATATCGTTGCGCCAGGCGTCGATGGCGTTATAGCCACCGAGGCTGGCGTCCATGTTGACCGTGACGTTGGAATTGAATGCCGCATACCCATCGCCCGCTGCGTACAGGTTCAAGCGGCCGTAGCCGCCTGACTGATCGATCACCGCATAGCCCGAGGAGATTTCAGTGGTCGCCAGAATCTCGCGACGCTGGCTGGCGTCGAGGTAAGGGAAGCGGGTTTCCAGCAGCACTTCGGCGTTGACGGGCACTACCGCAGCCAGGTTGGTCGGGCCAACGCGGTCGAATCCGTAGGTCATGCGCGAGGTGTAGAGCGCTTTGTCCAGGGCGTGCTGGGACATGCGGTCAGTAGCCGGGTCGATGGTCGCCATGCAGTTGTTGATGTTGCCGCCGCACTGCGCCGTGAAGTACGTCAGCGCCTGGGCACGAGCATCGGCGCGTAGCTGCGCGTTGGCAGGGTTGGACAGATTGTCGATGGCGAAATAGGTCGCGGTAATGCGCCCGCCCATCACGTCGAAAGGGGAGTGCATGCCTGCTTCAATGCGGTTGTCGCCAATTTCCGAGGCGCGCAGCATCAACTCGCCGAAACGCTCGGGAATCGCGTAGGCCAGTGCGTAGGAAGACAAGTAAGCAGCGTTGGTGTGGCCGCTGGGGAAACCTGAGTCGTTGGCCGGGTCGGTGCTCTTGGCCGGGCGCAGGGACGGCTGGACCACGAAGTCCAGGTTCTGGCCGTCCAGACTTTGCCGCCATGGGCGCGGATACAGATAGTGGGATTTGGCGGGGGTGGTTGAGGCATCGTTGCGCACAGCGCCAACCAGGTCGACCACCTTGCCCAGCGCCGATGACGAACTGCCTGCGCCATTGCCTTTGTCGTCGTATTTGACGGTCTTGTTGCTGTCGTCGAACTGGGTGATGGTCGTGAACGCGCCTGCGCCTGCCTTGTAGGCAGCGCTCAACGAGCCGAGGCCGCTGATGGCGCTATAGCTCTGGTCGCGGCGATCATCGAAGTAGGCGGCTGTTTCCTGGGCGAGCGTGCGAGTGTTCGCCCGGTCGACCACGATTTGCAGGTTGCGCCTCAGTAAAGGCTGACCCAAAGCGGTGGGTGTACCCGTATTCCACGTCGCGCCGGTCGTCCATAAGGTATCGAATCCGGAGAGGAGATCGACACCGTTGATGGTGTCGTCCCCGCCACGGCTCGCGGCCTGAACCGACACGGCGAGCAATGAAAGTACCAGGGAAGACACCATGGCATGGGCAACGGGTTTGTTGGATCGCATAGCGTACGCCTTCACTCATTTAGGTAGGCGCCGACCCTAGCAAGCGGTTCTTACACTTAAGTGTGTCAGCAGTGACACATTTGTGGCGGAAGAAGATCCATCACCACACGCTCAACCCGGATGCCACCGCGTTGCTATTCCCTCATCTCCATCACTCGACCGACGTCTTCAGTTCACAGTGTTTACACCCATAAGAGGGCGCTCATTTCGGGCTCAACCCATGACGCTCATTGCGAGTGCGGTTTGGATTTGTCACTATTGAGAACCATTTCCATTAGTGATCCTTGTAATGGCAGCCCATCCCAGTGTCGCCTGCGTCAAGTTGACTGCCCGGCAAGGCCTGCTTCATCAAATGTTCGGCGATCACCATGGGTGGTTGTTCGATCGGTTGCGCGCGCGATTGGGCTGCCCCAGCGATGCAGCCGACATGGCATCGGAAACCTTTGCCCATGTGGTGGCACTGGCCGACCCCCATTCGATTCGCGAGCCACGGGCACTGCTGACGACCATCGCCAAGCGGTTGATGTACGCGAGCTGGCGCCGTCGGGATCTGGAACGTGCCTATCTTGAGGCGTTGGCCAGCGAGCCTGAGCAGTTTGCCCCTTCAGCAGAGCAGCAGGCGCTCGCGATCGAAGCGTTGATCGAGATCGATCGCTTGCTGGAGGGACTGTCATCCCGCGCCCGAGCGGCCTTTCTGTACAGCCAGCTCGATGGCATGACCTACGCCGACATCGCCCGCGAGCTGGGGGTTTCTGCGCCGCGGGTGCATCAGTACGTGGTCCAGGGGCTGCGGGCCTGTTTCCAGGCGCGGCTATGAACGGTGCGCTGCCGGCCGCCGTGCAGGAAGCCATTGACTGGATGGCCTGCCAGCGTTCCGGTTTATTTGATGCGCAGCAGCAGCTGTGTTTCGAGCAATGGCTGGCGGCCGACCGACAGCATCAGGAGGCCTGGCAGCAGTTGCAGCAGAGATTGCAGGCAACGTTTGCAGGGGTCGACGGTGTGTCCCGAATGTTGGCCAAGGACCGACCGATCCGTCGTCGAGCCTTTTTGCGTGGGGCATTGGCATTTGGCGGGCTGGCGGCCGGCAGCTATTGCCTGACCCGCCCAGGCGGGCAGCTGGCGGGGTGGCGCTCTGATCTGAGTACGGGCACCGCTCAGCGCGAAAGCATTGCATTGCCAGACGGTTCGTCTCTTCAGCTCAACGCGCAAAGTGCAGTGAATCTGCGTTTCGAGGGGCACAAGCGCGACGTAGAACTGCTCGACGGTGGTGCCATCGTCGATGTGCGCGCCAGCGAGCGTGACGCCCTGCGCCTGTGTTCACGGCTGGGGACTGCGAGCATGGCCCAAGGGCGCTGCATGATGATGCTCTTCCCGGATGAAACCCGGATTTGGGCGTTGCAGAACAGTCTGCGGGTGACGCATCTCAATGGCTCGGCGCAGACGCTGGCGCAGGGGCAGGGTGTGCGGCTGATCGCCAGTGGCATCGAGCCGATCAGCATCTCCGCGAACAGTGCGTCAGCCTGGTCGCAGGGCCTGCTGGAAGCCCATAACCAGACCCTGGCGACGGTCATCGAGGCGCTGCGGCCTTATCACCGTGGCGTGCTGACCCTTAGCCCTGACGCTGCCCAGCTGAGAATCTCCGGCGTATTCAGCCTCAATCAAAGCGACCAGGCACTGGCTGCAATCGCTGATGTCCTGCCGCTGCGCATTGTGCATTTTCTGGGGATCTGGACCCGGGTGAGCCTGGGCTGAGGCTCACCGCACCTTTATTTTCAGACGCCCCTTAATATTTCGTTGGCTCATCGCACAAGGAAGACAGTGCTGTGCCGTTTGCAGTTGTCCTGTCCTGACACCGGAGAGTCATTCATTCATGCGTCCCCAACTTCTGTGCCCGTTGGCCATTGCTGTCAGCGTTGTCGTTGCGCCTGTAAACACCCTGTTCGCTGCCGAGCCGGCCGGCGCCGCTGCGCGTCAGAGTTACGCATTGCCGGCAGGCCCCCTGGAGGGGATCTTGATCGCGATCGGTCAGCGCAGTGGCCGTCAGGTGGTATTCCTGCCGGATGACGTTAAAGCGCGGCAGGGCCATGAGGTTTCCGGCCAGCTCACGGCAGAGCAGGCCGTCGAGCAGGCGTTGCAGGGCAGCGGGTTGTCGCTGTTGATCAGTGGCAGCGGAGCGCTGAGCGTGCAGCCCGAGACCGGTTCGCTGACGTTGGGGGTGTCGAACATCAATGCAGTGTCCGAGCAGGAATCAGCTTACGGTCCGGTCTACGGCTATGTGGCCAAACGCGCCGGCAGCGCGACCAAGACCGACACGGCCCTGATCGAGACGCCGCAGTCGATTTCCGTGGTTACCCGCGCTGAAATGGACGATCGCAAGAGTGACACCCTGGCCGACGCGTTGGGCTACACCCCTGGATTCGTCAGCCAGCCCAACGGCTTCAGCCGGGTAGCGGACGATTACACCTTAAGGGGTTTCAACGTAGGCTCCGGGACCGGCGGGATGTTGCTCGATGGCATGAAATTGCAGTCCAGCGTCTACGATGGCGGCATCGAGCCGTTCGGTCTGGAACGGGTCGAAGTGCTTAAAGGCGCGTCTTCGGTGCTCTACGGGCAGCTGTCGCCGGGCGGGTTGATCAACGCCGTGAGCAAGCGGCCCACCGACACCCCGTTGCACCAGGTGAGCGCCGAGTACGGTAGCCATGATCGCAAGCAGTACACGTTTGACGTGAGCGGCCCGCTGGACGAGCAGGGCGAATTTTCCTATCGGCTCAATGGTTTGTGGCGCGACGCCGACACCCAGGTAGACCACATCGGCGACGACAAACGCTACATCGCGCCCTCGTTCAGCTGGAAACCGAACGACGATACCTCGCTCACCGTACTCGCCAGTCACACCGAGGCGCTGACCGGCCTGACGCCGCCGCTGACGTACGCCATGACCACGTACAGCCCTAATCCGGGCCGCAAGATCGGTCGTGAGGATTTTGTCGGCGAGCCCGGTTACGATCACTTCAACAGCCGCATTGATACCCTCGGCTATGTCTTTGAACACAGCTTTAGCGACAGCTTGAAAGTCCGCCATGCCCTGCGCTATTACCAGTCCAACGTGTCGTGGAATTACCTGTTGCCTTACACCATTTCGGGCAACACGTTGAGCCGCCGCTACAGTGAACGCGAAGAGCGCTCCACCGGCTGGACCAGCGACAACAATATTGAATGGAAAATCGACGCAGGCCGCTGGCGCCACACACTGTTGGCAGGCGTGGACTACTACCACAAGACCTACGACACCCATCGCCACATCAGCGCCACAGTGCCGCAACTGGCACCTGGCCTGGATCTGTCTACCTTTGCCTATACCGGCGTCGGGGCCAACACGGCACCGGAATCTGGCTGGGACATTCATAGCCGTCAGGTAGGCCTCTACCTGCAAGACCAGATCACGTTTGACGACCATTGGGTGTTCCTGCTGGGCGGGCGTCAGGACTGGGCAGAAAGCCGTAACTATTCCTTCGTCAATGGCGACCGTACGCCGCGCAGTGATCAGAAACCTACGGGGCGCATCGCCCTGTTGTACTCGTTCGACAACGGCGTGGCGCCCTACGTCAGCTACAGCCAGTCGTTTCAGCCATCCGATGTCGCCAACCCTGGCGTAGCGGGGACGTTCGATCCGATTGAAGGCGAGCAGTACGAGGTGGGCATTCGCTACCAGCCACCGGGCAGCAACACGCTGCTCAGCGCGGCGGTCTACGCGCTGACGCAAACCAACGCCATCACCTACGATGCCCTGACTGCGCAGTACGAGCAATACGGCAAGAGCCGCTCCAAGGGACTGGAACTTGAAGTCAAGACCGACCTGACCGAGAACGTGAGCATGTCGGCAGGCTACACCTATACCGATGCCCATGTGCTGGAAGACAACGTCGTATCCAACGTCGGTAAACGCCTCGAAGGGGTGCCGTACCACAACGCTTCACTCTGGACAGACTATCGTCTGGCGGCGTTCGGCCTGCCTCAAGTCAAGGTCGGCGTGGGTGCGCTGTACACCGGCACCACACGCACCACACCGACGGTCACTGACCGCAAGATCCCGGCTTATACCCGCTTCGATGCAAGGGTCAGCTACGACATCGACGCGCATTGGCAGGTGGCCGCGAAGGCGCAGAACCTGACCAATGAGTCTTACCTCTCGTGCAACACCGCGTGCCGTTACGGCGACGAGCGCAGTGTCATCGGTTCGGTAAGCTACCAGTGGTAAAACCTGGCAGAAGCCTGCCGCTCGGTGGTTATCGGCTCGCGGTAGTCTCACGGACATGGGCGGCCGGGATGGAACCGCTTTAGCCAAGCACTGCAAGGAGAGTCATTGGCGGAAGAAAATTCGCGTGCGCATTCATTCCCGGCAACTGGAAAGCGCTGCAGCAGTAGAACATGTCGCATGAGGGGCAACCTGTCGAATCGCTCATCTTTAAAAAGTGGAGCTATGATGGAAAAAGATCATGGGTCCAGACAGCGTTGTTCTAATGGGCTGATGATTCCTCATACTCTGCGCAGTGCATCTGCTTCGGCGTTGCGCATGCCCACTTCATCTTGTTGTTAAGAGGCCGCACATGAACAAAGCGATGATTTACGGTTTTGCACTGACGCTCGGTTCTTCAATGTGTTGGGCTGCCGATAAGGTGACTACTGTACCCGTCAGCTTTTCAAAGGGTGCCAACAGCACGCAGGTCAACGGTATGTTCAAGGGCCATGACAGCGTTCAGTACACGCTGTCTGCCAAGTCGGGCCAGCACATGACCGTGCGGATCACTGGCAGTCGCAACGCCAACTTCAACGTGTTTGCGCCCGGTGACACGCCCGGCCAGTCAGGGGCCTTGGGCAGCGGCGGTGTTGGCTCGGACTGGGCCGGAGCGTTACCGACGTCGGGCAAGTACACAGTGCAGGTGTTTCAGATGCGAGCGTCCGCCAGGCGTGGTGAGGCTGTGCCTTACACGATCAGCTTCAGCATCGACTGATCGCCCGAGACTGGATTCTCATGTGTAGCGCAGGTCGCATCAGAGAGCGATGCATGCGATGTGTGCCGACGACGATTCATGGCCAACAGGCCACTGCCTGGCTGAAACTTCCCGAACGGAATGCTTCCGACCCAAAAACCGATAGCCTATTAATGAAACAGCGCAAGCTCAGCCGATTGATTCAATGACGCAACGTAGGTTTCCCTCAGGAGTACGACGCCCATGTGGCAGCAGAACTACGACCCGCTAGGGAGTCCCTATGCTTGCGCATTCATCGCCGCAGTACCTATCCTGATATTTTTGCTCGGGCTGACCCTGTTCAAACTCAAAGGCCTGACGGCCTCAGGTCTGTCGCTGGCGGCGGCGTTGGTGGTCGCAGCGGCAGTGTTTGGCATGCCGCTACAGAGCGTCCTTGCGGCGGCCTTGTTCGGCGTGCTCAACGGTCTCTGGCCCATTGGCTACATCGTGCTGATGGCCGTATGGCTGTATCGCCTGGCGGTAAAAAGCGGCAAATTCGAGACGATCCGCAGCAGCATTTCGACTATTTCCGCAGATCAGCGCATTCAGGTCATCCTTATCGCTTTTTGCTTCGGTGCCTTTCTGGAAGGTGTAGCAGGGTTTGGCGTGCCGATTGCCATATGCGCCGCTCTGCTGGTGGAGTTGGGGTTCAAGCCGATCAAGGCGGCCATGCTCTGTCTGATTGCCAACGCCGCCTCTGGAGCCTATGGCGCTATTGGCATTCCCGTGTTGGTAGGCGCGCAGCAAGGCGGCGTGCCGCTTGCCGATCTGTCCCTGAAGATGATTGCAATCGTGCAATTATCCACGCTGTTCATCCCTGCGTTACTGGTTACCATCATGGACGGGACGCGAGGATTACGGCAGACGTGGCCGGTGGTACTTGGCATCGGGGTTCTGTTTAGTGTGAGCCAGTCAGCCATATTGTTCTGGCTAGGGCCAGAGCTGGTAGATATCGTGCCGCCACTTGTAAGCATGGGGGCTCTGGCGTTGTTCATGCGCTTCTGGCGACCTGTATTTATCTACCGGGAAGATGGCGGCGCCGTCCCCCCTCCTGAAGTGAAATGGCGGCTGCGACAGGTGCTCTCCGCCTGGTCACCTTTCTACGTGCTGACGGTACTGGTCCTGCTATGGAGCTTGCCTCAATTCAAGGCGCTCTTCGTTTCGCAGGGTCTGCTGGAAGGCACGGTGCGGCATTGGCCGATTCCGTCGCTGGATCAGGTCGTCACAGTGGTGCCGCCGATTGTCAGTCAGCCGGCCGACTTACGAGCCGTCTGGCACGTGGCCTTGATCAGTGCGCCGGGCACGGCGATCTTGCTGGCCTCTCTTGTCACTGTCTTGTTTGCCGCAACGTTGAGTTGGCGAGCCGCCTGTACGGAGTTTGGCCTTACCGTGAAGCAGTTATGGCGCCCGATCGCCATGATCTGCTTGATCATGGCTGTCGCCTATATCGCCAACTTCTCGGGCGGCTCCTCAAGTATTGGCTTGGGCATGGCCGGCGCGGGCGGAATATTTCCTTTATTGTCTCCCGTCATCGGGTGGCTGGGGGTTTTCATTACAGGCTCTGTGGTCAACAGCAATACCTTGTTCGCCAACCTTCAAGTCATTACCGCGACGCAAATCGATGTCAGTACCTCGCTGATGGTCGCCGCGAACACCAGCGGTGGAGTCATGGGTAAACTGATTTCTCCCCAGTCCATTGCTATCGCTGCGGTCGCAGTAGGGCAGGTCGGGCAGGAGGGCAAGATCATGCGCATGACATTGGGTTACAGCCTTGGGCTGCTCCTCTACGTCAGTCTCTGGACATGGCTGTTATCAGGTGCTGCGTAACCCCGGAATCGGACCAGTGCCCACCCTTGGGCACTGCACGTTTTGCTCGCTTTCAGGATGAAGGAGAAAGCGTTTGCTCTTCCTGCACGGTGTGTAAATTCACATCAACCTGCTTATAGGGAATCGAAACGCCTGCCTGTTGGAGAGCGGCCAATACTCGGGTAAGTATTTCGCCGCGTAGCCTTACCCAGCTACTGATGTCGTGTGTCCACGCGCTGATGGTGAAATTCAGGGCGCCGTCCCCGTAGCCGATAAAGACAACGACAGGCGCCGGTTGCTCAGCCAGGCCCGATGTGTCACTCAAGACAGCACTCAATAGGGACGCCACTTTTGAAGGATCAGCGCCGTAAGCGACGCCTATGGGAATTTCGATTCGCCGGCTTTTGTCAAACATCGTCCAGTTGGTGAGGTTGCCGTTGAGCAGCAGGCCGTTGGGCACAACAACATCGGCGCCATCCGATGTGCGTATGGTCGTCGCGCGCAAGCCGATCTCGCGTACCGTGCCTGATGTTCCCGCCGCATCCACCAGGTCGCCGGGCTGGATGGGCCGCTCGAACATAAGCACCAGGCCCGAGACGAAGTTATTGACTACGTTCTGGAGCCCGAACCCGATACCCACGCCCAGCGCACCGAATATCAGCGTCAGTTGACTGACTTTGAACCCTGCTGCTGACAATGCCACGAGCAAGCCCAGCGACAGGACGCCGTAATAGCTGAGTGACGCGATGCTGTTGCCCACGCCTCGCGGCAACCCGACGTGGTTTGGCAGTTCTGCCCGAAGCAGCCGTCTGACGGTCCGAGCCGCCCAAAGGGCGAGCCACGCCGACAGCAGGAATACCAGCAGGTGGCCAATGGTTATGGAAACTTCGCCCACATCGATACCGAAACCCATGACTGTGCGCCCCACGCTGTACAGTGGCCGCAACACGCGGAATCGATCCATGCTGTAGAGAAGCCATCCTGTCGCTGCGCCGAGCATCAGCAGGCGAGTGAATCCAGATTGCAAAGCCGTTTCCTGATGGCGAACGAAGTGGCGATTAGCGAGTTCCGGCTGCCCTAACAGCGCCTGGAACAGGCCTACGCCTGCAGCGATGCCTGCATAGAGCAGCACGGCCATGTAACCGCTATCGATGACGCCACTGGTCAGTGTTTCGGCCAACGAGGTATTGCCCACGATGTTGGCGCCAAGTGCTACGGTCAGCATGGCGGCGGCTACCCAACCGATGGGGCGCATGACGCGTTGTAATCGACTGTCAGGGCTCTGCATCGCCGGCATGGCGCGGCAGAGCAGCCAAAGGGTCAGTACCAGTGCCAGGGCGTTGACCGCGAGAAGGTAGATCCGGTAAATCCGGCCATTGTCGGCGGCCAGAATGCCCAACCGATCCAGCCCGTACATGGAAATGGCTATGTAAGGCCAGACGCCAAGCGCGCGCAGGGCGCCACTGGGCAGCAACCGCAGCACGGGAATCAAGGCGACCAGCAGCGCAACTTCCTCGGCCAGTAGTGGTGCATCCGGCTCCAGCACCAGCACCGCAAGCATGCACAGCAGCAGCCAGGCTGAAAAGGGACGACGTAATGCGCGTGTCAGCTTTTCCGGATGCTCCTGAAGACGCCGCGTGCGTCGACTTCGGACAACCAACCACAGAATCAGAGGCAGCAACAGTATTTGCACCAGCGTAAGCGCCAGCTGATTGCGGGTCCCTGCCGAGTGGTAATCGCGAGCGAATTGCCCCTCTATTTCTAAACCCCGCCACATGGCATCCCAGGTTGAGGCTTGATCCATGCTCGAACCAAGGCCCTGCCAAAGAGGCGCAACATCCATACGTAGCAGTCGGCGATCCTGATCATCCAGCGCTACCGCCACCTCGTTGCTGCCCGCTTCGATAATGGCTTTCAGCTCGCTTGCTTGCTGCATGAGTGCAAATTGCCGGGAAAGCTCCGCGCCCAGGGTAGCTTCGGTGGCGTCAATCTGTGCCAGCATGCTGGTGATGCGAGCGAAAAGAACGGAGGGTAGCCCCTCCAGCAGGCCTGCTGCCTGGGTCGACGCCCAGACAGCGCGGCGCTGAGCCAATTGCAGAGCGATTTCAGAGTAGGGGCCAAAGGCTCGACGCGCCTGCATATCCCAGCGCTCCAGGCGCCGGGCATCGAACTCCCAGTGTCGTGCCAGGCTCTCCACGCGCATGACGGGCAACTCACCAAACACCACGCTATGGGCCGTCTGTTGTTTGGCATGAGCAGGACGCGCGATATCCTCGAGTAAGCCACTCAGAGGGGTAATTGGATCGGGCGAGGCAAGCAGCCGCTTGGCGCTGTCCACGCGCTGCTGATCTTCGTCGGCGCGGTCGAGAATATCCGTCAACGCAATGGGCAAGGCCTTCGTCGAGGTCGCGCTAGAGGTCGTCGTACTGATGGGTAACGCATCAGCCTGTACAAAAGCGGCGAAGCACAGCAATGCTGCCGTTAACCAGCGCCGAACAGCGCACGACAAAGCAGAGTTTGGCAGTACGCGCATCGATTGGGGTGTCCGTCCGTAGGGATTTAGCCGGCTGTTTAGTTTCCAGAGTACAGAGATACCGATGACCAGACAAACCTGGCTCAGAAGGTTGCGAAAGGAGCGTTGCCGGAGGTTGTCGTCGTACTTCTGAATGGAAAACCTGAAGCGATGGCAAGAAGAACTCTCTGGCGCACCAAATGACCGCTTTTGGCCGGTTACCAACCTCTCACCACACCGATCACTAACCGGCCCCCTTGCGCTTTTTTCTACGACACTCCGGTGCTGGTCTCCCGGGTCGAGGTACCCGCCACTTCGTCCGTCGGGTAAAACTTCGCCTGGGATTTGCCGGCGCGTTTGGCCCGGTAAAGCGCTTCATCGGCATGCGCCAGGGCGTCGGCAAAATCACCTTCTGTCCACACGGCGCCGCCGATGCTGCAGCCCACCCTGATCACCGCGCCCGCGAGGGTGACCGGCTCTGCAATGGTTTTGATGATGCGCTGCGCCGCGCTCTGCACATTCCCCAGTGATTCGCCCGCTTTCAAACGCAGCAGCAGCACGAACTCGTCGCCGCCGTGGCGCACGGCAATATCGCCATCGCGCACGGTGGCTGAAAGACGCATGCCCACCGAATGGAGCAGGGCATCCCCAACCGCATGACCAAAGCCATCGTTCACGGGTTTGAAGCCGTCGAGGTCCAGGCATAGCACGCCGTAAGCCGCCTGCTGCCCGGGTTCTTCCTGTAGCGTCTTCACGTAGTTTTCCAGCGCAGCACGGTTGGGCAATCCTGTCACGGTGTCGCGGTAGGCAACGCCTTTGATCAGCGCCAGCTGGCCTTTCTTTTGCGTCAGGTTCTCCACCAGATGCCGAATGACCATGCTCAGCTTCTCAACTTCCAGACTGCCTTTCACCAGCGGGATGTCGACGTCCGCGCCCTCCGAGAGGCTAGCGGCAGCGTCGGCAATCTGGTTGAGTGGTCGAGTGATGACGCCTGCCACGAACCAACCCAGCACGGCGAAGGCGATGGACAACAGACTGCCCCACAGCAGTATTTCCGCGCGCAGCCCGTTAGCGTCGGCAAAGGCCTCTTTCACGGGTTGACGGGTCACGACGGTCCAGCCCAGCCCAGGGTAACCATCGATCCCGGTGCTTCGGGCAGCCCCCGTCACGTAGGTGTTTCCATCCTGCCATTCGCTGACCGTCCAGCTTATGTTGCTGTTCTGGTCAATGCTGGCTTCGCTCGGTTTGCCGATCAGGTGCTTGGGGCCGAGCAAGACAATGCCGTCTTTGCTGATGACCAGAAATTCCACGCCGGGAAGGCTTTTTTTCAACGGCTCGAACATGGTCCGGCCGATTTCTGCCGCCCACTGCCACGACAGGTGAGTCCCCAGTACGCCAATGAAATTTCCGGCCTTGTCCCGTACCGGCATGCTGATATCGACGAACTTCATGGCTTCACCCGACGGGTTGGCCAAGAGATTTGCGAGCATCACGGCTTCGTGCACGTCACCCACGAACGTCTTGTCCTGCCCTTCCATGAACACGGGGCGGTGCGCGATGCTGACCCCTTCAAGCAGACGCCCGGTCGACGCGACCACCGTGCCATTGGCGTCGGTGAGCCCGATCCATGAATAGTTGGGGAACTGCGCGTAGAGATGGTTAAGCAGGCTGCGCGCTTCGGCGACGTTCTGCGGGTTGCTCAGGGCCTCCAGTGCGCTCAGCACGGTGAGTTCCTTGGCCCGGCTGCTCATGTCACGATCGAGACGATCAATCATCGAGGCCGCGTATTCGGCCAGCTGATGCCCGGTCTGCTCCTTGTGCCTGGAAATCGCGGACGCGCCGATGACACCGCCGAAGATACAGGTGATGACCAGTACGGCGAGCGCGACGACGAGCGCAAATTTCGCTCGCAGGCTTTGGAAGGGGAGCAACTGCATGATCAATCGCCTGAAAGGATTCAAATGCCTCGGGTCCCTGGCATTCTTGAAGACGTTATCGGCGAGCATCACGGTTCCTTAAGGGGCACTCGTTCTATTGGAAGGCATCGCGCACGGATTGGCGGAGATGTAGGGCTTTTCGAAGAAAATATTCCCGTGTCGGCAGCAGGCGTCAGCCGCCCTTGACCTCACCGTCCCGGTATTGCCCCCACGCCTGGTGCAATTGCGCCATGGCGGGCACGTCGTAATCACAGTCCGGTAACGCCTCAGCGTCCCAATGACCAAAGGTGTCTTCTCCGCGCACCAGCGTCGCCCGGCGTCTGCCGAGCGTGGACGTCACGTGGGTGGGTATGTAGAAGAACGCGAAACCGATCCGCCGATCATCCGTGGTATTGCATCGCGAGCTGTGTGCAGTGCGTTCATGGTGGATAGAGAACTGGCCCGCGCTCAAGGCCATCTCCAGCCCGAGGCTGTCGTCCACGCCGATCAGCGATTGCCCTTTGGCAAGCATGTTGTCTTTGGCGAACGTCTCCTGATGCTCATAGGCCGGTTCCCGATGTGAACCGGGGAGGATGCGCAAGCAGCCGTTTTCCGGCGTCGCGTCGGTAAAGCCCACCCATACCGTCACCTCCTCGTGGGGCGCCAGGCCGAAGTAGGTCGAGTCCTGATGCCAGGACACATAGCGCGGATCGTTGGCGTTCTTGGCGAACACCGAGGCACCGAACAGCAGGATGTTGGGGCCGATCAAGTCTTCGACCGCATCGAGAATCCGGGGATTGCGCGCCAGTTCGACGAAGGCGGGGGAGGCCAGGTGCGCCTTGATCTTCAGCGAGCGGTTGGCGTCCTCACCGACATGCGCTTCATAGGCGTCGATACGGGCGCGATAGCCGGCTGCCTCTTGCCTGTTCATGGCCGTGAAGGGGAATGCGTAACCGTGCTCTTTGAAGTGCTCGACTTGCGCCGCTGTCAGGTGCTTGGTCATGGAAACCTCTGTCGCCTCGATGGGGAATGCCAGTGACCTTCAAGCCAAAACCGTGCCGAACTTTCAACGCTGGAATAAAGCCCCATGAAAACAGGGAAATAGGAGATGAAGGCCTCGATAGCCCTATAGGGGCTATACCCCGTATCAAGCGAGGGTTTCCAAGATATTGCTGAGAAGACCCTCTGCCGTAACACATTAAGTAACAATAGGTTATGAGTGACTGGCACGGTTGCATAACTGGCCGGGAATTCATTATTGGGCGGGTAAACCCTCGGAAAACGTCGCTGCAAATGTGTCTGCTTGAGAGGCATACCCCCTATATATTGGGTTATTTTGGTGCGGCGCTGACCGATACCACGCCCGGATCCGGTCGATGACAATCCCTCGGCCAACCTCCCGTTTCGCAGCCGGTCCTTATAAACCGAGGCGTCCGGACGCAAAATAATAGGTGGCATGCCACTTGCTTTGTTCAGGATGAGCGCCTTTCAGCGCTGCCAGCCCGGACCATCTGGATGGACCGATCTCTTACGGACTCAGCAAGGAAATTCCATGACTGCTCTACTGCACAACCTCAAGCGTCGGATGCGTATCAGTAAGTCGGTGGTGGCCCTGGCTGTGGCGATGACCGCCGCGTTAGCCAACACCGCCATGAGTCATGCGGCGACGATTGACGAGGTCAAAAGCCGTGGCTATCTGCTCGTGGCCACGGAGGATGACTACCGTCCGTTCGAGTTCATGCAGGATGGCAAGGCCACGGGTTACGACAATGAGTTACTGGCGCTGGTGGAGAAATCGTCCGGCGTGAAGATTCGTCAGCAGGTCTTGCCCTGGGCCGGGATTCTGCCAGGCGTCACCACGGGCAAATACGACATGGCGCTTTCCGCCGTGCTGGTCACCGCCGCCCGCAAGCCCACGTTTGATTTCACCTCGCCGACCGCCCAGACCGCGACCTTCTTCGCCACCAAAAAGGGCAGCAGTATCCTCAAACCCGAAGACCTGATCGGCAAGACCGTCGGCGGCGAAACCGGCAGCGCGATGCTCACCGACCTGAAAGGCTTCGACGCCAAGCTCAAGGCCAAGGGTAAAGGCCTGAAGGAGATCGTTGAGTACCACGGTTATCCCGAGGCCTATCAGGACCTGGCCAACGGCCGTCTGGACGCAGTGGCGAACACGGACCTGTCGTTGCATGACCTGGTTAAAGAGCGTGGTGACATGTTCGTCGTCGGTCAGGCCATCGGCGAGCCGACCTACCTGGCCTGGGCCGTGGCCAAGGGCAACACTGGCGTGCTGAAAATGGTTGATGACGCGCTCCTGGAACTGCGCAAGAACGGCGAAATGTACCGCCTGCAGAAGAAGTGGCTGGGCGAGAGCCATGAAAACATGCCCGTCAACGTCAACTGATCGACGTCCATGACGGCATACGACTACTGGAGCATCCTGCTGGGTGCTCTGTCGACCGTAGGGGTTTCGCTGGTCAGCGTTATGGTTGGCGTGCCGCTTGGCCTTGGCCTGGCGTTGATTCGCTGGGGCAGGGTGCCGGTGGCGCGGCAAGCGGTGTTCACCTACGTCAGCATCATGCGTTCCTGTCCGGCAGTGACGCTGATCCTGCTGATCTTCTTTGCGCTGCCGCAGTTCGGTATCTCGCTGGACCCGGCACCCGCCGGTATTCTGGCCCTGACCCTGTCCACCGCGGCATTCAACTGCGAGATCTGGCGCGGTGCGCTGATCGCGTTTCCCAAACAGGAGTACGACGCGGCCCTGGCGTTCGGCATGCGCCGTGGCCTGCGCCTGCGCCTGATCGTCCTGCCGCAAGTGTGGCGCTCCAGTCTTCCGGGCCTGGTCAACGAAATGACCATGCTCCTCAAATCCAGCCCGGCCGTGGCGGTCATCGGCATGGTGGAAATCACCCGCGCCGCACAACGCGTCGGCGCACGCACTTATGATCCATTGCCCCCGTTCATCTTCGCCCTGCTGCTGTACAGCGTGATCGTTTACCTGTTGATTCGTTTGCAGCGTCGGCTCGAACGCCGCAGCGCCGCCCATGAGGTGGCGGCATGATCAACGACTTCGTGACCATCTGGGGCCAGTTGCCGGACATCGGCAGCGGCTTTCTCAACACCCTCATTCTGGTCAGCATCGCCGCCACGGCTTCATTACTGCTGGGCATGCTGTTGACCCCGATGCTGATGTCCTCGCGGCCCGGCATCGCCCGCATCGCCAACACCTTCTGCGATGCCATGCGTTGCGTGCCGTTTCTGCTGTTCGTGTATTTGATCTATTTCGCGCTGCCGTCCATGGGCATTCGCTTGTCCAACTGGACCAGCGGCGTGTTGGCGCTGGTGCTGTACAACTCGGCGTACATGGCCGTGCTGTTGCGTGCCGCCTGGCAGGACTTGCCCGCCGACACCATCGAATCGGCCCGGGCGTTCGGCTTCCACGGCTTGAGCCTGGTGCGCCGGATCATCATGCCGCCGGTGGTGATGCGGGCCATCCCGAGCCTGGGCAATCAGTTGATCCAGATCGTCAAGGACAGCGCGTTCCTGTCAATCATCGCGGTCACGGAACTGACCAGCGTGATGAACTCGATCCAGTCCACCTACTTCATTCCTTTTGCTGCGTTTCTCTCGGCGGTGCTGCTGTACTGGGTGCTGTGCCTGTGCATCGAGATCCTGACCAGCCTTCTGACTCGCTACGCCGAGGAGCGTCGAACGTGAACGCATTGCAACCTTCCCCTGGCGATCTCGCAGCCGCCGCGCAGACCAAGGTCCTGCAATTGCAGGGCATTTCCAAATGGTTTGGTGACAACAACGTGCTCAAGGATGTCTCGCTGGACGTCATGAGTGGCGATGTCGTGTGCCTGCTGGGCCCGTCCGGCTGCGGCAAGTCCACGTTGCTGCGCTGCATCAACTGGCTCGAACAGCCCAATGCCGGCAGCGTGTTCCTCAAGGGCCAGCGCATGGGCGTGCACAAGGGCGGGGTGAAGATGAATGACGCTGACCTGGCGCAGATGCGCTCGCGGATCGGCATGGTGTTCCAGCACTTTGCCCTGTGGCCGCACCTGACCGTGCTGGACAACATCATGCAGGCGCCGTTGTACGTGCAAAAACGTGATCGCGACGAGGTACGCCGCGAAGCCCTGGCGTTGTTGGCTCGGGTGGGCCTTGCGGAAAAGGCCGAGGTGTTTCCGGCGCGTTTGTCCGGCGGGCAGAAACAGCGCGTCGGCATTGCCCGTGCATTGGCGATGAAGCCCGACATCCTGCTGTTCGACGAACCCACCAGTGCTCTGGACCCGATGCTGGTGGGGGAGGTACTGGAGGTGATTCGCGGCCTGGCGGGCGAGGGCGCGACCATGGTCATCGTCACCCATGAGATGGAATTTGCCCGTCAGGTGGCCAGCCGCGTGGTGTTCATGGACGCCGGCGATATCGTCGAAAGCGGCGCGCCCGCCGAGTTTTTCGCAGCGCCCAAGACCGTTCGAGCGCAGCAGTTTCTGTCGCGGTTCCACGGTGGCTTCTCAGCCCCGCGTCAGTAACGTCCAACAACAGACGTGCGGGCAGCCTTCGGTCCTCGCGCGCCACGCCAAATGACTTCACGCCACAGAGAGGCCTGCAATGACTGTCGAATCGCAACCTTCCAGCCAGGGCATCGGCGCTTCACTGCCACGCAAGGAAGACGATCGCTTCATGCGCGGTCGCGGCAACTACATCGGCAACATCCGCTTTCCCGGCATGCGCGACGTCGCGTTCGTGCGCAGCCCGGTCGCCCACGGGCACATTCTGCAGATCGAAAAACCCGTCGGCCTTGAGGGCTCGGTCTACACCCTGGACGACCTGATTGGCGTGAAGCCCATCGTCGCCAATTCCGGATTGCCCGGCTTCAAGACCTCCGAGCAACCGGTGCTGGCCAGCGGCAAGGTGCGCCAGGTGGGCGAGATGATCGCCATGTGCGTGGCCGACACCCGCGCGCAAGCCGAAGACATTGCCGGCGCGACCTTCGTCGATTTCGACGAGCTGCCGGCGGTGGTCGACATGCTCGCCGCCCGTGAGCCGGGTTCGGCGCTGGTGCATGAACACTGGGGCGACAACGTTTTTCTGGAAACCACGGTGGACGCCGATCTCGACGAGATCCGCCAGCGGGCCGCGATTCATGTGCATCGCGTGCTGCGCACTGCCCGCCAGAGCATGGCGCCCATGGAAGGTCGGGGCGTGGTCGCGTATTGGGACCGGCGCCTGAGTCAACTGGTGGTGTACACCTCGGCGCAGATGCCGCACATCAACCGTACCGGGCTGGCCGGGTGCCTGGGGCTGGACGAAGGCAGCGTGCGGGTGATCTCGCCGGACGTCGGCGGCGGCTTTGGTTACAAGGGCATTCTGCTGCCTGAAGAAGTCTGCGTGGCCTGGCTGGCGATGCACCTGGACCACCCGGTGCGCTGGATCGAAGACCGCCGCGAGCAACTGGTCGCCAACGCTAACTGCCGCGAGCATCACTACGACATCCACGCCTACGCCGACAAAGACGGCCGTCTGCTGGCCGTGGACTGCGAGGCGCATGTGGATTCCGGCGCCTATTCGTCGTACCCGTTTTCCGCCTGCCTTGAGGCAGCGCAAGTGGCGAGCATTCTGCCCGGCCCCTACAAGATGGAACGCTACCGTTGCCGCACCTGGTCGGTGGCCACCAACAAACCACCGATCCTGCCGTACCGCGGCGTAGCCCGGACCGGCGTGTGCTACGCCATCGAAACGGTGATGGACGCGATTGCCATCGAAGCAGGCCTCGAGCCGTTCGAAGTGCGCTTGCGCAATCTGGTGCAGCCCCAGGAGATGCCCTACGACAACATCACCCGCAAGCATTTCGACAGCGGCGACTACCCCGAGGCCGTGCGCCGGGCGATCAAGGCCATCGACCTGCCAGCGGTGCGCGCGCGGCAACAGCAGGCTGAGGCTGACGGGCGTCTGATCGGTGTCGGCTTGGCGGTGTTCTGCGAGCAGGGCGCCCACGGCACGTCGGTGTATTTCGGCTGGGGCATCCCGATGGTGCCGGGCCGCGAACCGGCAAGCCTGCGCCTGACCCCGGACGGCATTCTGGAGATCCGCGTGGGCGTGCACTCGCACGGGCAAAGCATGGAAACCACCCTGGCACAGATCGCCAACGAGGTGCTCGGCGTTGATCCGCAGCGGGTGCGCATCGTCTTCGGCGACACCGGCATGACCCCGTATTCAACCGGCACCTGGGGCTCGCGCTCCATCGTCATGGCCGGTGGTGCAGTGGGGCAGGGCTGCAAACTGTTGCGCGACCGGCTGCAGCACGTCGGCGCTTATGTGCTCAAGGATCCGCTGGACAGCGTCAGCTGGAGCGAAGGCGGCGTTACCGGCCCTTCGGGCCACATCGGCCTGAGCGAACTGAGCCGCATCTGGTACCTGCAACCCCAGCGTCTGCCGCCGGACACCCACGAAGGCGGGCTGGAAGTGCACACCACCTACCAGGCGCAGCGCGACACCGGCACCTTCAGTTATGCGTGCCACGCGGTGGTAGTCGCGGTGGATCCACAGCTGGGTAAAACAGAGATTCTGGATTACGCCATCGTCGAGGACGGCGGCAAGTTGATCAACCCGATGGTCGTCGATGGCCAGGTGTACGGCGGTGCGGCCCAGGGCATAGGCACGGCGCTGTACGAAGAAATGCCCTACAGCAAAGAGGGCCAGCCGTTGGCCTCGACGCTGGCCGATTACATCCTGCCAGGGGCGACCGAAGTCCCGTCGATCCGCATCGAGCACATGGAAACCCTGGCGCCGTACACCTCGTTCGGCCAGAAGGGCATCGGCGAAAGCGGCGCGATCGGGTCGCCCGCCGCCATTGCCAACGCCATCAACGACGCCTTGCGTCCACTGGGGGTCGAGGTGGCGCAACTGCCGTTGTCGCCGCGTGTGGTGTTTGCCGCGCTGGCGAACAAACAGCGCCAGACCGCGCCTGCCGAACCCATGGAGGTCATGTCATGAAGGCCGTGTCTTTCGAGTATCAATCCCCGGCCAGCGCCGCCGGGGCGGTCAAGCTGCTGCACGCCAGTGAAGGCATGGGCAAGATCGTGTCCGGCAGCCAGTCGCTGGGTCCGATGATGAATTTGCGCCTGGTGCAGCCCGAGCAACTGATCGACGTGCGCCGACTCGCCGAACTGCACGGCGTGTTGGAGGAGGGCGGCAGCATTGTGCTGGGCGCCGCCACCACCCACGCCGACATCGAGGACGGCATCGTCGCCGATCCGTCTCAGGGCCTGATGCCTTACGTGGCGCGCGGCATCGCTTACCGCGCCGTGCGCAATCGCGGGACCCTGGGCGGCAGCCTGGCTCATGCCGATCCGGCCGCCGACTGGATAAACGTGATGGCGCTGCTGGATGCCGACATTCTGCTGCTGGGCCCGCCAGGCGAGCGTAGCGTCAAGGCCGCCACGTTCATGCTCGGCGCGTTCACCACCGAGCTGGCTGAAGACGAAATCATCCGTGCCGTGCGCATCCCGCGCCTGAGTGCGGGGGCGCGCTGGAGCTACTACAAATTCAATCGCAAGACCGGCGAGTTCGCTGAAGCCATTGCTGCGTTCGTCGACGATCCCCTGCGCGGCGTGCGTCGGGCCATCATCGGCGCGGTAGACGGCGCACCGCAGGTGATCGAAGACGCGAGCGCGCTGATAGATGCCTGGGATGATGCGCTGGCCGATCCGTGGTTGCTGGCGGCCGGTATCGAACCGGACAGTTACGAATACCACATCCATCGAGTGGCGCTGCAACGCGCCGCCGAGCAATTGTCTTGCCCTCGCGGAGCCCTGTCATGACGCAACTGAAACTGACGGTCAACGGCAAAGCGGTCAGCGCCGACGTGGAACCGCGCACTCATCTGGCGGATTTCCTGCGCGAGGAACGGGTGCTCACCGGCACCAATATCGGCTGTGAACAAGGCGTTTGTGGCGCCTGCACGGTGATGATCGACGGCGCGCCAATGCGTTCGTGCATCGTCTATGCCGCAGCCTGCGACGGCGCCGAGGTGCGCAGCATCGAAGACTTCGACAACGACCCGGTGATGGTGCAGCTGCGCGCCGCGTTCACGGCCGAACACGCGTTGCAATGCGGTTACTGCACACCCGGCATGCTCGCCACTGCACGGGACATTGTGTTGCGCATCCCCCATGCCGACGAGGCACGCATTCGCCATGAACTGTCGGGCAACCTGTGCCGATGCACCGGCTACGTCGGGCTGGTCAAGGCCATCACACGGGTCCTCGATCAACGGCGCGAACGGTCGCCGGCCTGATCCCATTACGAGGTAACACGCAGTGGATATCGAACAAAGCTTCAGCGTACCGTTCAGCCCCGAGCGGGTCTGGAACAGCTTTCTGGACGTGGAAGGCATCGTCACCTGCCTGCCCGGCGCCTCCCTGACCGAGCCACCACAGGGCGATCAACTGGCCTTGGCGATGACGGTCAAACTGGGGCCGATCGTGGCGGCGTTCAAAGGCGAGGGCCAGATGAAACTGGACGCGGCCAACCACACAGGCGTCGTCAGCGGGCAGGGCAACGACCGCAAGAGCGGCTCCCGGGTCAAGGGCACGGCGACGTTTGCACTGCTCGCGGACGGCGCGGGCGGGACGCGAGTGAATGTGGTGGTGGACTACTCGATCACCGGGTCGCTTGCACAGTTTTCCCGTGGCGGGATCGTGCGCGAACTGGCGACGCGGATGACGGATGCGTTTGCCACCAACCTCAAGGCAAGGCTGGAAGCGGCTAACGAGGGGGTCGTTGAGGCGGTGCCGACTGCTGGAGTCGAACCGGTTGCTTTGGACGCTCCGGTCGCTGCTCAGGCCTCAGTGGGGGAGGAGCTTGGCGCCCCGTCCGCCGCACTGGCATCCGCCACCCCCGTTGAGCCTGTCGCCGCAGGCCATCAGGCCCAACCCGCGCCGTCTCGCCCGGCAGCGGCACCGCCGCTGGACCTTGGCAACCTGTTTTGGGGCGTACTGCTCAACCGCGTGCGCAGCCTGTTCGGCCTCAAACCCAAGACCCGCTGCCCGACCTGCGGCAAGTGATCCTTCCTGCGTGCTGATCAGTGATTGCTCAATGCTTCTGCCGAAGGCGTGGGAGCTGGCTTGCCTGCGATCTGCCGGGGGCGCTCGACCGCGAAGCGGCGGCAAAGGCGGCACGCCGGTAGATCGGATACACCACCGAGGAAGGGTTTGATGACTGCTTCGCAGCCAATCGCGGGCAAGCCACGCTCCTACGCCCTCCGGGCAGAAGCGGTTTACATGCGGAGCGGGAGAAAGATCGACCCGTCGAGCGACACCTGCCAATTCACTCTTCCCGTCCCAGCTTGAACGGGGCGCTGCCGACGTCGTTGTTGGCTTCCACCAGCCGGATCAGTTGCAGCATGAACAGCGCCCGTTGGGCTTCCGGGATCTGCTCGATGGTGCGGTCGTGGGCGCGCTTTACGTTCTCGTCCATTTTCTTGAGCAGATAAAGCCCTTTGCGGCTGAGTTTGACCAGCTTCACCCGGCGATCCTCTGTGCTTTGGCGGCGCTGCAGCAGGCCGCGCGCCTCAAGCCTGGGGATGACTTCGGCGACGCTGGTGCGCTCCAGGCCGATCTCATGGGACAACGTGTTCTGGTCCATCTCCCCGTGGGTGCCCAGCGCAGTCATCAGGCTGTATTGGACGGGCGTGATGTTGAACTCGCGGGTTTCCTCCAGAAACAATCCGCAGTGAATCTGGTGCAGACGGCGAATCAGAAAGCCCGGGCGTCCGAGCAACGCTGAGCGGCCAAGGGCGGCAGTCAATTCGGTCTGCAGGTCATCGTCTTGCGTCGTAGTCATGGGTAGCGAATAAACCTGTTGTCAGTGGAGCCGACGAAGGCCAGGAACCAGGCCGGTACATGTACGCCGGGAGCGGCCGATTATAGGGCAAAAAAGTGGCATGCCTCTTTGTTTTACATCACGCCTGCCTGCACACCAATGCATTCGAAGGTGGCCTGATGTGTGGCATACCTCTGAGTGCGCATGCATGGTGCGGCAGGACTTCAAACGGTGCAGCGGGAGCGATAACCCACAGCTTCACTGCGCATAAAAGCAGGTATGCCACGTTTATTTACTAACGGATAAAACGTTTAACTTCAACCGGATAGGATTTTCAGGGCGAATAGATGACAAGAGCTGGCACAGCGATTGCGTCACACCCTTCACCCAAGACTCTTCCAGAAGACTTCCATGAAAACGATCCTTCTTTACGGCGGTCGTGTTATCGATCCTGCAAATTCCATTGATACTGTTTGCGATGTGCTGATTGAAGGGGATCGCATCAAGGCGGTCGGCAACTTGCGCGATACCGCTACCGCCCAGGGCGCCGATCTGATCGACTGCACCGGCAAGCTGGTCCTGCCGGGGCTGATCGACACCCACAGCCACGTCTATCAATACGTCACGGGCCGTTTTGGCTTGAATGCCGATATGTGCGGCGTTCACTCTGGCGTGACGACCCTGATCGACCAGGGCGGCGCAAGCTGCATGACCTTGCCGGGCTTTCGACAATTCATCGCCGAGCCGGCCCACAGCCGGGTGCTGTCCTTTCTGTCGGCGTACCTGGTGGGCGGGCTTGAGGGGCATTTCTACCCGGAGCTGTACCGCCCCGAATGTGCGGACGTCGCCGCGACGGTCAAGTCCGCCCTGGCCAACAGCGACATCGTCAAAGGCATCAAGGCCCATGCCGAACTCGGTGGCTTTGCCCGCTGGGGGCTGGACGTGATGAAAAAGGCCGCGCAGATCGGCGAGCAGACCTCGCTCCCGGTGTATATCCACTTCGGCCAGCTGTGGCCGATGCCTGACCAGCCCGAATACGACATCGACCCCGACAGTATTTTTCCCCAAGTGCTGGACCTGCTGAAGCCGGGTGATGTGTTGGCGCACCCGTTCAGTCGTCATCCGGGCGGCTTCGTCGAACAGAACGGCCAGATGCATCCACTGGTCAGCGAGGCCATCGAGCGCGGGCTGAAAGTGGATGTCGGGCACGGCTCGCACTTCAGTTACAAGATGGCGGCCAAAGTCATTGACGCAGGCGTGGTGCCAGACACCTTGGGTTCGGACATGCACGGCTACAACACCACCGTCCCGGCACCGGCGGGTACGCCGGACGAGCATCCGGATGAAGAGCATTTGTTTACCGGCACCTCTCGCTTCAGCCTGGTGTCGACCATGGTCAGCATGATGGCGCTGGGGTTGAGCCTTGAGCAACTGGTGCCGATGGTGACCAGCAACGCGGCAAAACTGGCGGGCATGAGCGATGAGATCGGCACGTTGGGCGTCGGCCGCGAAGCTGATGTCAGCGTGCTGAGCGACGAACAGGGCGCCTGGCTGCTGCGTGATAACGAGGGCACCGAAGTCATCGCCCGACGCATGCTGCAACCGGTGTTCTGCCTGCGCGCCGGCAAACGCTTTGACGCCACGGCGCAGATTCTGCCCGTTCCGCGCGTCGCCTGACCGAAGGTTTGCCCGCCATGAACGCAGCGTCGAAGCTCACTGATGATCAACGGCCTGCTTTGCAGGCTGCGCTGGATCGGCTGTACGCCGTAAGGCCGGTATGGAACAACGTGCTCAGCGCCCGCGAGGCCGTGGCCCTTGAACCCTTGACCCTGCTGCATGCCGGGCCGCCATTTGCGAATCCTTGCCAGCCCAGTGCCCCGGTGCTGTCCTCGGCCGTGCTGTGCTGCCTTTACGAAGGCTGGGCGAGCAACGAACCAGACGCCGAAGCGATGATCGCCGATGGGCGAGTGCGTCTGTTGCCGGCACAGGATTACCGTATCGTCACGCCGCTGGCCGCCGTGATTTCGCCGTCCACCAGCCTGGTTGAAGTACGAGACGCGGCGCAGCCCAATGGCCCGCGTTGCTGGTCACTGCTGGGCAGCGGCTTCGGTCCGCAACTGCGTTTTGGTTCGCGCAACCCTGCGATCCTGCAGCGTCTGGCCTGGCGCGATGAGCAGCTGGGCCCGGTCTTGCGCGGCCTGGTGAGCGCCTCACCCATTGCGTTGATTCCCCTGGCCGTCGCGGGTTTGCGCGGCGGGGATGATCTGCACAGCCGCACAACGTTTGCCACCGCCGCATTGCTGGATCAATTGTCCCCAGCTCTGGAAGTGGCTGAGGTGCGGGCGATGCTCGAAACCACGCCGCTGTTCTTCCTCACCCTGTGGATGGCCGCCTGCTATCTGATGCTGGACGCGACGCGCAGCGACGATCCGCAGCAGGCCAACCGGCTGGTGCTGGCGTTGGCGGGCAACGGCATCGACGCCGGTGTCAGGCTCGCCGATGCGCCAGAGGTGTGGATCACCGGGCGGGCCCACGTGCCGCAGGGCCCGAGGATGTCGCCGGGTGATCGGCCTAGCGGCCCGATGCTGGGTGACAGCGGTGTAATCGATGCCGCCGGATTCGGCGCTCAGGCGTGGCGCTACACCGCCGAGGTCGCCAGCGACATGCGCGGCTGGTTGCCAGGCGCGCCCGAGGAGCCGCCGCAGTGGCTGGTCGGCACTCACCCTGATTTCGCGGAGTTTGGCCTGGGCAGCGCAGTGGATGCGTCGCGGGTGTCACACCTTCAACCCACGCCGCGAGTGGCCATCGCCATGCTCGACGCCTTCGGCGAACAAGGCCTGTTGGGGCGAGGGGTGTGCCTCACTGAACCGACGCTGTTCGGGATAGCGCCAGTGACGGCACCGCTGATCAACGACCCTCTAACCCTCGCCGGGTTAAATGAGGCGTTTACGCGGTACGAGCGCGCGCTGACCGGCAACGACGTAAATGTGCTCGACGAGCTGTTCTGGGACAGCCCCCACACCTTGCGCTATGGCGCTGGGGAGCATTTGTACGGCTACGCGTCGATCCAGGCGTTTCGTCGTGCGCGCCCCGGTAAAGGGCTCGACCGGACGATACTGGAACGCTCAGTGACCAGTTTCGATGACACCTTTGCCGTGACCAACATCGTCTTCAGCCGCGAAGGGCAAGCGCGGCTGGGGCGGCAAACGCAAAGCTGGGTGCGCATCGCCGGAAACTGGCGGATTGTGGCGGCCCACGTCAGTTGGATGGACCTGTGAACCCGCGATTGCCGCCGGGGTGGAGATGGCTTTCCTGGCGCAGGACACTTCGACAGCCGCCTGCGTGCATTGCAGAAAGTGAAAGGGTGAATTGAGAGTGGCGGTCATTCTCGACTAAAGACGTAATGCTTACGATGGACTGAATCCATTTGTGAGCAGGCCCGACATGAAAACCTTACCTTCGAGCATGACGGATAACACGACCCGCCCAGTGTCTGACGTGAGCAGACGGAAGATCTTACAAGCCACCATGGTGGGCGCAGCGTCCGCACTGGTCGCACCGCTGGCGAGCGCCACTGCAAGTCCGGGTAACCGCTCGGCCAGCAAGGACAACGTGGTGGCGCGGGACGATGCGTTTCGCGTGACGTTCAACCGGCAGAAGGTGGGGGATGTCGACGTCTTCTATCGTGAAGCCGGACCCAAAGACGCCCCGGTGCTTCTGCTGCTGCACGGTTTCCCGACCGCCAGCCACATGTTCCGCCATTTGATGCCTTTGTTGGCAAACCAATACCGCCTGATCGCGCCGGACTTGCCCGGGTTCGGCAACACCACAGCGCCGGCGCGCGGTCAGTTCGCGTACACGTTTGACAATCTCTACAAGGTCATCGAGCGCTTTACCGAGGCCTTGGGGCTCAAGACCTACAGCCTGTACGCCTTCGATTATGGTGCGCCCGTCGGCTTTCGTCTGGCGGCTGCAAACCCCCACAAAGTCACCGCAATCATCAGCCAGAATGGCAATGCGTACCTGGAAGGTTTCAGCGATCAGTGGGATGCCTGGCAGGCCTACTGGAAGGACCCGTCGGCGGCCAATCGCGAAGCCTGTCGCTCCGCGCTGTCGCCGGCTACGATCCGGGACTGGCAGTACGGAACGGGAGCCGACCCTGAAAAACTGTCGCCCGATGGTTACAACCTGGATATTTTCTACATGGCGCGGCCCGGCGCGGAAGAGATTCAACTCGACCTGATACTCGATTACCGCAGCAACGTGGCGGCCTATCCAGCATTCCAGGCCTATTTTCGGCAATACCAGCCGCCGTTGCTGGCGGTATGGGGCAAACATGATCCGGCCTTCATCCCACCGGGCGCTGAGGCCTATCGAAAAGACCTCCCCAACGCTGAAGTGCATCTTCTGGACGCCGGCCACTTCACGCTTGAAACACACGCGCCGGAAGTGGCGGAATACATTCGCGACTTCCTCTCGCGAAAGCTGGGCGCGTAGGCGCTGCCAGGGGCTGCAATGTGGATTGCCTGACACACCGCATCGCAGCCTTCGGCAGCTCGGCAGCTCCTACAGGGGAAATCCTTTCCACTCCGATCAGTATCTGTTGGCGCGTTCATCCGCTCGGTTGAGCACACTGCTGCGCATCACTGGCTCTGGGAATACCGCGCCGGCGCCAGTCCGGTGTAGCGGGCGAAGGCCACGCTGAAGGCGCTCGCCGAGCCGTATCCGACCCGTTGGGCGATTTCGGTGATGCTGCAGTCCTTGCTTCGCAGCAGGTTTTTGGCCAGCGCCATCCGCCACGCGAGCAGGTAGGCCATGGGGGCCATGCCCAACGCTTGAGTGAAGCGTTCAAAGAAGGTCGAGCGGGACAGGGCGGCTTCCCGGGCCAGTTGCACCACCGTCCACGACCGGCCCGGGTGTTCGTGCATTTGCCGGATGGCCACGGCCAGGCGTTCGTCACCCAGCCCGCGCAGCAGCCCGGGGGAGGAGGTCACGTTCGCGGTTGAGCGCAGGGCTTCGATAAACAGCACTTCCAGCAAATGCGCCAGAATCACCTCCCGCGCCGGGCATTGCGCGCGGGCCTCCTCGGTCAGCAGTTCCACCAGCGTTGCCAGCCGCCGCTCACCGCGGATGTGCACCCACTGCGGCAGCAGCGACACCAGCAACGCCGCGTCCGGTGAGCCAAACGTGCAATTGCCCACCAGCAATTGCACATCGGCCGGGACGTCGGGCGTGCCGACACGCATGTCACGTGGGCGTATCTCAACGGGCACCGTATCCGCTGCGTCGTCTGCCATCGGCGCAAGGCTGGCCATGGTGAAGTCATGGACCGCCGGGATGAGCACGAAGTCGCTGGCCTGGAGGACCATCGGCGGTTGGCCCACCACGGAGAGCCGGCATCCGCCCTCAAGAATCGCGCAGTAGAAGGGTTGACCGGTCTCCTGGCGGCGCACGCGCCAGGCACCGGCGCCGCTGACCACCTTGGACATGGAAGCGGCGGGCTGCAGCAGGGTGACCACTTCGGCGAGCGGATCGAGCATTTCGGACTCCTGCACATGATCGGCGGACGTTTGATGATTTAACGTCCGGTTACAACAGCCTATGGTTGCAGTCCTGTCAATCACCCGAGGGAATCCACCCATGAAAACCGTCCTGATTACCGGCTGCTCCTCTGGCTTCGGCCTGGCCACCGCGCAGTATTTTCTCGAGCGAGAGTGGAAGGTTGTCGCGACCATGCGCACGCCGAATGACACCCTGTTCCCCGCGTCCGAGCACCTGCGCGTGCTTGCGCTGGACGTGACCGATCCGAACAGCATCCAGCAGGCGGTCGACGCCGCAGGGCCGATCGACGTGCTGGTCAACAACGCCGGGATCGGTTTGCTCGGCGCGCTGGAAGGGATTTCGTTGCCCGCCATCCGTGACATTTTTGAGACCAACACCTTTGGCACCATGGCGCTGACTCAGGCGGTGCTGCCACAGTTCCGCCAGCGCAAGGCCGGGGTGATCATCAACGTCACCTCGAGCGTGACGATCAAATCACTGCCGCTGCTCAGCGTGTACACCGCGAGCAAGGCAGCGGTGAATGCGTTTACCGAGTCACTGGCGCTTGAGCTTGAGCCGTTCAATGTGCGGGTGAACCTGGTGCTGCCGGGCCGCGCTCCCGACACGGATTTCGGCAAAAACGCCCGGCCCCGCATGGACGGCACCATCCCCGAGCCCTATGCCGAACTGGCGCAGCAGGTGATGAGCGAATGGTCGAAAGCCACCGTGGTCACTGAAGCGCAGGATGTGGCCGAAGCCGTGTGGCGTGCGGCAACCGACCCCGCGACGCCAATGCGCCTTGCGGCGGGGGCGGATGCCATTGAATGGATGAAAAAAAGCGCAACCGCCTGAATGGTTGCCAGGCGGTTGCCGTTAAAAAGGCAAAAGATGTCCGCGGTGTGTACCCGTGAGCACGGACTTGTCCGCGCAGGGGGGCGGTACATCCGCTGCCTCTCTGTGGCCGGACATACCGCATCGCGAGCAAGCTCACTCCTACAACGTGATGCGTTTACTGGACAGATCACAGATCCCGTGGGAGCGAACCTGTTCGCGAAGAGGGCGGTACATCCAACACATCTTCTTGGCATGCAACATCGTATTCGCGGGCAAGCCTCGCTCCAACAATGTACGGGGTTGTCGAATGCCCGATCTGACACAAAACCCGTGTAGGCGCTGCCGAAGGCTGCGATCAAGGTTCATCTGACACACCGCATCGCAGCCTTCGGCGGCTCGGCAGCTCCCACAAGTCTTATGCCAGGCTGGAGGGCGGTGTTGTCCAGCGGTCGCGGCAGATTCCACTCCGACTGCCATTCCCGTGGGAGCGGACCTGTCCGCGAAGAGGACGGTACATCCGCTGCATCTCTGTGGCCGGACATACCGCATCGCGAACAAGTTCGCTCCTACAGGTGTTGTGTGGCTCGCGTGGACTTCCGGTGTTGGAGCGAGGCTTGCCCGCGAATTCGGTGGTTGAGGCGACGAAGATGCGTTGGATGGCCGGCCCTCTTCGCGGACAGGTCCGCTCCCACGGGTCATGGGTCGTATCGCCAACCCTGGACAACCCCACCATCCACGCCAGGCACCCAACCTGTAGGAGCGAACTTGTTCGCGAAGAGGGCGGTACGTCCGCTGCACCTCTGTGGCCGGACATACCGCAATCGCGAGCAAGCCCACTCCCACCACTGGCGACCAGATTCAAACGCTTCGCCGGCAGGCGTCGCTCAAACAGATCAATCACCCCGCGCTCAGCGTTAGACGGGTCTGGCGAAGTGCGGGGACTGGCCGAAGGATTCGATCAGCAGGTCGATGAGGACGCGGATCTTGCGGGCCGGGTGTTGGCCGGGTGGGCGCACGACGTAGGCGCCTGCCGGGGGTGGTGGGTAGCCGGTCATGATCGGCACCAGCGCGCCGGAGATGAGGTGGTCGTGGGTGAGGCAATCGGGCAGGTACGCGATGCCGAGCCCTGCGGTGGCAGCGGCGACCAGCGCGGTGCCGTTGTCGGCCTTGAAGCGCCCCCGTGGACGCACCGTGATCACCTTGTCCCCTTCAAGGAATTGCCAGGTTTCGGTGCCCTGCATGAGCGCTTCATGGTCGGCAAGTTGTGCCGGCGATTCAGGCGCTCCCGTTGTCTTCACATAATCGGGGCTGGCCACGAGCTTGGTGTAAACCGGCCCGATGCAGCGGGCGATCAGGTTCGAATCCGGCAGGTAGCCGACCCGTATCGCGCAATCGAAACCCTCGGCAATCAGGTCGACGAAACGGTCGCTGTAGCAAGTCTGAAGCTGTAGCTGCGGGTGACGGCGCGCCATTTCCGCGAGCATGGGGGCGAAGTGGGTCGGGCCGAAAGACAACGGCACCGCCACGCGCAGACGGCCGCGAAGGGCGCCGGTGGGCATCAGGGTTTCTCTGGCGTTGTCGATCTCGGTGCAGACGCGGGCCGCGTAATCGCGGAATGTGGCCCCGGCTTCGGTGAGCGCTGCCCCGCGCGTAGTGCGGGCCAGCAGCTGGATGCCCAGTTCGGCTTCAAGCCTGGCCAGGCGGCGACTGACGATGGATTTGGACACGCCCAGCCGCAGCGCCGCCGGTGACAGGCCTCCGGCATCGGCCACTTCCACGAAGGTGTGCAGCGCTTCGATATCCATGTTCGCGTTCCCCTTTTTGCAACACAGCAAGCCTCGGGATGCTACTACCGCATCGATTGCTGGAACAGCACAATCCTGGCTTCTGGCAACGTCGCCGCTGGCGCACGTCTCCGGGAGCACCCAACCGCTTCACGCCTCCGTGTGTCGTCGTCACGGCAGTAACCCTGCGTGGCCCGAGGCTGGCGGCGTGTCGCTCAACGACAAAAAGGACCTGCACATGGCAAGCGAAATCATCCGCAACCCCCTGACCGACCACCTGTTGTCGCCGGAAAACTCGGCGTTGATCATCATCGACTACCAGCCAATTCAGGTGTCTTCGATTCGCTCAATGTCCCGCGACGAACTGGTGTTCAACATCACCAGCGTCGCCAAGGCGGCCGTCAACTACAACCTGCCGATCATCCACTCGACCGTCAACGTCGCCACCGGCCGCAACAAGCCGCCAATCCGGGAATTGCAGGCGGTGCTCGGTCATCTGCCGACCTACGACCGCACGTCCATCAACAGCTGGGAGGACACCGAATTCAAGCAGGCAGTCAAAGCCCTCGGCCGCCGAAAACTCATCATGACCGCGCTCTGGACCGAAGCCTGCCTGACGTTCCCGGCACTCGACGCGCTGCAGGAAGGCTACGAGGTTTACGTGCCGGTCGATGCAGTGGGCGGCACGTCCAGCGCCGCCCACGAAGCCGCGCTGCGCCGGATCGAGCAAGCCGGCGGGAAACTCATCAGCCGGGTGCAGCTGTACTGCGAACTGCAGCGCGACTGGGCGCGGGAATCGACGGTTCCCGGTTTCATGGGCGTCTTCGACAACGCCGACGGTTTCAACGTCGAAAAGGCGGATTGATACACCGACGTCGGACGCCGCTGTTGGCGATGCGTAAAGAGGGGGGCGCCGGCCAATAGCGGTGCCCCCTTCGTTAGCGTTCGCACCACTTAACCGGACCGAACAGCGACCGGCTGCCGTGCCAGGGTCACGCTTAACGCTGCGCCCGCCGCGAGGCAGCCGGCGATGCAGAAAAGGGACACGACGAAGGCCTGAGCAATAGCGGCTTCGTCAGTACGGGCCCCCAACTGGGTGTAGAAAATGCCCCCGATCACCGCGACGCTCAGGGACGTACTCACTTGCAGGGTTGAACTGGTGATCCCCGCGATCATGCCGGAAAAAGCCGGAGCGACGCGGCTGGTCACCATCCGCATCAGCGTCGGGAACGCGAGTCCCTGCCCGAACCCGATCACGAACAGGAGCGCCGCCAGCAGCCGGGGCGACGGGGAGACAGTGGTCGGCGTCACCAGGATGAGCCAGGCGAGGGCAAGGAATCCGACGACCTCCAGGCCCATGCCCACCGGATTGACGTAGGCGCCGACGACCCGCCTGGCGTAGGGCGCTGACAGCGGTCCCAGCAGAAAACCGGCGCCGAACGGCAGGAAGATCAGCCCCGCACTGAGCGCGGTCGCATGCAGCGCGCCCTGCAGGTAGATCGACAGCAGGAGAAAAAAGACCCCGATCATGTAGAACGACAGGGCCACCAGCAACGCCCGACCCAACCCCGGCGCCTGCAGCGCGGCGGGATTGAGCAACGGTGCGCCGCCGGCAAGGTGCAGGCGGGTTTCATAGCGCCAGAACAGCCAGGCCAACACCGGCACCGCCATGAGCGACAGCCAGGACCACCACGGCCAGCCCGCTTCACGCCCCTCGATCAAGGGCACGATCAGCGCGCTCAGTGTCAGCATCGACAGCGCCGTACCGCCCAGGTCCAGCCGGCTGGCATGCCGCGCACGGGTTTCCTTGAGCAGCGGAAGGCCGAACAACACCACCAACAGCGCAATGGGCAGATTGACCAGGAAGATCGCCCGCCACCCCAGGCCCAGCACGTTCAGGGCAATCAGGATCCCGCCCAGCGCCTGACCTACCACCGACGCCAGGCCGAACACCGCGCCATACAGACTCAACGCCAACGGCTTCTCGGATTCGGGAAACAGCACCTGCACCGATGCCAGCGCCTGAGGTGCCATGACGGCCGCCGTCAGCCCCTGCAGCGCGCGTCCGGCAATCAGCACCCAGGGCGATCCGGCCAGACCGCACAGCAATGACGCGGCGGCAAAGCCCATCAGGCCGAGAAAAAACATCCGGCCACGGCCGTACAGGTCGCCCATCCGCCCGCCGGTGATGAGGGTCACCGCGTACAGCGCCGCATAGGCGGAAATGACCAACTGCTCGGCAGAGGACGTCGCGCCCAGTTCAACCTGAATCGAGGGCAGTGCGACGTTGACGATGAAAAAATCCAGGGGCGGCAGAAACGCCCCGACCAGCAATACCATGAACATCAGCCAGCGTTTGCGCTGCAGCGGGATGACTTCGATTTGGGACATGGAGCGCCTCCGTCAGGATGCAATGAGTTCCAGAATGGGGCGCAAGCCTATGAACCGCGCAGGCCTCGCGTCAACGGCATTCAGGCGGTTTACCCCCCACAAAAATGAACGCCGGATCTGCACCCCTGGCAGTCCCGCTGAGCGTTGCCAGGTTGCAGACTGACAGCGCCTGCCGGTCCCTGCGGCCGACGAAATTTCACTCTGATTAAGGAGGGCGTCATGACCCTTGAAACCCTTATCGCTCGCCTCGATGCCCTGGAAAGTCGTGCAGCGATAGAAACGCTGATGTCTGCTTACGCCAACGCGTTTGATCGCCTGGATGCGGACCTGCTGAACAGCCTCTGGCATGCCGATGCCACCCTCGAGCTGCCAGGCTTCGGCAGCGCAGGCAGTCGCGACGAGATACAGGCAATGGCCGAGCGCAGTTGGCAGCAGATGCCGCACATGCACCACTGGATGGCCAACCCGCTGATCCATATCGACGCCGACGTGGCGACGGCAACGGTCGCGGCCGATTGCCTGTTCCACGACATCGAAAAGGGGCCGGTGCAGGTCAGTGGCTTGTACCACGACCGGTTCGAACGCCGAGACGGGCAGTGGCGCTTCGCATCCCGGTATTTTGAACTGCACTTCCTCACGCCCTTGCCGAACTGGCAGCCCATCGCCGGTTCGGAGTCCTTCGCCCGTCCGTGAACCTCAGGCACGCCGCTCGAAGCCGTCGCGATGGAATAATCCCGGCGGCTCGGCTGTCAACCCGGCAGCCAAGGCGCTGGCGGACTCATGGAGTACGCCGATGCGCCGAGCTGTCAGGCGGCGCGGCCGATACTCAGGCGCGAGGTTGAGTGCCGGTACACAGCTCGCCGGTTGCCCGGACCAGCGCCAGCGCGTGCAACGGATCGCGCGCCAGGTGCGGCCGGGCCTGGTTCAACCAGGCGGAGCAGGCCGGGTGTGACCTGAAGGGACTGAACGCGGCGTATTGCGCCAGCAGGCGTGTCTGGAGTTCGTCGAGCCTGGGGCGGATCTCGTCCTTCAAGTCCGGCCGTTTGGTGGCCGGGGCTTGACCGGCGGTTTGCCATGCGGCGAGCAAGCCATACTGAACGAGCTTGTTCGCTTCGATCTGAGCGGCCAGCAACTGACCGACCTCGTCCTCGCTCACGCCGTATTGTCTGGCCTGTTGTAGCGCGTTAGCGATGACCTGGGCTTCTCTGTCGCTGTCCTGGATGGGCTTGGCGCTGTCCCATTTGGTCAGCGCAACCAGGTCGGCGATGTCGAGACGTTGGCTAAGGGTGGCCAACAACGGTTCCAGCGTTTCGGGGGCGGGTTCCACCGCGCTGTTGGCAGGTTGCGCGGCGAGGGCCTTGACGCACACGAGCAGCAGCGGCAGCAAGGCGATTTTAATGACAGGTTTGAGCAGCATGTGGGGCCCTCGGGCAGCCTGGGTGTGCGGCTGCGCCAGCGATTGCGGGATGGGGAGCAGGGCGCATGGACGCCTTCAGCCCGGCGAAAACCGGACCGAGATTGGCATCATCGGCAGGTTTTGTCAGCCTTTGGTCACACTGGCAAATGCCGACCAGTCCTGGTCGGCCAGCCCTTGGGCCATGGCTGTGTTCATTCTGGATCGCACCACGTCGGCAGCCGGCAGCGGCAGGCCTTTCGGGCGAGCGGCATCGAGCGCGAGGTTGATATCCTTTAGGCCCAGGGACAGCTTGAAGCCCGGCTCATAGCGACCGTTCACGATGTTCTGGCCATAACGCTGATAGCTGGGGCAGGCGAACAGGGTCTGGGTCACGACGTCGATAAACGCCGCCGCGCTCAGGCCGTAGCAATCGGCGAGTCCGGTGGCTTCGGCGAGGGATTCGATGGCCTGGGTGATCATCATGTTGCCGGCGATCTTGGCGATGCAGGCCTGGACCGGCTGCTGGCCCAGGCGCCAGGTCTTTTTGCCGAGCAGATCAAACAGGGGCTGGACCTTCGCGATTGCCTCATCGGGGCCTGCGGCCAGAATATTCAGTTCACCCCTGGCCGCCACTGCCGGCACCCCGAATACCGGCGCGGCGACCAGCAGCAGACCGAGCCCCTGGTGCAGGGTGTGCAGTTCCTCCATCAGCTGCGGTGAAAGCGTGGACATGACCACATGCACGCAGCGCTTGTCCGCCGTCGCCAGGATCCCCGACGACAGCACGACTTCCCGCACAGCGTGGTCGTCGGCCAGCAGGCTGAAGACAACGTCCTGCTCGAAGGCCACTGCGGGAGACTCCAGCACCTGTACCCCTGGCAAATCGTCCAGCGCCTGGGGATGACGGTTCCAGACAAAGACCGAATGACCCGCGTCCACCAGCAACGGGATGATCGCGCGGCCCATGCTGCCCGCACCCAAAAATCCAATGTTCATCGATAATCTCCCACGCTGATACCCGCAAAATAATGGTCAGCCCAGTGTGCGAGCGCCGGACTTGCGAGGGCAGTGCCATTGCTGCAACCTCGGCGTTCATTTTTGTACGAGGTGCGCCATGGATTGGAACGACCTGCGCGTGTTTCTTGCAATCGCCCGAAGCGGATCACTGGGCGCCGCGGCCAGGCAGTTGGGCATCAGTCATCCCACCGTCGGACGGCGTCTGCACGTGCTTGAAGAGGCCAGCGGCCAGGTGTTTTTCCGTCGCACTGCGCAAGGCCTGGTACTGACTGACCGGGGCGAGCAGATTCTCAGTCTGGCTGAAGCGATGGAGCACAGTGCGCTGGCCATCGAGCGGCGTCTGGCCGGGCACAGCGACCAGCCGGAAGGGTTGTTGCGGATTTCGTCCGCGGACTGGTTCGCCTGTTATGTGCTGGCGCCTGTGCTCGGCGAGCTGTCACGGCGCTATCCGCTGATTGTCCCCGAGATCATTCCCGGCCACCGGCTGTTCGATCTGCCCCGCAGAGAAGCCGATATCGCCTTCCGCATCGTGCCGTTCACCGAACCCGACATCGTGCAACGCCGTTTGACCACGATGCCGTACGGCCTTTACGCCGCCGTCGGGACGCCAACTCCCCAGCCAGAGGGCGCCGGCCTCGGGCTGATCACCATGAACACCGCCCAGGCCCATTACCCCGACGTGCTCTGGCTCCAGCAGCGTTACCCGCTGGCGCGCACGGTCTTCACCAGCAGCAGTCGCTCGGTGCAGGCGCAGATGTGTGCCAACGGGCTGGGCCTCGCCGTGCTGCCACGGGCGCTGGGCGATCAACTCCCGGCACTCAGGCGGCTGGAGGTCGACGAAGCGCCGCCGGGCCGTGACATCTGGATGGGCTATCACCACGACATGCGGCAGATGGACCGGTTGCGCGCGCTCGCGGACCTGGCTGCCTCGATGATCGGGACGGCAGACACTACCGGTTGAAAAAGCGTTCGAGGTCGGCGATCAACCCCGGCCCTTTGGGCTGCCAACCCAAGCGCGTTCGCGTCTTGTCGCTCAGGCTGGACATGTCCTTGCCCACAAAGCTCGACAGCCAGCCGAAGTTCGCTATCGCTTCATCGGCTGGCACCGAAACGGTGGGCACGCCCAGGCCGTCGCCGATGGTTTGCGCAATAAGGCGAAACGCGATGCGGGATTCGGCCGTGGCGTGGTAACGGGCGCCGGGCTGATGCTTTTCCAGGGCCAGGCGGTACAAGTGCGCGGTGTCCGTCAGGTGCGCGGCAGACCACTGATTAAGGCCCTCATCGATAAACGCCGAGACGTTTTTGTCCCGTGCCTGCTTGATGACCTCGGTGATCAAGCCTTGCTTCACCGGGTTGTGGATTTGTGAAAGCCGCATCACCACCACGTTGAGCCCCCGTTGCAAGAGCGCCTCGCCCGCCAATTCGGAGGCCACGCGTGGATTGGGGTGCTCAGGGTTGAAATGATCCTCATCGGCGGGCTGTCCTGGCGCGGGCGAGCCAATCGGCGTGCCGGAGGTGATGATCAGCGGCCGGTCCGAACCTGCCAGTGCGGCACCCAGGGCCGCAATCGCCCGTGAGTCCTTCTGGCAATTGGCGACGAAGTGGGCGAAATCGTGATCGAAGGCCGTGTGAATGACAGCGTCGCACTGCTCGGCACCGCGTTGCAGGCTGGCCAGATCTTCAAGCGTGCCGTGATGGGGTTCGGCGCCCATCGACAGCAGCTCACGGGCGCCGGCCTCTGAACGCGTCATCCCGAGCACCTGGTGGCCAGCGTCGAGCAATTCACGGGCGACCTGGGCGCCGATAAAACCTGTAGAACCGGTAAGAAATACACGCATGGCTGAATTCTCTCTTTGCGAAAGTCAGCAGAGTGCGCGTAACGTTTATCCGGTTACAGGCGTGACATTATCAGGGTATAGAAACCAACAGGATCACCATGGCAAGCCAGTCTGCTCATCTGCTGGGAACGTACTTGAAGGACTGCCGGGCGCGTCTGGACCCCGCCAGTTTTGGTTTTCCCAACGGGCGTCGGCGCACGCCCGGCCTGCGCCGTGAGGAAGTCGCGCAGCGGGCCAACATCAGCGCGACGTGGTACACGTGGCTGGAACAGGGCCGCGGCGGCGCACCCTCGGCGCAGGTGCTGAACCGGATTGCGCAAAGCCTGTTGATGACCGAGCCGGAGCGCGAGCATTTGTTCATGCTCGCCTTTGGTCATCCTCCGGAAGTGGTCTACTGCGCGCCTGACGGAGTGACGCCGCGCTTGCAGCGTGTTCTGGATACCTTTGCATTGAGCCCCGCGTTCATCAAAACCGCCACCTGGGACGTACTGGCCTGGAACAGCGCGGCGGCCGCCGTCTTCACCGACTACAGCCTGTTGCCGGTCGGGCAACGCAATATCCTGCGGCTGATGTTCAGCAACCCCGGCGCCCGGGCCAAACAAGAGGACTGGCAGGCGGTGGCGCGGTTCATCGTCGCCGCCTTCCGGGCTGATGCCACCCGCGCCGGGGCCGCCTCGAACGTGAGCGATCTCGCGGCTGAGCTGTGCACCCTGAGCCCTGATTTCGCGGCGTTGTGGCGCGACAACGATGTCCGCCTGCACGGTGAAGGCACCAAGCGCCTGCGCCATCCCACCCATGGCGTCATCGAACTGGAGTACTCCGGCTTTGCGGTTGATGGCCGCCCGGACCTGTCGATGATCGTCTATAACCCGGTGACCGCGGCCGATGCGGAGCGCGTCAGGGTGATTGTGGACAGCCACCTGGCGTCACGCGGCGCTGCGCCCACCGGACAACCGGATCGACAGGACTCAAGCATTGCGCGGGTTTGAACGGTAACCCGATAACGAGAGGGCAGGGTGCACGCCGAAAATCCTCAGGGCAGGGCATTTACCGTATCAAGGCCAGTGCCCCAGCGTGTGATCCTCGGCGCACACATCATCCTTTCCACGGCTCAAGAAACCTGAGCAGCAACCGGTTCACTTCTTCCGGCTGTTCTTCATGGGGCAGGTGACCGCAGTGTTCGATGGCGTGGGTTTCCACGTGCTCGGCCATCTCGGCCCAGATCGTGGGCATGTCGAACAGCTCGGCGACGGCCGGGAAGTTTGCGCCCCACAAGGACAGCGTCGGCACCGAAATCTTGATGTCGCCGTCTTCCTGGTCCTGGGCAACGTCGGTGGCGTTGGCGCGGTAGTCGGACATGGCGCCGCGCACAGCGCCCGGCGCCTGGTAGGCCTTGACGTAGGTGTCGAAGGCTTCACCGGTAATCGCTTGCGGATCGTGGCACCAGTCGGAGAAGAAGTGCCGCAGCCACAGGTGTTCGCGTCCGGCGATCAATGCTTCTGGCAGGTCGGGCACCAGATGGAACATAAAGAACCAGTACGCTTTGGCGATCGTGGCGTCCAGGTCACGGGCGACAATACGGGTAGGCACGTTGTCCATCACCACCAGACGGTCCAGCAGATCGGGGAAGTCCTTGGCGAACCGCGTCGCCACTCGCGCACCACGGTCGTGGCCCACCAGGGCAATTTTCGGAATGTCCAGCTCGCGCATCAGCTCGCGGATGTCCAGGGCCATGTTGCGTTTGTCGTAGCCGGTGGCGGGCTTTTCGGTCTCGCCGTAACCGCGCAGGTCCGGAACGATGACCCGATAACGCTCGGCAAGCACCGGAATCTGGAACCGCCACGCGTAGCCGGTTTCCGGAAAGCCGTGGAGCAGGATCACCGGCGGACCTTCGCCGGCCTCGACGATGTGTTGGCGAATGCCGTTGGCGTTAATCGAGTAGCTTTTCTGCGTGGACATGACGACTCCTGTGAGGGGGGTGCCGCTGGGATTTCACCCAAACGCCAGCGATCACGCGGGCATCGACCGCGACGACACGCGTTGCCGGTGAGGATGATTTGTATGACGGAGTTCAGCCTCGGGTCGTTCATTAAAGTGTGTTGAGCAGGTGCCGAAAGGCCGATGATCGAGGGCGTTCAAGGCGTTGCGAACTCGCGCCAGCCCTGTCTGCATGACGCGCTCAAGTGTTTGCTCCAATGTTTTAGTCAAGCCCTGCATTTAGCGTCCGATAACTACTGCATGGCCGCACTGCCAGTGGCCCTTAGAGCTTACTGTCCATGTCTTTTAATCAGAACCCGCAGCTGATGCGCAATAACCTGTACGCGTTGCTGGGCTTTTACCTGTTTTCCCTGTTTCTGTTAGCCGTGGCTTGGGAGTTCAAGCTGGAGGCTGTGGCCATGAGCGCGCTGGATCTGCCCTATGATGGCGACTTTGAAAGCGCCGAGCGCTGGCGTTTCGTGCTGACGTCGACGAGCTTTGCCGTGTTGTCGATGGTGGTGCCTTTCATCCTGTTGAGGCGCCTGATAGGTCGTCTGCGACGCAGCTACAACGACGTGCTGGTCGCGCAGGCGCACAGCGACTCGCTGGCTCGCCATGATCCTCTTTCCGGCCTGCTCAATCGCCGTGTGTTTCACGAACAGGTGGTGGCGCGCCTGGAGCAGCCGTCGATGCAAACCGCCATCTTTCTGATCGACCTCGACAAGTTCAAAGTCATCAATGACACACACGGCCATGCGGCGGGCGACAGTGCTATCTGCCTGGTGGCGGACAGGCTCCGGGAAGCGACTGCCGGCTGGCATACCTCGCTGGCGCGGTTGGGCGGCGACGAGTTTGCCCTGGCTGTCAGCGGCCATTTCAGTCGCCAGGACCTGGCACGATTGGCGGAGACGGTGCTGGAAAAAATTGCCGGGTCTGTCACCGGTTTACCGGGGGTCACGCTGAGTGCCAGCCTGGGTATCGCTATGTCGCCGATGGACGGTACTGCTGCCGAGACGTTGCTGCACTGCGCTGACAGCGCGATGTATCGCGGTAAAAAAAGCGGGCGCGCAGTGTTCCATTTCTATGAAGCCAGCTTTGAGCAGGAGCACCGCGAACAGGCACGTTTCGAGCAGGAGCTGCGCCTGGCTATCGAAGAGCAACACATCGAGCCGTTCTATCAGCCGATCGTCAGCCTGCCTGAGCAACGCCTGGTGGGGTTCGAGCTGCTGGCGCGATGGGTGCACCCCGAGCGCGGCCTTATCATGCCCCAGGACTTCATACCCCTGACCGAGCAGTCGGGCCTCATCACGCCGCTGACTGAAAGCCTGCTGCGCCAGGCTTTCGCCCAGGCCCGCCACTGGCCGCGAGCCCTGACACTGGCGGTCAACGTCACGTCGTCGATGATCGAGAACCCCGACTTTCCAGAATGGCTGGAGCGGATCGCGCGTGAGGGCAATTTCCCGCTGAACCATCTGGAGGTGGAGGTGACTGAAAACACCCTCGTGGCCAATGTCAGCAGCGCCCGGTTGAACCTGGAGCGCTTGCGTGCCATGGGTGAGCGTTGCCCTGGACGACTTCGGCACCGGTTATTCGGGGCTGTATCACCTGACGCAGCTGGCGATCGACAAGATCAAGATCGACCAGTCCTTTTTCGATGAGTCCCTGGACAATTCGAGCGAAATGGTCACGGCCATACTTGCCTTGGGCAAGAGCCTGCGCATCCAAATTACGGCGGAAGGCGTGGAACACGAGCAACTGGCAAAATGGCTGGCCAGTCACAAATGCGATTTCGCGCAGGGTTATCTGTTCGGACGCCCCGTGCCGGCCCCGCTGATGATGGCGCTTGTGGCCACGGATCGGACGGGCGAGCCTCTCAGGGCGTAGCCTATCTCTGCGGCGACTGCTCAAGGCCTGCTTTCTCGACAGTGAACAGCAGACTCGCCGGCTGGCCCGGGACATCATCGAGCACACCGCAACGTTGCATGCCGATCTTTTCCAGAACCCGGATCGAGGCGGCGTGATCAGGTCGGACGAACGCCCAGATGCGCTCGATGCCCGGCCAGCTGAAGGCATGGCGCAACGCGCATTCTCCCAGTTCCGTTACGTAGCCCTTGCCCCAGGCTTCCCGGGCGAAGCGGTAGCCCACGTTCAGCCGTTGCTCACCCAGATAGTCGTGATGGCTCACGCCGCCAAAACCGATCGGGTGATCCGGCGCGGCTTTCTCGGCAATCACCCACCAGCCGAACCCGTGCTGATTCCAATGCGCAATCCACTGAGACAGCAGGGCCTCGGCTTGATTGGCAGTCCGCATCGGCCCGGCCGGATTGAACAGCTGGGTCTGAGGGTCGCTGTAGATCTCGAACAGGCGAGCCAAGTCTTCGGGTTCAGGTGGTCTGTACATCAGTCGGGCGCTTGAGATCGTCATGTTCAGTCTTGATACGCAGGGGAGGCCACTAAATTACCACTGCCGCGCGCGGAATATATCCACGCCTCGCCGGCTTAGGCAGGCTGCGCCGCGAGGCGGTTGCTGACGTTGCGCCCCAGCACCAGCACCGTGACCATGCCGCAGCCCACCAGCGCCGTGGCCAGGCTGAACAGCACCGAGGTGCCCAACTGGTCTACGATTTGCCCGCCGAAGAACGAGCCCAACGCAATGATTACCTGAAACAGGGCGACGAACAGCGGCATGCCGCGTTCGACGTCCTTGGGCGCAACGACAAACATCCAGATACTGGCGCAGGCCGGGAAGGCGCCGAAGGCGAAGCCCCAGAGTGCGATCAGCATCGCCGCGCCGGTCATGCCGGTGGCGAAGTACGGGAACAGCGCGGTGCTGACACCGATCATCAGTGCGACCAGCAGCAGGGTGTGGCGCACGCTGCGGTTGGCGGCGAAACCGGCGAAGATGTTGCCCAGGACCCCGGCCACGCCGTAGAGCAGCAGCAGTGAGCCAATCGCCGGGCCATCCAGCCCGGCACTGTGTTTGAAGAAGGGCGCGACGTAGGTGTACGCGGCAAAGTGCGCCAGGCCGATCAGCAAGACGGCGATCAGTCCGACCCGGGCCTGTGGATTGATAAACAGGGCGGGCAGGTCACTGACGCGAATGGCCTTGTCCGGGTTCAGTCGCGGTAACAGGAAGATCTGCGCCAGGAGCACCGGGATGCCCACCAGCGCGGTCACCAAGAACGTCATGCGCCAGCCCATCAGTCCACTCAACCACGTCCCGACCGGTACACCCAGCACGGTGGCCAGCGTCACACCCATCATGATGATCGAGGTGGCCTGCGCCACGCCCACGCCTTTGGGCGCCAGGCGGCCGCTGAGGGCAATGGCCGTGGCCCAGAACCCGCCGATGCTGATGCCCAGCAGGACGCGGCCGAACAGCAGCAGGCTGAAATCGCTTGCGTAGGCCACCACCGAGTTGGCGATGATCATGAGCAGCGTCAGGCCGATCAGCAGGTAGCGACGGTCCATGGCGCCGATGCCCACCGACAGCAACGGGGCGGCCATCGCGGCGGCGATGCCCGGCAGGGTCACCATCAGACCGGCGTGGCCTGCGCTGATGCCCAGGTCGCTGGCGACGTCATTGAGCACGCCCACCGGGAGAAACTCACTGGTGACCAGGGCAAACGCACCCACGGCGACCGAGAGAATGGCCAGCCATTGCTGTTTGAGGCTTTGTTGACTGTGTTCGGGAAGGCCGTGTTCGGCCGGGCTGGGGCTTTGCATGGTGCTGGGTTCCAGGGGGGCATGTCGCCTGAAGACAGGCGCGCAGGAGCGAGGGCAAAATCGGTGGCGATTATAGGAGTCAGCTTTGGCAACCCGACAGGCGGGCCTTTCGATAGTCATCATCAGTGCAATCGATAAGTCGCTTTGACGCGAGCGTGTTTGCCAGCGAAACGCGGTATATATGCGCAGCCGCGCTTTGGCGTTGGCATCTGCCCCGTTCGCCTACGGATCTCAATGTCAGGCTGGGCGGCCGTCACCGATTGGCTGGAGGAATTTCATGGAGCGTTACACCGGCGTCGCCCAGGCGTTGCACTGGCTGACCGTCGCCGCCTTGTGCCTGCTGCTGCCGTTTGTCTGGGTCGCGGAGAATTTCCCGCCCGGCCCGGTGCGCGTCTTCTGGTACATGGCCCACGAGTCCATGGGCATCAGCGTGTTTCTGATGGTGCTGATGCGCCTGACCTGGCGCTGGCGTCATCGCCCGCCGGCGCATCCGCCCGGCACCGGCCGGGTGGCGGCGGTGCTGGCGGGGCTCAATCATGGCCTGTTGTACGCCGTATTGCTGGTGATGCCCGTCACCGGTTACCTGATGGCGGGCAACGGCCAGGACGTGCCATTTTTCCGGGTGATTGCGTTGCCTGGGTTTGCCCACAATGAGCCCCTGGGCCTGTTCGCCGACACGGTGCATGTGTGGTGTCAATTCGCGGTCTACGGGCTGATCGTGCTGCACGTCGCCGCGACCGTCTGGCATGTAGCCGTGCGTCGTGACGGCCTGCTGGACCGGATGCTCCCGCCTCAGCGCCGTCCTTGACCGCCGATTCGCGGAACCAATGCCGTTCGCCGCCGCCTGAATGAGTAACCCAACGGAGACGCGGCATGTGGCGCAGCTATCAGGAACAGATCGGCCGACCTCTGTTAGCAGGCGGACAGCCGTCGCTTCGCATCGGCATCCTCACCCATATCAGGTTCCCGGTCTGCCAGCCATTTGCCGGCGGGCTGGAGGCGTTCACCCATGACGTGACACTCGGCCTGCGCGCACGCGGACACGCCGTGACCCTGTTCGCCAGGGAGGGCAGTGCGCCAGAACTGGAGGCGGTGAACGTGCCGGACGGTGACCTGTGTCGCCATCGCAGCCTTAGCAGCGCCTACGTCGCCGAGCACCACGCCTACCTCGAGCTTATGCACCGGATCGACGATTACGGCTTCGACGTGATCTTCAATAACAGCCTGCATTACGTGCCGGTGACTATGGCGTCGCTGATTCGCACGCCCATGCTGACCGTGCTGCACACACCGCCGTTCTTCGAAATGAGCACGGCATTGCGCGGCGACCGCAAGGCCGGGCGTTTCAGCACGCTGTCGGCTGCGAATGCGCGGCAGTGGAGCGATGTGGTCCCGCAGTGCGAAGTGATCCCTAACGGCATCGATCTGCTGACCTGGCACCCCGGCGGCACGGTGGGTGACCACGCGTTGTGGGTGGGGCGGCTGGTGCCGCAGAAGGGCGCGCACCTGGCCATCGACGCCGCTCGCCAGGCGGGCATCACCCTGCGGTTGGCGGCGCAAGTAGAGGACGAAGCTTATTTCCGGGAGCAGATCGCGCCCAGGCTGGGCCCGGGTGTCGAGTACCTGGGCCATTTGCAGCGCTCCGACCTTGCCGCTGAACTGGCGACTGCCGCCGTGGCGCTGGTCACCCCGTGCTGGGATGAACCGTTTGGGCTGGTGGTCGCCGAGGCACTGGCCTGTGGCACGCCGGTCGCGGCGTTTGATCGCGGCGCCATGCGCGACCTGATCAGCGAAGACGTGGGTTGCCTGGTGCCGCCCAATGACGTGGCAGCGCTGGCCGCTGCCATCGCCGTCGCGCGCGGAAAATCGCGAGACGCCTGCCGGGCGCGCGCCGAAACCTTATGGAGCCAGAACCTGATGCTGGACCGTTATGAAACGCTGCTGGCCGACGTGGTCGCGCAGCATGCCTGAGCCTCAGGTCGGGTATTACGTTCACCACCATGGCGCCGGCCACGGCGTGCGTGCCGCGCACATCGCCCAGGCGTTGCGCGTGCCGGTGACGCTGATCGGCTCACAACTGCCCGACCCTTTGCCCGACGGCGTGCACCGGCTGCTATTGCCGGGCGACACGGCGCCGGGCATCGCGGTCGATCGCCTCGACGCCCTGCACTACGCACCGCTGGCGGTGGACGGGGTGCGCGAGCGCATGGCGCTGCTCGCGCAATGGTTCGCCGGGCATTGGCCTTGCGTGCTGGTGGTGGACGTGTCCGTGGAAATCGCTTTGTTCGCTCGGCTGTGCGCGGTGCCGGTGGTGTATATGCGTCAGCATGGGCTGCGTGATGACGCTGCTCACCGCCTGGCCTACGAGAGCGCCAGCGCACTGCTGGCGCCGTATCCGGCCGAGATGGAAGCCCGCGACACGCCGTCGTGGCTACGCGAAAAGACTACTTACAGCGGTTGGCTTTCGCGTTTTGCCGGTGCGCCTTGTGCCACGCCGCAGATGGGACAGGTGCTGATCATCACCGGGCAGGGCGGTACTGGCTTGTCGGCAGCACTGATCGAGGCGGTGGCGCGTCACTGCCCCGAACGGCAATTCCGCGTTGCCGGTGGTTTGCAGCCGGGTAGGGCAACGTCCAACCTGCACTGGCTGGGGCGTCTGCCTGATCCGCGAGAAGAAATGCGCAGCGCTGAAATCGTGATCGGCAGCGCCAGCGACAGCCTGGTGGGCGAGGCTGCATCGCTGGGTTGTCGCTACATCGCCGTGGCCGAAGACCGCCCCTTTGACGAGCAACGGCTGCAGGCCAGGCGCCTGAATGAACTGAAGGCGGCCATCGGGCTGGAGCACGGCTGGCCGCAAGCGTCCCAATGGCCCGCGTTGTTCGCGGCAGCGCTCAACCTCGACCCCGAACGCTGGCGTGGCTGGGCGGACGTCGAGGCTGCCGCACGTACAGCTCGACTCATCGAAGAAACCCTGACGCGAACAATCAGAAACCCGGCCGTTTGATCGTGTCCCCGCGTACCGCTTTCCACTGTAGGAGCGCGCTTGCCCGCGATGGCCATAGCCCGGCCGACGGAGATGGGTTGGCTGTACCGGCTATTCGCGGGCAAGCGCGCCTACAGATCCGAGACCCGTCACAACCTCCGGCGAACACTGTCCCGTGTAGGACCTGCCGAAGGCTGCGATCAGGTTCAACGCCGACGCGAATGATCAGAAACCCAGCCGTTTGATCGTGTCCCCGACATGTAGCCGCGTACCGCTTTCCACTGTAGGAGCGCGCTTGCCCGCGATAGCCATAGCCCGGCCGACGGAGAGGGGTTGGCTGTACCGGCCATTCGCGGGCGAGCGCGCTCCTACAGGTCCGAGACCCGCCACAACCCTGCGGCGAACACCGTCCCGTGTAGGCGCTGCCGAAGGCTGCGATCCGGTTCAGCAACGCCGACGCGAATGATCAGAAACCCAGCCGTTTAGTATTCAGCGCCTGCGCCACGCGCTCGGCGGACGGCGGCTGAATGATCTCAAGGCAATCGTCGCTCCAGTGCAGCAAACCTTCCTCGCAGAACCCGCGTAACCAGCCTTCCATGGGCCACACCCCCCAGCGTCTGTGGAAGCGTTGGGCATTGGCGACGATGTCGGCGAAGTGGTTCAACGGAGGATCGTAGGTGGGGTGGTATTGATGAAACGCCATCGCCGAATTGTCGATCAGGGCGACACCTTCACGCCGCGCGCGGAAGGCGAAGTCGGTGTCTTCGCCGCCATAGCCCTGATAGTCCTCGTCGAACCCCCCGATACGCGCAAAGGTGCTACCCCGGCAGGCGAAGTTGAGCGACCAGAACAGATGATGGGGCAGCGGTTTGCCCGGTCCTTCGCGAAACCTGGCCAGCGGGTGCTCGACACCCTGCGCGTACAGCGCTGCTTCGTTCCAGTCCGGACCATTGGCGCCTTCGGGCAGGTAGCGCACCTGGCCCATATGCAGGGCATCGGGTTGCGCGTGCAGACCGTCGCGGTAATGGGCGAGCAGGTCGTGCCCGGGAATGCAGTCCACGTCGAGAAACACCCAGGATGCCGCAGGATCAATCGCCATCACGCTGTTGCGCGCGCGGGCCAACTTCAAGCCCTCAGGGGCATCGACCCGCAGGGTGTGAATCGAAAATGACCGGGGGGTGAAGTGGCCAGGGGCTTCGTTCATGTGAACGATCCATAACCCGTGCGGGACAAGGCTGGAGGATGCCAGGCCCTGGATCAGATTCGCCAGGTGGGTGCTCCGGCCATGCACCAGGGTGACCACGTTCATGCGCGGTCCGCCAGGCGTGGTCGAGCACTGCCGGGCCCGCCCTGTGCAGGCACATCGAGGCGTGCGCAGACGGGTGTTTTCGCCGCCCGACTTTGGGCAATGCCATGTGAAGCGGGCAGGACAACAGCCATCGGGTGTGACCCTCGTAATCAGGAAGAACGTTTGCACAGGTCGACATCGATGCAGGCGTCGGTCGATCCCTGCCTCGCGGACAGGCGGGAAGTTGACCGGGCAGCGGAGTCAACGGTTTCGTTAATCCGACCAAGTGTGGACCTCGATGCTTTCGCCGTCTCGTGACCGTGATGCCTGGTGCTCGCGCTGGCCGTCGCCGGTTGAAATGCACTGAACGCTTTAGACAGAGCTGACTCCAAATCTTGCCCAGGCCTACATAGACCGCATTTTGCGTCGACGGGCGTTTGAATCATCTGCCAATCAAGGAATTCCCATGACCGACCCACGTAACGTTGCCCACGACAAGAAAGTACAGCAAGAGAAGAAGAACCACGGCGAAGAGATCGCACCCAATGCCGAGCACGCGCCGCAGCCTGGCATGAAGCCGGCCCTCAAGCATGACGACGAACAAAACGAGCAAGACGAGCAGGCGTGAGCCACTTCAGTCAGGCATAAAACCTGTAGGAGCGAAGGTGTTCGCGAAGAGGGCGCAAGGGTGACGTCATTTATGACTGACATACCGCTTCGCAGCCTTCGGCAGCTACTACAGGGCACTGTGTTCGCATGGCACACCGCTTCGCTGTAGGAGCGAAAGGAGCGAACTTGTTCGCGAAGAGGGCGGAACGGATGACGTCATTTACTGCCTGAGAAACCCTTTCGCGAACAAGTTCGCTCCTACACGAGCTATGTGCCCACCGCAGAATGCTTGGGCCATCAACGCTAGTCGCCCCGGCCTGAAATGATCTGCCGGGCCACATCGTATACATCGGTGCCGGTCAAGTCGGGCTGGGTTCCAACCGGGTTGAGTACTTTGCCGGGACGCTCGACGAAAGCTGTCCGGCATCCCGCTCGGGCAGCGCCAGCGATGTCCCAGGCGTGCGCGGCGACCATCATCATCTGTTCGGTTGTAATACCCAAACGCTGTGCAACCATTTGGTAGCATTCGGGCGCCGGCTTGAATTGGTTGATTTCACTGCCAGCCATAATGTGGTCGAAGCACTCGGTCAATCCCGCCGACGCCAGCTGTTGCTGCAATGCCTCCAGCGCGCCATTGCTCAGCGCAATCAGCGCACAGCCGTTGTCCTTCAATAATTGCAGTGCCGGGTAAACATCCTTGTGCGGGGGAAGGACCTTGAGTCCATTCGCCAACGCCTGACAATCGTCCTCACCGACCGGCGTGTTGAGTCGCAAACCCATCATTTGCAACGCCCCCATAGCCAGTTCGCTGAACGCCTGGTACTGGCCGGTGATGGTGTTGGTCATCCAGCATTCTTCCAGCGTCAGAAACCATTCAGTGCGCACGCGACTGTCACCGAACACCCGTTCGAAGACAGGATCCAGAGCGGCCAGGTCCAGCAGCGTTTCGTTTACGTCAAATACGATATGTTTGAGCATGCGACTACCTTCGGGGTTTGGGCGGGTTGCACGGGCTTGCGTTGAAGGGCTTGCGATCACCGTGCGGCTAACTGATAGAGAAAAGCAGGCGGTTGGAGAGTTCATCTTCAAAGGTGCTGCACACGATGTCCTGGCCATCAAATATGCCGGCCGCCGGTACAACCGGCTTACAGGTCTTCACACCGTTGCGCTGGCATACGCCGCCTGACACGTCGAAATGATGAGGTCTCGCAGCCGACGGTGCACAGGGTCGGCGTCCATGCGCGGATGCCAGAGCGCCGAGACCTTGAAGGACGGCACAGGCGACGGCAGCTCAAAGCGGCCCAGAGTTGAACACCCTGTCGCCGAGGCCGCATCGCCCAGGCAGGATCCCGGCACGATGGCGATCAGCTCGGAGTGGCGAGCGATCCGCATGGCGTCGGGGTATCCGGGCACCACCACCGTGACGTTTCGCGTCAGACCGATGCGCTCCAGTACGCCGGTGAGCGACTGGATCGCGGCCCCTTCCTGCAACGCGACAACGTGAGGGCAAGCGGCAAACTGCTCAAGGGTCACCGGCCTGTTTTCCAGGATCGGATGCCCGCTCCGTGCCACGCCGACGTAGTGATCGTGGAAAAGAAACCGGGTGCGGATCTCGGGGGCGCTGGTGCCGATCCGACCGATCTCCAGGTCGACCAGACCGTCACGCAGCGGTTGCGCGTCTTTGTCGGGTTTGGCTTCGAAACGCAGACAAATACGCGGCGCCACTTCCAGTACGGCCGTTACCACCGGAACAGAAAGCCACTTCATGAACGATTCGCTCGCCCGGACCGTGAACGTCAACTCGACGCCCGCCATGTCCACCTCGCGGACCTGGGGCCGCAGCACCGCCAGCGCATCACGTGTCACCGCGTGCACGTGATCACCCAGTTCCAGCGCTCGTGGCGTTGGCACCAGCCCCCGGCCGGCGCGCACCAGCAACGGATCACCGGTCACCGCGCGCAGGCGTGCCAGCGTCCGGCTCATGGCCGAGTGTCTCAGATTCAAGCGCAGCGCGGCGCGGGTCACGCTGCGTTCGGCCAGTAACACGTCCAGTGCCAGGAGGAGGTTCAAGTCGACATTGCTCATCGTGAAAATCCGCCCGGTTTGTGATCGCCACGTAGGGCGTTGCGCGCAACTATAATGTGATTTCTGTGCGTCTACCGCTTTTCATGGGCCGACTCTATAGTCCGGTCCGCCCCAACGACCCTTGGTTCAATGACCCGATTGTCCGGCGCAAGAAGCAGGTCAGAGCGGGTGGGGAGGGTCTGGATGGGCCCAGACAGTTGCCTGACAAGCGCGGAGACGAAGATGAAGCTGATCGGTATTGAAGAGCATTTTCTGACGGTAGAAGTACGCGACGCGTGGCGCGCAATCGGCCTGGAGCTGACCGACCCCAGCGTCGCCTTCCACGCCGGCGCAATCGAAAAGCGCCTGGTCAATTTAACGGATGAGCGCCTTGGCCTGATGGATGAGACAGGGCTTGATGTTCAAGTGCTGTCCCTCACCACACCCGCGCTGCACGATTTGGGTCCGGAAAGCGTCGATCTGGCGCGCAGAATCAATGACACGGTAGCCATGGCGGTCGCCCGGCACCCGCACCGCTTTGAGGCGCTGGCAACATTGCCGGTCGGATCGCCCGAACAGGCCGCCCGTGAGCTGGAGCGCTGCGTCACGACTCTGGGTTTCAAAGGGACGGTGCTGTGTGGGAGGGTAGGGATTCACACGCTGGACAACAGCCGCTTTCATTCACTCTTTGCCTGCGCCGAGGCGTTGGGCGCGCCGATATTGCTTCATCCGCGCACGCCGCCGGCGGCCGTGCGTGACGCTTATTACTCGGGTTTCAATCCGGTGCTGGATGCCTGTTTCGCCACCTTCGGGATGGGCTGGCACTACGATGCGGGCCTTCAGTTTTTGCGCCTGATCCTGTCCGGCACCTTTGATCGCTTGCCAAACCTGCAGGTGATCCTCGGCCACTGGGGCGAACTGGTTTTATTCTACGCCGAGCGTTTTGCGAGGATGGATCAGGTTGCCGGGCTGGCGCGCCCGATAGAGACGTATTTTCGCGACAACCTCTACGTCACCGCCAGCGGCATGTTCCTGCCTCACTACCTTGAGCGTGCGGTCGGGATCGTGGGCACGGAACGGCTGCTGTTCTCCACCGACTTCCCTTACCAGTACCGGCCGGGCCGTGACGCACGCAACTTTCTGGAACAGTGCGGCCTCGACCCCCAGGCCACCGCAGCGTTTGCCCATGGCAACTGGATGCGATTGACCAGCGGACTACCGGCATGACCACCCTCGCTGGATGACCCTCGAAGCTCGCGATTCGCAGGTCTGTGGCCGGGCTATGCGGCTGCCGGCACACTATGCGAAACAATTATGTTAATAGATTAAATAATGCGCTTGCTGAATGACCGCCCTGAGCCTAGCTTAGGGTTTCGCGCAAACAGGCGAGGTCGGCTGTACAACCCGATCCACTCATTGAGGACTGTTCAATGCCTTTAGCCAGAATCGACGTTGCGGCACACACGTCCACCGAAACAGTCACCGCCATCGGCGATGTTATTTACGACGCCATGACCCGGATTGCCAATGTCCCTGAGCACGACAGGTTTCAAATCATTCATCGTCATGCGCCAGATGAACGGGTCTATCCGGCTGCAGGTTATCTCGGTCTGACCTACACGCCGGACATTGTGTTTATCCAGATCACCTGGGTAGCCGGACGCACGGTGGAGGTCAAAAAGGCGTTCTTCAAAGCCGTCGCAGACGGTATCCACGCAAAAACCGGACTGAGCAGGAATGACGTCTGGATCAATCTGATCGACGTCAAACGCGAGGACTGGTCGTTTGGTAACGGCGAGATGCAGTACGAACCGGCGGCATAACCTTTGCTCTGCACGATAACGGGGTGAGCGCCGGGCGGTGCCAGGCGCTCAGGAGCCCGAGTCGATCAACCAAGACCTTGTAGCGATCAAACGCACGTTCTCCCGCTAGCGCTCCTGATCAACCTGCGGCGCATGCCGCTTCATTGCCCGTTCTTGACCCGGCTCCAGACCCGGGTGCGCATCCGGTCGTTTTCCAGCGGCATGGCTTCCAGGACGAAGAGTTTCTTCATCACGCTGTCCGGCGGGTAGACCATCGGGTCGTTGCGGATGGCCTTGTCCACCAGGTCCTCGGCGGCGGCGTTGCCGTTGGCGTAGTGCACGTAGTTGCTGATGCCGGCCATCACTTTGGGTTCCAGCAGGTAGTTGAGGAACGCATAGCCGGCGGCTTCATTGGGCGCATCGGCGGGCATGGCGACCATGTCGAACCACATCGGTGAGCCTTCCTTGGGGATCGCGTACGCAATCTCTTGGCCGTTGCCCGCTTCATTGGCGCGGGCGGCGGCTTGCATCACGTCGCCGGAGAACCCCACCACCAGGCACACGTCGCCGTTGGCCAGGTCGCTGGTGTATTTGGAGTTGTGGAAGTAACTCACGTAAGGCCGGACGTTGAGCAGCAGCGCCTGGGCTTTGTCGTAGTCGGCCTTGTTCTTGCTGTGATGCGGCAGCCCCAGGTAATTCAGGGCGATGGGCAGAATCTCGGGGCCGTTGTCGAGCATGGCCACGCCGCACTTGGCGAGCTTCTTCATGTTCTCCGGTTTGAACACGATGTCCCACGAATCGATCGGCACGTCGCCCAGTACCGCCTTGACCTTGGCCACGTTGTAGCCGATGCCGGTGCTGCCCCACAGGTACGGAAACCCATAACGGTTGCCGGGATCGTTGGCTTCCAGCACCTTCATCAGGGTCGGGTTGAGGTTCTGCCAGTTGGGGAGTTTGCTGCGGTCCAGCGGCTTGAGCGCGCCGGCCGTGATCTGCCGGGCCATGAAGTGGTTGGACGGAAACACCACATCATACCCGGAATGCCCGGCCATCAACTTGGCGTCGAGCACCTCGTTGCTGTCGTACAGGTCGTACTGGGTCTGCTGACCGGTCCGGGTGGTGAAGGTTTGCAGGGTATCTGGCGCAATGTAACTGCTCCAGTTGTAGATCCTGACGGTGTCTGCCGCCTGGGCGGTGGACGCGATCAACAGTAACGGAACGATCGACTTCAGCATGCGAGACCTCAACCTTTGTTTTAGGCGTTATGGGTGAAGGCAGTTCAGAAAATCAGCACGTAGCTTTTGCGGACGGTTTCTTGTACATCCCAGATGCCCGTGGTGTTCGCAGGGAACATCAACGCGTCGCCGGCCTGGATATGAAGGGGTTCGCCGCCGTCCGGGGTGAAGGTGCAGCGCCCCTGGACGAAATGGCAGAACTCCTGTTGCACGATCTGGCGCCGCCAGCGGCCCGGGGTGCATTCCCAGACGCCGGCCTCGACACCGTCGTCGCGTTCAACGCTGACGGTAGCAACCTGCGACAGCGGTTCGCCCAGCGGCACACCGACGGCGCCGGGCTCACCCAGCGGTAAACGGGCGGTATCGCGAAAATGATCGATCTTCATGCAAACGGCTCCTTGGACTTCATCAGACGTTCCATGCACCCGGCCAGCCCTTCGGCCATCTGACGGCGCCAGCGGGGCGCATGGAGGTTGGCCAGTACCCGGTCTTCGTGAACGAAGCTCTGGATAATGGCGTTGTAACCCAGCCAGCGCAGCGGCTCGGGCTCCCAGCGTGGCAACGCCGTCAGCGGCCGGTCGCCGAGCACCCAGGGCTGGCGCGTGAGGTCGTTGTCCTGGCCCAGGATCAGCGCCGCTACCGTGCGACCGCCCAGGTTGCTGGCGCCGACGCCTTCGCCCCCATAACCGCCGGCCAGGGCAATCTTCTGGCGCCGGTCGGCGAGCATGTGCGGGTGAAAGCGCCGGGCGACGCCCAGGTTGCCGCCCCAGGCGTGGGTCAGGCGCACGTTGCGCAGGACGGGGAACAGTTCGCTGAACAGGTACTGACGCAAGGCGCGCTCGGCCTGACTGAGGTTGAAGTCTTCGCGCAGCCGGCCGCCAAAGAGATAACCACCGCGGGCGCCGAACACCAGGCGGTCGTCGCGGCTGCGCTGGCCGTAGGTGACTTGCCGGCTGTTTTCGCTGAACGCCTGCCCCCGGGCCAGACCGATTTCGGCCCAGACATCGGCCGGCAGGGGCTCGGTGGCGACGATCAGACTTTGCGCCGCCAGTTGGTATTTGTTCATGGGGGGCAGGGCGCTGGCATAACCCTCCACCGCCGGCACCACCCATTCGGCCGTCACTCGACCGTGCTCGGTGCGAACCTGGCCGGGCGTCCAGTCCAGTACGGCGCTCTGCTCGTAGATGCGCACACCCATCCGTTCCACCGCCTCAGCCAGCCCGCGCACCAGCCGTGCCGGCTGAATGGTCGCGCAGTGAGGTGAATACAGTGCGCCGTAAGCCTGGGCCACATTCAGCTGTTCGCGCAGGGCATAGGGGCTCAGCCAGCGGTAGTCGTCTTCGCCCAGGCCTTGGGCGCGGGCAGCCTCCAGTTGTTCACGCAGGCGCCGCTCCTGCTCGGGATAACGAGCCGCGCAATACAGCACACCGCCTTTGCGCAGCTCGCAGTCGATGCCTTCGACGTTGCACACCCGGGCCACTTCATCCGGAATGCCATGCAGCAATTGATAACCCGCGTGGCGTTGCGCGGCAGGCAGGGGCCCCAGCAGCCGGTCTTCGCCCAGCAGGTTGCCCATCAGCCAGCCGCCATTGCGGCCGGAGGCGCCGAAGCCGGCAATCTGCGCTTCGACGATGACGATGTTCAGGTGCGGGGCTTGTTGCTTGAGGTAATAGGCGGTCCACAGGCCGCTGTAACCGGCGCCGATGATCACCACATCCGCTTGCAGATCCTGATGCAACGCCGGACGCGGCGTCAGCCCCTCGCCCAGTTGCTCCATCCACAAACTCACACCACCCCAGCCAGCCATCACGTGCTCCATCGGTTGATTGCCGACAGAGATTAATGCGCGGCAACAGGGGCTGTGTTATCTGCGGGCACGCACGCAATGGGCTTTGAGCCAGGCTTTGGGGGTGCAACCGGTGTGACTGCGAAAGGCCTTGTAGAACGCCGACGTCGAATTGAACCCGGCACTCACCGCCAGGGCGTCGATGGGTGCGTTTTCACCGTGACTGGCCAGGCGCTCGAGCAGGTGGCTCAGCCGGGCCTGGGTCACGTAGCGGTAGAAGCTTTGCCCCAGCACCTGATTGAGCAGGTAGGACAGTTGATTGCGGCTGTAACCGGTAGCGCTGGCAATCCGGGCCAGGTCCAGGTCGGGGTCCAGGAACGGTTGCTGACGGGTGAAGTAATCGGCCAGGTCCCGGGCCATGAAACTCAACTGCCGCGCCGACAGCCCCAGCTTGCTGATCGCGGGGGCCTGACGCCCGGTCTGCGGCTCGCCGTTGCGCACCAGCGACGCGTATTCGTTGATGCGCAGAATCTGGCCGTCGCAGACCGTGATCGCTTCGCTGCTGCGAAACACCACCCGCTCGCCGCTGCCCTTCAGGGCGGTCTGGTACTGGATGAAGGCGGTGCAGCCGTCGGCGCGAATGCGGTCGTTGTGCTCCAGATACTCATCGGGATGACGCGGCAATGTGCCGGTGATGTAAGCGCGCAACTCGGTCAGGCCCATGCTGCGGTTCTGGAAAAAATCGTTGTACTGCACCTGCGGGTGATAGATCGCCAGAATCGCCTCCAGATCGCGGCGCTTCCACGCCAGGTGGTAACGCTGCACCACGTCGAGGGTAATCGGTGTCTGTTCGGCGGTATCGGGCGGGACGAGCGGCATGGGCGGACGGGCCTGGCAACGGGGCGGCGCCAGTCTAGCCCTTGAGTGGCGTGCGGGACAACGCAGGCTGGAATCATCGTTCAGTACGCGGCGCAGGTCCGCAGATGAGCTCAAGCAGCGAGCGGGTCAACATTCAAATGAGTATGTCCAATTAAACCTATATTCATTTGAATATCATTAGCCTCTTGAATAGTGCCCCATAAGTTTATTTGCGGTTTTCCTAAGCTTGCACATTCAACACAACTGCTGCTGTTTTCCAACGAATTTAAAGATTAAAAACCCAAGGTTGCGCAATCCACGCTTTTAATCACTAAAGGTATCCATTGGCCATTATCCGCTTCAGGTTTTTTTACCCTGAGTCGATAGCGTAATTGCCACATTAACGTCCTTCAAATCCGACCTCACACCCCAGGCAGTTCCCATGCGCCTCAGAAATATTAACGTCGCTCCCCGAGCCGCCCTGTTTTTCACTTTGATTATTGTGTTGGTTTTCGTACTTGGCGCCGTCGCCATCGTACAAATGGGAAAGTTGCGAGATTCGGAAAAGGACGTCGAAACCAACTGGATGGCCAGCATTCGTCAAACGGGATTGATGAACACGGGCGCTTTGCGCCTCAGGCTCGAAACCCAGCGCGCGATCGCAAACCCTGAAGGTATTCAAAAGACCATCGCCTCGTTCGAAGGCTACCGGAAAGCGTTCACCGATGCGGTGGCAAAGTATGAGTCGTTCATTGCCAGTGATCATGAGCGTTCGTTCTATCAGGCGGTCAAGGGATCGGCTGACGAATACGCCAGACACCTGGCGGTTCTCGAACCCATCCTGACACGTGGCGACTCGGCCGCTGCGGCTGATCTGGTGGCGACCACGATCCGGCCCCTGACGGAAAAAATGGAAGGTCAGATCAAGGACCTTACCGACTACAACAACGAAGGCGCAGCGCTCGCAGGACAAAATGCGACCGACCTGTATGCCTCCGGGCTGCAATTCGTTATCGGCCTGGTGGTCGGCGTGGTCATTCTCACCATCGCCTTGGCCACATTGCTGACCAAAAGCATCACCTCCCCGATCAGTGAAGCGTTGTCCGTCGCCGAACGTATCGCCAGCAGCGATCTGTCGAAGGAAGTCACCACCAGCGGCACGGATGAAGCGGGGCGGTTGCTCAAAGCCCTGTCGCAGATGCAGGCCAACCTTCGCACCACCATCATGCAGATTTCCGATTCATCCAACCAGTTGGCCTCGGCTTCTGAAGAAATGACCGCGGTCACGGAGGAATCGAGCCGTGGCCTGGTGTCGCAGAACGATGAAGTGAATCAGGCGGCAACGGCTGTCACCCAGATGAGCGCAGCGGTGGACGAGGTGGCGCGCAATGCGGAGTCAGCCTCGGAAGAATCACGACGCACCCAGGGCTTTACCGAGGCGGGCCTGGAACGCGTGGCCGACACCTTGAAGTCGATTCAACTGTTGAGCGGCAACGTTGATAACACCAGTGATCAGATCCAGGTGCTGTCACAGCGTGCGCAAAGCATCAGCAAGGTGGTCGAAGTCATCCGCGCGATTGCCGAACAGACCAACTTGCTGGCGTTGAACGCCGCCATCGAAGCCGCGCGAGCGGGTGAACAAGGTCGGGGCTTTGCCGTGGTGGCTGACGAGGTCAGGGCCCTGGCTCATCGCACCCAGGTGTCGACGCAAGAGATTGAAACCATGATTTCGGCGATCCAGAGCGATTCCCAACTGGCGGTGGACGCCATGGGCAAGAGCAAGACGCTCGCGACGCAGTCCCTGGATGTGGCGCAAAAGGCCAGTGGCTCCCTGGATCAGATTGCGACGGCCATTACCCAGATCAACGAACGCAACCTGATGATCGCCACCGCGTCGGAGGAGCAAGCCCACGTGGCGCGCGAGGTTGATCGCAACCTGGTCAGTATCCGGGAGCTGGCGGCTCAAAGTTCTGCCGGGGCCAGCCAGACCGCCAGTGCGTGCGGTGAAATGTCAAAGCTGGCCATTGACCTCAACCAACTGGTGAACCGCTTCAAGGTGTGATGCGCGTTCGTTAGCCGTTTCACTGACGTTCAACTTAACGTCGCCCTCTGCTCCAGGAGGGCGACGAATAAGCAACACGCCATTACTGTTGATACCGGGTACTTATCATGTCCGAAATTCCTCTCGCAAGCGGTTGGAGATTGATCCGTCTGATGCTGCTCGCCCTGGTGACCATGGGCGGAATATCCATCCTCTGGGAGTTCAGAGTTGAAGGGTGGGTCATGGGCGCACTGGGTTTGCCCTACGACACAGGCTTTGAAGACGCAGAGCGGTGGCGCTTCATTTTCACGTCCACTGCGTTTTCGCTGCTGTCTCTGGTGGTGCCGACGGCTTTGCTCAACCGCCTGGCGAAGAACACCCGCCTGAGCTACCGGCGGCTCCTGCTCAAGCAATCCAAAACCGAAACCCTTGCCCGGTACGACTCACTGAGCGGGCTCATCAACCGCCGGGTGTTCATGGAGTTGTTGGGCGAGCGGCTCGAGACGGTGGTTCCGTCGGCCATCTTTCTGGTGGATCTGGATCACTTCAAATCCATCAATGACACCTACGGACACAGCGTCGGCGACGATGTCATCTGGGAAGTGGCGAGCCGTCTTGAAGACATCGCGCTGGAGCACAACGGCGTGGCCTCGCGCCTGGGCGGTGACGAATTCTGCCTCCTTGTGTTGAACGATCCAGGGGAGGAGGGGCTTGAGCGGTTGGGCCAGACGATTATTGCCCGGTTGAGCGCGCCGATGCCCAGCGGCGTGATCAAGGCCTGGAAGTTAAGTGCAACGGTGGGCATTGCCCGCTCGTGCACCGGCGTCGAGGACGCGTCGACATTGCTGCACCATGCGGACGTTGCCTTGTATCACGGCAAACAAAGCGGTCGATCCGTCTACACCTTTTACAGTCCGGCGTATGAAGCGCAGCGTTACGCGCAGATTGAACTGGACAAAGCATTAAGGCTGGCCATTGAACGGGAAGAATTCATCCCATTCCTTCAGCCGATCGTTGCGTTGCCCCAACAGAATATTATGGGTTATGAAGTGCTTGCTCGTTGGTTGAAACCCAACGGTGAAATAGGCATGCCGACCGATTTTATTCCCATGCTTGACCGATTGGGGCTGATCCCCGAGATGACCCAATCGTTAATCCGGCAGGCCTGCACACTGTCCAGGCATTGGACGAATGACCTGCACTTATCCTTCAACGTCAGCGCGGCAATGATTATTGAAGAGGACTTTGCGGATCGTCTTATCGAGCAACTTCGCCACGAGAACTTTGCGTTCCATCGTTTCGAGGTGGAAATCACCGAAGAGGCCCTGGTGGGCAATCTCGAGGCCGCCAAGCGTAGCCTCAGCAAACTTCACGCCCACGGCATTACCGTGGCGCTGGACGATTTTGGCACCGGCTATTCGGGGCTTTATCACCTCACGCGGCTGGCCATCGACAAGATCAAGATTGATCGATCATTTTTCGAGACCGGCGACATCGATAAGTTGCCCATGGTGGAAGCCATTCTCGGCATGGCCCGCAGCCTGAACATGCAGGTCACCGCCGAAGGTATCGAGGACTTCCACCTGCCGCACCTGCCCACGTGGCTGGCCAACAACGGCTGCCAGTTCGCGCAGGGCTACCATTTCGGGCGCCCGCAGCCGTTTTTTAACATCGAGCAGCCCGTCGCGGGCGACCTCGATCAAGACCTGGGGCTGCAGCGTGTGTCCGCCTGATTCGGCCTGACCCGCCAGGCGGTTAACGTCAGGCGCCCCTCGTATTGCCGAGGATCCGGCCTGCATCCTGAGCCGGAGGCAGGCCAAACACCCGGGCGTAATCCCGACTGAAGTGCGTGGCGCTTTCGTAGCCCACTTCGAAGGCCGCCGCCATGACACTCTTGGCGTTGGCCACCATCAGCGTCCTGGCCTGGAGCAGGCGGACCCGCTTCTGGTACTGCAACGGGCTCAGGTTGGTCACGGCCTTGAAGTGGCGATGAAACGCCGAGACGCTCATGGACGCGCGTTCCGCCAGGCGCTCCACGCCCAGGGGCTCGGCAAAATCGCGACGGATCCACTGGATCGCCAGGTTCACCCGCGCCATGGCGGTGTCCGGCGCAGCGATCTCTCGGAGCATCCAGCCGTGGGGACCCTGCAGTACGCGGAAGATGATTTCCCGTTCGTAGACCGGCGCGAGGGCGGCGATGGCGTCCGGGTCGCCCATCAGTCGCAGCATCCGCACCCAGGCATCCATCAGGTCGGTGGTCACCGCAGCGACTGAAAAGGCGGGTCTGTTCTCCACCCGGCTGGCAGGTTTGGGCAGGTCGGCGAATAGCGTCGTCAGCACGACCGGGTCCAGCGTCAGGCTTACCGCCAGGTACGGTTCGCCTGACGCACTGGGGTGCACCGATCCCACTGCCGGCAAATCAACGGACATGACGAAATAGGTCGCCGGGTCATAGCGCAGGGTGCGGTCTCCCACGGTCAGGCTTTTGCTGCCGCGCAGGATCAGGTTGATCATCGGGTCGTAGACCGCCGCCAGCAGGTGCTCGGGGATCTTGCCCTGCACCATGGCCACGCGCGGAATGCCGGTTTCGGTGCGGCGGTTTTCAGCCTTGGCCGCAAGCGACCGCAGTTCATCGAGTTGATTGTCCATGGCCCGCATGCTGAGGCCGGGCAGGACGCGCTGCAAGCAAAAAGCAGAAACAGGCAGGTTTACAGCAGGAACGGGTACGAGCCGGCCGACAATGATCAGTACTGTGGGGACACGTTTGAACCACAGAGGATCAGCACATGGGCATCATCGTTATCACCGGCGGCAGCCGCGGCATCGGCGCAAGCACAGCGGAACACGCCGCTGGACGAGGGATGGGGGTCATCCTCACCTACAACACCGACGGGGAGGCCGCCGCCAGGGTCGTCGGCCGCATCGAGCAGGCCGGCGGCAAGGCGGTGGCGCTCAAGCTGGATGTCGCAGACGTCAGCAGTTTCGAGGCATTTGCCGCGGCAGTGCGTTCGACGTTGCAGGACACCTGGGGCGCCACCACCCTCAGCGGGCTGGTCAATAACGCCGGCTATGGCCTGTTCAATCCGTTGGCCAGCGTCAGCGAAGCGCAATTCGATGGCCTGTTCAACGTGCACCTCAAAGGGCCGTTTTTCCTCACGCAAACCCTGCTGACGTTACTGGCAGACAACGCCAGCATCGTCAACGTGACCAGCGCCACAACCCGTGTCGCCACCGCGGGCGTTGCGCCCTACGCGGCGTTCAAGGGCGGGCTGGAAGTGCTGACCCGTTACATGGCCAAGGAATTCGGCGAGCGGCGCATCCGGGCCAACGCGGTGTCCCCCGGTGCCATCCGTACCGAACTGGGCGGCGGGCTGAACGATGAGTTCGAGGCGATGCTGGCCGCGCAGACCGCCCTGGGCCGGGTCGGCGAGCCGCAAGACGTCGCACGGGTCATCGCCATGCTGCTGAGCGAGGAGGGGGCCTGGATCAATGCCCAGACCCTCGAAGTCGCGGGCGGCTACACCATCTGAACAGCGGTTACCCCGTGGCAGATCTGCTGGACCCGAAGGGGTGCAGCCTCGAATTCATCTACAGACAAAGGCAGTACATTCCATGAGCACACTTCTGATCTACGGCGCCACCGGCTACACCGGGCGAATGGCCGCCGAACGGGCGAAAGCGCTCGGTCTGACGTTCGAAATTGCCGGGCGCACTGAGCCGCCGCTGGCCGCGCTCGCTGCGCAGCTGGACGTCCCTTATCGGGTGTTCGAGGCCAACGCCCATGCGGCAACGTCCTTGTCCGGCATCTCGGTGTTACTCAACTTCGCCGGGCCTTTTGTGCACAGCGCCGAACCCTTGATGCAGGCCTGCATCGAGGCGGGGGTCGATTATCTGGACATCACCGCCGAGATCAACGTCTACCGTCTGGCCGAGACGCTGGGGGCACAGGCAGCGGCCAAGCGCGTCATGCTGATGCCGGGCGTCGGCTGGGACGTGGTACCCACCGATTCACTGGCGGTGCACGTGGCCCAGCGAGTCGAGCAGCCTCAGGCGTTGAGCATCGCGCTTCAGGTCCCCGGGTCAATGTCCCGAGGCTCGGCCAAGAGCGTCGGCGAAATCATCAACGCCGGCGTGCTTGCCCGGGTCGATGGCGAACTCATTGCGACGCCGGACGCTGCGCCCCGTCAATTCGATTTCGGTCAGGGCCCGGTGCTCTGCGTGCCGCTGTCATTCGGGGATCTGGTGACGGGTTGGCATTCCACTGGCATCGCCAACATCGCCATGTTCGTGCACATCGCCGATGACGCGTTTCCAGCCGGTGATCTGTCGCAGATGCCGGAGGGGCCGACCGCCGAGGAACGGGACGCGCATCGGGCGCGTGCGGTGATTGAGGTCACAGGGGCGGAGGGCGCCGTTGCCCGGTCAGTGATCGAAACCGTCAACGGTTATGCCTACACCCCGTTGGCAGCCATTGAAGCGGCGCGTCGGGTGTTGAGCGGTGATCGGCAGCCGGGGTTTGCCACGCCGGCCAAAGTGTTCGGCGGGGGTTTTGCCGAGAGCATTGCCGGTACAGTCATCACCGACTTCTAACCCGCAGGCTGTCCGCTCAAGGGGCTGCTGCCGCCGCGCTGGCGGGGGCGGCAGGCCTGAATCTGGCTGCATCCCGCGCCGGTGGCAGGCCAAACAGCCGCGCGTATTCGCGACTGAATTGCGAGGCGCTTTCATAGCCCACGGCGTAGGCAATGGACGTCGCGTCCAGCGTGTCGAACAGCAGCAACCAGCGGGCCCGCAGCAGGCGCAGGCGCTTCTGGTATTGAATCGGGGTCATGGCTGTCACCGATTTGAAGTGCCGGTAGAAGGCGGCGACGCTCATGTCCGACATCAGCGCCAGGGGCTCGACGCGGAACGGCTCGGTGTAGTGCTCACGAATCCACTGGGTCACCCGACGGATCTGCGTCATTCGCCCGTCCGGGCGCGCCACGTCACGCAGGATACCCCCCAGTGGCCCCTGCAACGCGCGGAACAGAATCTCGCGCTCGATCATCGGCGCCAGAATCGCCGCCTCCTGCGGGCGATCCATCAGACGCATCATGCGTAACCACGCATCGATCATTTCAGGCGGCGCCTGCACCCCCTCGAAACATGAATTCTGCGGCGCCCTTGGCGTCTTGCCCTCGTCCATCAACAGCGTCGCGATCACGTCCGGATCCAGCGTCAGGCTGACCGCCAGATAAGGCGCGTCCGCGGCATCCGCGTGAATCTGCCCGGTCGCCGGCACCTCCACCGGCACCAGAAAGTAGCGGCCGGCGGTGTAGCGAGACACGTCATCGCCGATCGACAGCGTTTTGGTGCCCTGCAGCACCAGGTGCAGCATGGGCTGATACACCTGATCGGCGCAGGCCTCGGCCCGCACCATCGCCACACGGGGCAAGCCGGTGTCGGTCCATTTGTCGTGAGCGCGCATCACGATGCTGCGCAGTTCTGCCATTGGTGTGTTCATGTCGCCCACCGTGCGGGATCGTGCGGGGCATGGCAAGCCTGCTGAGAAGATTAGGCAAGGATGCGCGAATAACCGGCAAACGCTGGCCGCGCCGCTGGCTTAATACTGGTGACACAGGGCAAGTCGCGTTGCAGTTGATCAAGCCACGACGCTCACGAAGCCTCACATCTCCCGTACTTCAAAAGGTAGTGCCATGAAACTCGAAGGAAAAATTGCAGTTGTCACCGGTGCCTCAAAAGGCATCGGCGCCGGTATCGCCAAGGCGTTGGGCGCACAGGGCGCCACGGTCATCGTCAACTACGCCTCCAGCCAGGCCGATGCCGATGCGGTGGTGGCCCAGATCACGGAGCAGGGCGGTTCCGCGTTCGCGGTCCAGGCCGACATGAGCCAGGGGGCGGATGTGGTGCGCCTGTTTGACACCGTGCGCACGAAGTACGGCACGCTGGATGTGCTGGTCAACAACGCCGGTCTGGCGGTGTTCCAGATGATCGACGACCTGACCGAAGAGGCGTTCCACACCCAGTTCAATCTCAATGTGCTGGGTTACCTGCTGGCAGTGCGTGAGGCGGTCAAACTGCTAGGGCCCAAAGGCAGCATCATCAATATCAGCTCGATCCTCAGCACCGACCCGTACCTGGCCTCCAGCGTGTACTCAGCCACCAAGGGCGCGGTCGATACCCTGACCTTCGCCCTGGCCCGCGAGCTGGGCCCGAGCGGCATCCGGGTCAACTCGATCCTGCCAGGACACACCAACACCCCGGCCACGGCCGGCCATTTTGCCGGTGAGCTCGGCGAGAAAATCCTGGCCGGCACACCGCTGGGACGCTTCGGCGAGCCCGAAGACATCGCGCCGTTGGCGGTCTTCCTGGCATCGGAAGATTCGCATTGGGTCACCGGCGAATCCATCCGCGCGTCCGGCGGTGTTCGCGGTGTGGGTTACTGAGGCAACGGTTGCGGTCTCCCACAACGTCACCCCCGCGTAGAGCTCCGGACCTGTAGGCGCTGCCGAGCCGCCTAAGGCTGCGATTGCGGTGTATCAGACACACCGCAATCGCAGCCTCGCACGGGCTCGTCAGCTCCTACAGGGATGGTGTTTCGCCGCAGGTTGGCCGGTGGATACCAATACTGTAGGAGATCCCCCGTCGTCCACACGCCGCGCTGTCGCGCAGCAAACTGGGAGGCCTACGGTGTTTTTGATTCTGGCCGCAGGCCGTGGGAGCTGGCTTGTCCTGCGATCTGCCGGGAACCGGCAGTGAAACCTGCGCACGCGGCGCGTCTGACAGGCCGAGGACTTAGGTTTGGGGCCGCTGCGCAGCCCATCGTCGGCAAGCCGGACTCCCACGCCCTCTGGGCAGAAGCAAGGTTGTTGAGCCTTCAAAATTAACAACAAATCCCTTGTTTGATGAGAGCGAACGTGTTCGCGAAGGCGTCGGTACACTCGCTACATCCTTGTCTGTCCCGCCATCGCCTTCCTGGGCAGGTTCGTTCAAACACACGTACATAAATTTCTCGTTTGCACCCGAAGTTACATTCGGTAATACATCGCTGTCGGCTTAAACCCAGTATTTACGGGCAGATGTTTAAGGTTCGACGAACGGTGCTTCAGGCCACGGTAGTGACGACGACATAGAAAAACCATCAAGAGGTTTTACTATGATTTTGCGCAAACTTAACCTGGCTCCTCGCTCGGCCCTGTGTTTCGGCTTTTTTTGCTTGATGATTATTGCGTTGGGGCTCATCGCCCTGAAGCAGGCGTCAAGTCTGAACGCGTCCGAAAAGTTCGTTGAAACCAATGTGGTGCCCAGTATTTCTTTGCTGGGCATGATTGACCGGGAACTGGTGAGCATACGAGGCAGCAACGCACGGTTGCGCAACCCTGTAGAGCCTGCGGATCGCAAGGCTCAGGCGCTGGCGGACGTCAGCAAGACCCGAGCGAACGTCCAGGACCTGCTGACAAAGTTACAGCCCTTTATCGTGACGCCCATGGGCAAAGAGCTATTTGCCGATCTGGTACAGACCTTTGCCAGTTATCAGCAAGTGCAGGATCAATACCTGGCCTTAATTGCCTCGGACGATCTCAATGAAGCCGTCAAATTATCCACGGGCGCAATGAAACAGTCTGCCGACATTGTCGAGGGGGATATAAGGAAGCTCATTGAGCTGAACAACAACAAGGCTAAAAAGGCGGGTGAAGAAGCAACGGTTATTTACGATGACGCCAAGTTGACCGTCGGTGGCTTTATCCTGGTCAGTTTGTTGGCGGCGCTTGCGCTTGCGCTGATGTATACCCGCAGCGTCACCCGTCCCATTGGTCAGTCGTTGGCCATTGCCGAGCGCATCGCCAAAAACGATCTCACTGAAATCATTGAAGTGCAGGGGCATGACGAAGTGGCCAGGTTGATGCAGGCGCTGAAAGCCATGCAAGCTGGCTTGCGCGGCACCCTGGCATCCATATCAGATTCGTCCAATCAGTTGGCGTCGACCTCCGAGGAAATGCACGCCGTGACCGAAGACGCCAACACCGGCATGCAGCGTCAGAACAATGAGGTCGAGATGGCGGCGACGGCCGTTAACGAAATGAGCGCCGCGGTAGAAGAGGTGGCCAGGAACGCGTCGGCGGCCTCCGAAGCCGCCAATCGGTCCAATTCCGCAGCCGTGGCCGGTCGTGCACGGGTGGATGAAACCGTTCAGGCGATCAGCCTGATGGTTGCCAATGTCGAAGATGCCTCCCATGAGGTGCAAGGCCTGGCGGTGATGGCAACCGACATCAGCAAGGTACTCGATGTGATACGCGCTATCGCCGAGCAGACCAATCTGCTGGCGCTCAATGCCGCGATCGAGGCCGCGCGTGCCGGAGAGGCCGGTCGCGGTTTCGCGGTAGTGGCCGATGAAGTCAGGGCGTTGGCGCATCGTACGCAGCAGTCCACCCGTGAGATCGAGCAGATGATCGACTCGATTCAGAAAGGCACCGGCGCCGCGGTGTCGGCCATGACGCACACCAATGCCCAGGCCCAGCGAACCCTGGATACGGCCCAAGGCGCGGGCGCCGCATTGGCTGAAATCACCGAATCGATCGACAACATCACCGAGCGCAACGTCCTGATTGCGACGGCCTCAGAAGAGCAGGCCCAGGTCGCCAGAGAAGTGGACCGCAGCCTCGTCAGCATCCGTGACCTGTCCAACCAGGCGTCAGAGGGCTCGAGCCAGACGGCGATTGCAACGTCCGAACTCACCAAGCTGGCGGTCGAACTGAACCGGCTGGTTAAACAGTTCCGGATGTAGGCGCACCGCACCTGACCTGCGTAATGCAGCGTTTGGCGCGCAGGTCAGTGGCCGTTTTCGCTGATCGGAAAACGCGTCGCCTGGCAGCCTCTCAAAGGCGTGGTCGCTGATTGCCTTCAGACGCTGCCTTCGCTTTCCACCACCAGGATGCGCGCCACGCCCAGCGGGTGGGCGACGTGGGCGGTGCCTACCGAGGCGTAGAACACGTCGCCGGTTTCCAGAATCGTCGACTGCTCCACACCGTTCTCCTTGAAGTGCATCTCCACTCGCCCATCCAGCACGGCGAAGACTTCCTGGCCGTCGTTCACATGCCATTTGTACGGCTGATCCGTCCAGTGCAGGCGTGTGGTGATGCCGTTCATGTTGGCGATGTCCAGGGCGGCCCAGGCACGTTCCCCGGTGAACGCCTTACTGCGGATGATCTTCACGGTGGTTACCTTTTTAGTGCTTAACCCAGACGATGGCACAGGTACGCCTGGGTCTGGTACGGAAACTCGATAACCTCGCGGCCGCGCAGCGCCGGGTGGGTGTGGATCAGCTCGCGCAGTCGGTCGGTGACGAGGGTTTTGTCGGCCGGCGGCAATGCGGCGATGAAGCTCACCGAGAGGAAGCGGTTCATGATCACCGTTTCGGCGTTGCCCGCGTGGCTGTAGTTGAAACAGGTCAGCTCGGGCTGCGCGAAGTAATCCCCGTCAACGAAGGGCTCGCGCCACTGTCCGGTGTGAAAGCGTGGGGTGTCGCCTTCGTAGGGGGTGATGATGCGGGTGATTTCGGCGACCCAGTCCACCGACTCGTCACGCACGTTCCAGATCAGGCCCAAACGTCCGCCGGGCTTGAGCACGCGATGGATCTCGGCCAGTGCCGCCTTGTGCGCAAACCAGTGGAAGGCCTGGGCGCAGACCACCGCGTCGGCGGTGGCATCGGCAAGCGGCAGTGATTCGGCGGTGCCGTGGAAGATAGGGATACCGGGAAGGCCGTTGCTGAACTGTTGACGCATCTCGGCGACCGGCTCGACAGCCGTCAGGTGTCCGGTAAGAGGGCTAAGCAATCGGGTGAATTTGCCGGTCCCGGCGCCCAGATCGACCACCGAGGACTGGGCGTTGATCCCCAGTGTGTGCTCGAGCCAGGTGTTGAGCGCCGCCGGATAATCCGGGCGGCCTTGAGCGTAGGCGCCCGCCTGCGTTGAAAACCCTACCTGAGCAGCTTTGTGAACGACAGTCATGTTCAGCGAACCTCTTGAGGAAAAGGGCCGGCGGATGATGCGGCCGAGCATTGTATGAGCGGATTGCCTCTGCCATCCAGTGCGGGATGGCAGAGGCGGTGCCTCAATGCTGCGGCGCGCCGGCGTCCACCATCGCACGCCATTGCTGCACGCTCGGTCTTTCCTGCATCCGGGCGTGCCAGGCATTCAGCGCTTCACAGTCCTCCGGTACCGGGAGTTTCACCAGCGAGGCGAAGATCATCCCGGCGAAGACCGCGATATCGGCCATGGAAAAGCGATCCCCGGCTACGAAGGGCTGGCGTTTGAGCACATCGTCGAAATAACGCATGCCCCGCACAGCTTTGTCACGCATGCGGTTGCCCCACTCGGGGTTCTGGTAAAGCTCAACCTCTGGCCCCAGGCCCGGCGTGCCGTGATGGAAGTAGACGCTGACGGCATCGAGAAACTCGATCTCGGCGCGTTTGTTCATCATGTGGATTAGGCCTTTCTCCACAGGCGTCTGACCCGTGAGCACCGAGTGGCCGTCCAGTGCGTCCAGGTACTGAGTAATGGCGGTGCACTCGGCGATCAGGGTGCCGTCTTCCAGTTCCAGCACCGGCAGCGTGCCCGAGTAATTGAGGGCCAGAAACGCCGGCGCCTTGTGTTCGCCTTTCCAGAGATTGACCGGTATGAACTTGATTCGGGAGAGCAGGCCTTTTTCTGCCAGGGCGATCCGGACACGAGCGGGATAGGGCCCGTTGAACCAGTCGTAGAGGTTCATCATGGGGAGTTTCAACACGTCGAACTGCGGGTCTGAAGTCATTGCAATCACCTGCCTGTCAAATGGTAGGTGAAGACTGAAGGCCTGTCTTGCGCCTGTCAAGCCCCTGTCTACCAATTGGCAGGTGAGCTGCGGGGGCGTAGAATCTGTGCCATCGATTGAATGACTCAAGGAACTGAACCGTGAGCATAAACGCACGTGAAGCCATCCTGGCTGCCGCGAAGACAGCCGCCCAGCGGCATGGATACGGCGGCATCAACTTTCGCAGCATCGGTGAAACGGTGGGGATCAAGAACGCGAGCATCTACTACCATTTTCCCAGTAAAGCCGACCTGGGCGCCGCCGTCGCCGCCCGCTACTGGCAGGACGCCGCCGGCGTCTTGCAGGCGATACGCGAAACAAACCCCGACCCGCTGCGTTGTCTGGAACTGTACCCCTCGATTTTTCGCACCTCCCTGGAGGACGGCAATCGGCTGTGCTTGTCCAGCTTCATGGCGGCCGAATACGAGGACTTGCCGGAGGCGGTCAGGCGCGAGGTCAAGGCCTTCGCCGACGCGAATATCGCGTGGCTCACGCAAGTACTGATTGACGCCCAAATCGGCAGCGCAGACCGCTGTGAATGCCGTGCCCGCGCCATTTACACCGCCGTGGCCGGGGCTCAACTGATCGCCCGAACCCGGGATGATATCGGGCTGTTTGACGAGCTGATCCTCAGTTATCGAGACGCGGGCTTGATCCCGGCAGCCGAGGCTGACGCGTAAAAAATGCGGTATGGGAGGCGGGCATGGCTTGATTCCCTTTCCGTGGAGCAGTGTGGGGGGGAGCTTGCGCGCGAAGCTTCAATTCAGAAGATAGAGACGTGGACGTCGTACCGACGGCTCGCGAGCAAGCTCCCTCCCACCCTTAGTTGTCAGAACGCGCTCAATCCAGATAAGTCCAGGTACTCGCACCGTCGAAATGCCGCACCGGAATGTCCTTGATCAGCCCGTTATCAAAATTGTTCATGTTCACCCCGAAGTCGGCACCCGCCTGCGGCGAAAGCGCTTCCCAGTGGGTGACGCAGCCGCAGGTCGTGCAGTGCAGGGTCTTCAGGGTGGCGCTCCCCCAGACATACGCCGATGTGTGTTCGGGATGCCCCTGGATGTTTACCGCATCGGCGGGATAGTGAGCCCAGCGTGCGCCCAGTCTTGAACAGATCGAGCAATTGCACTGAATGAGGTGAAGCGGCGGGTGGGCAACGACCAGGCGCACCTTGGTGCAGTGGCATGAGCCTTCTATCCGACCGCTTTGCGTGACCTGCATGTCGTTCTCCGTGATGGATCCTGCTGCGTTGGGGCGCTGTGTCGGGGGGAGTCTATCATTCGGTTTCAGCCCTTTTTCGATCCGGCCAAACCACACCCATGAAAAGATGCGTAGGCTTGTCCATGGAAATTGACACCGCTTTCCCACCCAGGAGCACAGCGCATGCCCAGAATCCTCTCCCTGATATTCGCCAGCCTTGTGCTGTGCGCCAGCCAGGCCATGGCCGACCCGCTGAAGATCAGCGTCATCGGTGCCGGTAACGTGGGTGGCACGCTGGGCACGCTGTGGGCGCAGGCCGGGCACTCGGTGATGTTTTCGTCGCGTCACCCTGAAGCGCTGGCAGGGGTGGCGGAGGCGGCCGGGAGCCATGCGCGGGCCGGTTCGGTTAGCGATGCGGTGGCCTGGGGCGATGTGATCGTGTTGACGGTGCCCTACGGCGCGATGCCGGCGCTGTCCGAGCAGCTCAAGGGCAAGCTCGCCGGCAAGGTGGTGTTCAGCGCCAGCAACCCGTTTGGCGGCCGTGACGGCGAGGTCGGGCGCAAGGCGCTGGAGCAGGGCGTTGCCTCGGCGGACCAGCAGTATCTCCCCGGCGTGCACCTGGTCCGGGCGTTCAACGCCATCAGCTATACCTCGATGAAAAACCAGGCAGGTAAGGGCAAGGCGATTGCCACATTCGCCGATGACGCCCAGGCCCGAGACATCGGTGCGCGTCTGGTGCGTGACGCCGGTTTTGTCCCGGTGCTGCTGCCGTTGGCGCGGGCCAATGAAGGTCTGCCCAGCGGTCCGCTCAGTGGCGTGTGGAGCGAGGCCGAACTCAAGCAGAAGCTGGGGCTTTAGCCCGCAAAGGGCTGCAGCGCGTTCGTTTCAAGCGGCCCCGCCACCCAATCCCTGACCGCCCACCCACCCCGGAGCTCACACCATGCCCCTCTCTCAACCGCTGACCATCGCCGTCCTGCTGGGCTCCGTTCGCTCAGACCGTCAAGGCATCAAGGCCGCGCGCCTGCTGGTGTCGGCGCTGCAAGCGCGCGGGCATGAGGCGGTGCTGGTCGACCCGATGGTCACGCGTCTGCCGCTGCTGGACCGGATGTACAAGGAATACCCGAAAGGCTCGGCGCCGGAGGAACTGGAGACGTTGGCCACGTTGTACCGGCGCGCCGACGGTTTTCTGATGGTGAGTGCCGAGTACAACCATGGCGTCCCGCCGGCGTTGAAAAACCTGCTGGATCACTTTCTGGAAGAGTATTTCTGGCGGCCCTCGGCGATTGCCTGCTATTCGGCAGGCAGCTTCGGCGGTGTGCGCGCGGCGATGCAACTGCGCATGATCCTCGGTGAACTGGGCATGCCGAGCATCCCGAGCCTGTTTGCCATCCCCCGCATTGGCGAGGCGTTGAGTGACGATGGTCAGCCCAACGACGAGCGCATCACGAAACAATTGAAAGGCTTTCTCGACGAATTCGAGTGGTACGCCCACGCCCTGCGCCGTCAACGGGCGGAGGGCACGCCGTGTTGAATGCACTGCGCGTGCTCAGTCATGCCCGGGCGGGCATTGACTGCTGGCACGCACGGTGAGCACGGCCGGGAAGCGATAGGACTCGATCGGATCGCCAGCGATGCGCCTCAGCAGGGTCTCCACCGCGCGCACGCCCTGGGCATGCATGTGGGTGCTGACGCTGGTCAGTTGCAGGTGCTCGGCCAGGGGCGTGTCGTTGTAGCCCACCACCGCGATGTCACGCCCCACCACCAGCCCACGCCTGCGCAGGGCACCGAACAGGCCAAAGGCGAGGAAGTCATTGACCGCAAAAATGGCGGTCGGCGGCTGAGAATGGGCCAGCAAGCGTTCGCCGGTATCAAAACCGGTCTGGGTGTCGAAGTGGCCGGTGATGATGCGCTCGGCCCCAATGTCGATGCCGCGCTCCCGGTAAAACTGCACGAAGCTCGCCGTGCGCTCCCGGGCATTGCTGCTGTGGGGTTCGCCGGCAATCACCGCCACGCGGGTATGCCCTTGGGCAAATAAATGCTCAGCCACCAGACGACCGCCCATTTCGTCGTCGGCGCTGATCGAACAGTGCGGCGCCCGGCGGCGGCTGACCAGCACGAACGGCACCTGTCGCGCCTCAAGCTCTTCAAGAAAGCCCGGTGCCGGCGTCGAGTGCACATCGCTGATGATCAGCCCGGCCACGTTACGCCCCAACGCCCGTTCGGCGCGCTCGCGCTGGCGTTCCGGCAGGTCCAGGGTATTGGCGACGAACGACGTGTAGCCCCGGGCGCTGGCCGCTTCGTCGATGCCTTCATAGACCGTGGCCAGGACGATGTCCGAGAGCCTGGGCACCAGCACGCCGATTTCGTGGCTGTGCCGGGTCTTCAGGGTCCGGGCGTGGGTATTGGGCTGGTAGTCCAGGCTGGCCGCCAGCGCCCGGATACGCTCGATGGTCTCTTTGGAGGCCGCGCGCCCGGCGTGATCCAGCGTGCCATTGAGCACCCGCGAGACGGTTGAAACGTGGATATTCAACTGCTGGGCAATACCGCGAAGCGTGACCGGACGTCTGTTCATGGGGGTGCCTTGAAATGCAGATGGGGCAGGGCGCAATGCTCGCATCAAGTCAGGCCGCTGCACAGACGGACCAGCGCCAGGCCCGGTCGCAACGTCGTTGCGCCACGATGGAGCGTCGCGTGCCAAAAGATTGCATGATCCGCTGCACAACACTACCCAATCGTTTGGGTAAAAATACGCGGCGCCGGGCAAGCCGCTTCAACTGATTGAAAATTCGAGGTTATTCATTCACGCGCATCGTTCTGGCGCTGCGTATTAAAAAGTTGGTATGAGCATTGCGTTGGGCCTGTTCAGTTCTGCTTACCTGACTGATGGGAAACTCGCCATGACGCATGCTTCAGCAACCCGCGCACAACGTCTTACCCGGCTGGCACTGGCCTGTTCCGTCGCTGTGGCCGCCTTGTCGCCACTGACCGCCATGGCCGACAGCACCCTGCGCATCGCCATGACCGCCGCCGACATCCCGCTGACCCACGGCCAGCCGGATCAGGGCTACGAGGGCAACCGTTTCACCGGGATCACGATGTTCGATTCGCTGGTGGAATGGGACCTGTCCCAGAGCGAGAAACCCGGCACCTTGATCCCGGGCCTGGCGACGGAATGGGCGGTCAATCCGGACGATCACACCAAATGGATCTTCAAGCTGCGTCCCGGCGTGAAATTCCACGACGGCTCAGCGTTCAATGCCGATTCAGTGGTGTGGAACGTCAACAAGGTCCTGGACAAGCAGGCGCCGCAATACGCGCCGGGGCAGATCGGTGTGACCCTCTCGCGCATGCCGACCCTGCGCAGTGCGCGCAAAGTCGATGACCTGACGGTTGAGCTGACCACCAGCGAACCGGATGCCGTGCTGCCCTATAACCTGACCAACCTGTTCATGGCGTCGCCCACGGCCTGGCAGAAAGATTTCGCCGCCGTGCCGGCCGCCACCACCGATCCGGCCGAGCGCTCGAAGCTGGCCTGGACTGCCTTCGCCGGTCACTCGGTGGGCACAGGGCCGTTCAAGATGGACCGCATGGTGCCGCGTCAGGAACTGGTGCTGGACAAGAACGCCAGCTATTGGGACCCCAAGCGCATTCCCCGGGTGGACCACGTGGTGCTGATTCCGCTGCCGGAAGCCAATGCGCGCACTGCGGCGCTGTTGTCCGGTCAGGTGGACTGGATCGAGGCCCCCGCGCCGGACGCCATCGACCAGATCAAGAGCAAGGACTTCAAGATTTACGCCAACGGCCAGCCGCACCTGTGGCCGTGGCAGTTCTCGTTCGCCCCGGGATCGCCGTGGCTGGACAAGCGTGTGCGCCAGGCCGCGAACCTGTGCCTGGACCGCAGCGAACTGAAGGCTTATCTGGGCGGCTTCATGCAGGAAGCCACCGGCATCTACGAGAAGGATTCGCCGTGGTACGGCAACCCGGATTTCAAGATCAAATACGACCAGGCCGCCGCGCAGAAACTCATGGCGGACGCCGGTTTCAGCAAGGATCACCCGGTGAAGGTCAAGGTGCTGACCTCGGCCTCCGGGTCCGGGCAGATGCAGCCGTTGCCGATGAACGAATACATCCAGCAGAGCCTCAAGAGTTGCTACTTCGACGTGGACATCGCGGTCACCGAATGGAACACGCTGTTCAGCGGCTGGCGTCTGGGGGCCAAGGACCCGGCGGCCCAGGGTGCCAATGCGATCAACGTCAGCGCCGCAGTCATGGACCCGTACTTCGGCATGGTGCGCTTCTCCAGCGAGAAGGCCTTCCCGCCGGTTTCCAACAACTGGGGCTACTTCGCGTCCCCGGAAGTGGAGAAGTTGATCACTCAGGTCCGCAACTCGTTCGACCCCAAGGCCCTGGACGAAGCGTCCGGCAAGCTGCATGCGGCCATCGTCGATGAAACGCCGTTCCTGTTCGTGGCCCACGACGTCGGCCCACGGGCCATTTCGCCGAAGGTGACGGGCGTGGTCCAGCCGCAAAGCTGGTTTATCGATTTGTCGCTGGTGTCGAAGAAGGACTGAGTGAGCGGCGAACCTGTAGGAGCGCGCTTGCCCGCGATGGCGTTGGGTCGGACGCTGCATTGTTGGCCGACAAGACCCTATCGCGGGCAAGCGCGCTCCTACAAAGGCCGATGTTTGCCGTTTCGTGATCTACCCGAGTTAAGGAAACCTTATGCTCGCCTATATCCTCCGCCGCATCCTGCTGGCGACCCCGATTCTGTTGGGCGTGGCGCTGGTCTGTTTCATGCTCGTGCACATGGCGCCAGGGGATCCGCTGGTGTCGGTGATGCCGCCGGACGCCTCCGAAGCCCTGCGCGAGCAACTGGTTCAGGCCTACGGTTTCGACAAGCCGCTGCCGGTGCAATTCGGGCTGTGGGTCTGGCACGCGGTGCATGGCGATCTGGGCATGTCCATCGCCAGCGGCCGTCCGGTGAGCAGCGAAGTGCTGAACGCCGTGAGTTATTCCTTGCGCCTGGCGGTGCTGGCCACGCTGTTCGGGTTTGTCCTCGGCAGCCTGTTCGGTTTCGTCGGTGGCTACTTTCAGGACAGCTGGCTGGACAAGATGGCCTCGGCGATTTCCGCCATCGGCGTCAGCGTGCCGCATTACTGGCTCGGCATGCTGATGGTCATCGTCTTCTCCTCGCAACTGGGCTGGTTACCGGCCACCGGTGGCGGCCCCATGGGGCAGTCGGCCTGGGCGTGGGACTGGGCGCATTTTCAATTCATGATCCTGCCGGCCATCACCCTCTCGGTGATCCCCACCGGCATCATCGCCCGCACCGTGCGCGCCCAGGTGGCGGAAACCCTGTCCCAGGAATTCATCATCGGCCTGCGCGCCAAAGGACTGGGGGAGTGGGGCCTGTTCCGGCACGTGGTCAAGAACGCCGCGCCCACGGCCATGGCGGTCATGGGCTTGCAGATCGGCTACCTGATGGGCGGCTCGATCCTGGTGGAAACCGTGTTCGCCTGGCCCGGCACCGGCCTGCTGCTCAATTCGGCGATTTTCCAGCGTGACCTGCCTTTGCTGCAGGGCACCATCTGGGTCCTGGCCCTGTTCTTCGTCGCGCTCAATCTGCTGGTGGACATCCTGCAGACGCTGCTCGATCCACGTATCAAAAGGGGCTGAGCATGAACCTGTCGATGCTGCGACCGGCCGCGCCGGTCATCACCCCGGTGGAAAGCTCGCCGGGTTACTGGAGCGAAGTGTTCGGCCGGGTCCGTCGCGATCCGGTCGCGCTGATGGTGGCGGCGGTAATCCTCGCGCTGTTGATCCTGGCGGTCTTCGGCCCGTGGATCGTGCCGGGCGATCCGTTCACCACCTCCATGTTTAAACGCCTCAAGCCCATCGGCACCGAAGGCTTCCCGCTGGGCACCGACGAACTGGGGCGCGATTTGCTGTCGCGCCTGATGCTGGGGGCGCGGCTGTCCCTGTTCATGGGCATCACCCCGGTGATCTTCGCCTTCTTCATCGGCGGCGCGATCGGCGTGATTGCCGGTTACTTCGGCGGCTGGCTCAACAGCCTGATCATGCGCACCGTCGACGTGTTCTATGCGTTCCCGTCGGTGCTGCTGGCCATCGCCTTTTCCGGGGCGCTGGGTGCCGGGGTCAACAACGCGCTGATCTCCCTGACGCTGGTGTTCGTCCCGCAAGTGGCGCGGATCGCCGAGAGCGTCACCACCCAGGTGCGCAACCGCGATTACATCGAAGCGGCGCGCGCCTCGGGGGCGGGGTCGTTCACCATCATTCGCACCCAGGTGCTGGGCAACGTGCTGGGGCCGATCTTTGTCTTCACCACCGGCCTGATCTCGGTGTCGATGATCCTCGCCTCGGGCCTGTCGTTTCTCGGGCTGGGCGTTACCCCGCCGGAGCCGGAATGGGGCCTGATGCTCAACACCCTGCGCACCGCGATCTACACGCAGCCACTGGTGTCGGCGTTGCCGGGGGCGATGATCTTCATCACCTCGATCTCTTTCAACGTGCTCGCTGACCGCTTGCGAGCCGCCATGGCGATAAGGAGTTGACCATGACCACGCGCGATATCGGCGGTCCAGCACAACCCCTGATGAAGGTGGAAAAACTGGTCAAACACTTCCCGGTCAAGGGCGGCCTGGGTAAACGCAACGTGGTCCGTGCCGTGGACGGCATCGATTTCGTGGTGCACAAGGGCGAAACCCTGGGCGTGGTGGGGGAGTCCGGTTGTGGCAAATCCACCACCGCGCGGCTGTTGATGCAACTGATCGAACACGACAGCGGCGAACTGGTGTTCGACGCCATGCGCGTGGGCGGTCATCAGTTGCCGTTGCGTGATTACCGGCGGCAGGTGCAGATGGTGTTTCAGGACAGTTATTCGTCCCTCAACCCGCGCCTGACCATGGAGCAATCCGTTGCGTTCGGGCCGTCGGTGCACGGCGTCAGCCCGCGCGAATCCCTGCAGCGCGCCCGGGACCTGCTGGGCCGGGTCGGGCTGGAGCCGACCCGTTTTGCCGGGCGTTACGCCCACGAACTGTCCGGCGGTCAGCGTCAGCGGGTCAACATCGCCCGCGCCCTGGCCGTGGAACCGCGCCTGGTGATCCTCGATGAGGCGGTGTCCGCGCTGGATAAGTCGGTGGAAGCCCAAGTGCTGAACCTGTTGCTGGACCTCAAGGACAGCCTGAACCTGACCTACGTGTTCATCAGCCATGACCTGCACGTGGTGCGGTATCTGTCCGACCGGATCATGGTCATGTACCTGGGCGAGATCGTCGAAGTCGGCCCGGCCGAAGCGCTGTTTTCCGAGGCACGGCACCCGTATACCCAGGCGTTGCTGACCTCCATGCCGTCCATGGACCCGGCCCGGCGCACGTTGGTGTCGCCGCTGACCGGCGATCCACCGAGCCCCATCGATCCGCCTTCCGGTTGCCGCTTTCACACCCGCTGCCCCCACGCCGAAGCGGTGTGCGCGCAAACGCCGCCGGCCCTGACGATGACGGGTGCCGAGCATTTTGCCGCGTGCCTGATGGTGCAGCCCGGCGCCGGTCACAGCCAGAGCCCGCCGGCTCGACTGATCCACACAGGAGCGCTGGCATGAACCCACAAACCATGGTCGCCGTGCGCGACCTCAAGGTGCGATTCAAGCGCGGCGGGCAAACCCTGTCGGCGGTCAACGGCGTCAGTCTGTCGGTGGCCAAGGGTGAAGTGCTGGCGCTGATCGGTGAGTCCGGTTCCGGCAAAAGCGTGACGCTGCGCGCCCTGATGCGCCTGCATTCGGAGCGCTCGACCCAGATCGAAGGCCAGATCGAGATCGCCGGTCAGGACCTCATGGCGCTGTCCCGCATCCAGTTGCAGGCCTTGCGCGGTCCGGTGGCGGCGATGATTTTCCAGGAGCCGCTGCTGGCCCTGGACCCGGTCTACACCATTGGCCAACAAATCGTGGAAGCGCTGCGTCGCCATCGCCCGATGTCCAAGGCCGAGGCCCGGGCCGCCGCGCTGGAAGCGTTGCGCAGCGTGCGTATTCCCAGCCCGGAACAACGGCTGGACGCCTATCCCCACGAGATGTCCGGGGGCATGCGTCAGCGAGCGATGATCGCGCTGGCGCTGGCCTGTCAGCCGCAGATTCTGCTGGCGGACGAACCCACCACGGCGCTGGACGCCACGGTGCAGATCCAGATTCTGATCTTGCTGCGCGAACTGCAGCAGGCCCTGGGGCTGTCGATCATCTTCGTCACCCACGACATCGGCGCCGCGGTGGAAGTGGCCGACCGCGTGGCGGTCATGTACGGCGGGCGCATCGTCGAGCAGGCGCCGCTGGCCGAACTGCTGGACAACCCCAGGCATCCGTACACCCAGGTATTGCTCGGTACCCGGCCCAAGGACGGGCTGCGCAAGGGCGAGCGCTTGATCAGCATTCCCGGTGCGCCGCCGGACCTGGCCAACCTGCCGGACGGCTGCGCGTTCGCCCCCCGTTGCCCGCGGGCCAGCGATATCTGTCGCAGCGTGGTGCCCCCCCTCGAAGACGTCATCCCCGATCATTCCGTGAGCTGTCATCACTGGAATGAGGTTTCTGTCCAACCTGTTTGTGAGCCCTTGTCATGACCGATTCAGCCTTTGCTTTCATGCCGTACCCGCCTGTCGATGTGCCCCGTGCAGCCAGCGGGCCGCTGGCGGGCTACACCTTTGCCGCCAAAGACCTGTTCGACGTCGCCGGCTATCCCACCGGCGGCGGCAACCCCCATGTGTTGGCCATGTCCGGGATCAAGACCACCACGGCACCCGTCATTCAGCGTTTGCTGGACGCCGGCGCCGAACTGATCGGCAAGGCCCACACCAACGAAATGGCGTTCTCCATGAGCGGCAAGAACGCTCACTACGGCACACCGCGCAACGGTGCGGCCCACGACCGCATTCCCGGCGGCTCGTCGTCGGGCTCGGCGTCGGCCGTTTCCAATCAGCTGTGCGACTTCGCCATGGGCAGCGACACCGGCGGTTCGGTGCGCACGCCGGCCAGTTACTGCGGGCTGTTCGGGCTGCGTCCGAGCCACGGGCGCATCTCGCTGGCGAACACCCAGGCGTTGTGCGAAAGCATGGACACCGCCGGCTTTTTCACCCGTGAGGCCAAGCTGTTCGGTCTGGTGGGCGAGTGCCTGCTGGGGGCTGACACCGCGCCGTTGTCCGATGCGCCCGAGCTGGTCATCAACGACGCGCTGTTTGCGATGCTGCCTGCTGAATCCATCGCGGCGTTGGCGCCGGCCCTGGCGCAGATCGAAGCCACGTGCGGCCCCCTGGAAAAGCTTGCGGGCGAGTTGCCCTCGCTCACCGATGCGTATTGGGCGTTCCGCTACATTCAGGGCCGGGAAGCCTGGATGGCCCAGGGCGATTTCATCGAGCAGAACGGCTTGTGCCTGGGCCCCGATGTCGCGGCCCGTTTCGCTTGGGCGAAAGCCGTGACCGACGATCAATACAACGACGCCTGTGCCTTGCGCGAACGCTTCGCCGCCGCGTGGAATGATCTGTTGGGCGACCGGGTGTTGGTCATGCCGACGGTGCCGGACATCGCGCCGCTGCTCAGCGCCAGAGATGAAGAGATCGAACAGACGCGGCAGATCTCCCATCACTTGCTGGCGATTTCCGTGCTGTGCCGCACCCCGCAACTGAGCATGCCGCTGGTCAACAAGGACGGCGCACCCCTGGGCATCTCGCTGATGGGGCCGCGAGGCAGTGACCTGAGCCTGGTGAAACTGGCGGTCCGGATTGCCGGGCACGGTGTGGCCTGAACCCCTGCAACGATGTTTTCAGCTGATGGGAGATCATCATGAACACCCGAATCGATCCTGAGCTTTTTACCTCCAGTGCGCCGCTGATCAATAGCCAGCGCCTCTGGCAATCGCTGATGGATCTGGCGCAACTGGGCGCAACGGTCAAGGGCGGCGTGTGCCGTCTGGCCCTGACCGACCTGGACCGCCAGGCCCGTGACCTGTTCGTGACCTGGTGCGAGGAGGCCGGGTGTACGGTGAGCGTCGACGCCATTGGCAATCTCTTTGCCCGGCGGCCGGGCAAGGATCCGTCGAAAGCACCGGTCATGACCGGCAGCCACATCGACACGCAACCCACCGGCGGCAAGTTCGACGGCTGTTTTGGCGTGCTGGCCGGGCTTGAAGTGATCCGCACCCTGAATGACCTGGGTGTCGAGACCGAGGCGCCGGTGGAGGTGGTGGTCTGGACCAACGAAGAAGGCTCACGCTTCCCGCCGTGCATGATGGGCTCGGGGGTGTTTGCCGGGAAACTCGACCTGGCGGAGACCCTGGCCAAGCAGGACGAGCAGGGGCTGGTGGTGGGCGAAGAGTTGCAGCGCATCGGCTACGCCGGAAACCGCGCGGTGCTCGGGCATCCCGTGGGCGCGTATTTCGAAGCGCACATCGAGCAGGGGCCGATCCTCGAAGACCAGCGCAAGACCATCGGCGTGGTCATGGGCTGCCTGGGCCAGAAGTGGTTCGACCTGACCCTGAGCGGCGTCGAAGCCCACGCCGGTCCCACGCCCATGTCCCTGCGCAAGGACGCGCTGGTGGGCGCCGCGCAGGTGGTCACCGCCGTCAATCGCATCGCCCACGCCAGCCAGCCCCATGCCTGCGGTACGGTGGGTTGCCTGAGTGTGCATCCCGGTTCGCGCAACGTGATCCCCGGTGAAGTGAAAATGACCATCGATTTCCGTCACCTGCACAGCGACACACTGCAGGCCATGGTGGACGATCTGCAACAGGCCATCGAGCAGGCCTGCGCCGACAACGGCCTGACCTATGAACTGACGCCGACCGCGGATTTCCCACCGCTGGATTTCGCCAGCCAGTGCGTGGAGGCCGTGCGCGATGGCGCCCGGCAGCTGGGGCTGAGCCATATGGACATCGTCAGCGGGGCAGGCCACGACGCGATTTTCATCGCCGAACTGGGGCCGGCCGGCATGATTTTCGTGCCGTGCGAAGGCGGCATCAGCCACAACGAAATCGAAAACGCGACCCCGCAAGACCTGGCCGCCGGCTGCGCCGTGTTGCTGCGCGCCATGGTGAGCGCCGCGCGGTTGAATTGATGTGAAGCGATTTGTCGCTGCTGTAGGCGCTAACGTGTCGGAGAAGCCGCGAGGACGCGGTGTGTCAGACCCATTGCATCGCAGCCTTCGGCGGCTCGGCAGCTCCTACAGGTTCGTGGTGCGCCGCGCATTCGGCGTCGCAACGCGGAGCGTCAGTCAGTGCATGCCCACGCAGAGCGTGGGCACGATCATCAAAGGCCACATTCGACACGATCCGCTTCTGCCCGAAGGGCGTGGGAGCGTGGCTTGTCCCGCGATCTGCCGGGCACCGGCAGTAAATCCTGCTGATGCGATTTGCCTGAAACACCTCGGTCGCCTGATTTTATGACTGCTGCGCAGCCAATCGCTGGCAAGCCAAGCTCCCACGGCCTGCGACCAGCATCAAAAGCCATAGCACGCCGATCCGCTTCTGCCCGAAGGGCGTGGGAGCGTGGATTGTCCCGCGATCTGCCGCGAAGCGGCAGTAAATCCGGCAGATGCGTTTTGCCTGAAACACCTCGGTCGCCTGGTCTTATGACTGCTGCGCAGCCAATCGCTGGCAAGCCAAGCTCCCACGGCCTGCGGCCAGGATCAAAAGCCCTAGTGCACGTCGATCCGCTTCTGCCCGAAGGGCGTGGGAGCGTGGCTTGTCCCGCGATCTGCCGGGCACCGGCAGTAAACCCGGCAGATGCGATT
>NZ_JBEGED010000002.1:386791-630001 GCF_040202885.1 Xanthomonas sp. WHRI 1810A
TTGCCTGAAACACCTCGGTCGCCTGGTTTGATGACTGCTGCGCAGCCAATCGCTGGCAAGCCAAGCTCCCACGGCCTGAGGCCAGCATCAAAAACCGGACGCGGAGCGTCAGCCACTGCGTGCCCACGCAGAGCGTGGGCACGATCATCAAAGGCCACATTCGACACGATCCGCGTCTGCCCGAAGGGCGTGGGAGCGTGGCTTGTCCCGCGATCTGCCGGGCACCGGCAGTAAATCCGGCAGATGCGTTTTGCCTGAAACACCTCGGTCGCCTGGTTTGATGACTGCTGCGCAGCCAATCGCTGGCAAGCCAAGCTCCCACGGCCTGCGGCCAGGATCAAAAACCAAAACTCCACACGATCCACCTGGCGCCGTATTTGTGGGCGCTTCGCGTGCATGGTATGTTCCGTCGCTCACCTGCCCACGGCCCCTGGTGTGACCCGCCCCCAGCCCTGAGATCGCCCCCATTTCCGAGTCAACGTCTCCCCCCAAACCGCGCCGCCTGCCCAAAGGCGAGGTGCGCAAGCTCGAAATCATTCAAGCGGCGATGGTGATCTTCGCCCGGGATGGTTTTGCGGGTGCGTCGTTGACCAATGTGGCCAAGGTGGCGGGGCTGTCGCAGGTGGGGCTGCTGCATCACTTCCCCAACAAACTGGCGCTGCTGCACGCCGTGCTGGAGCATCGCGATCACTACATCGCCACGCGCTTGCAAGACGCCGAACAGGTGGCGTCGCTGGAGGGTTTTCTCGCGTTTCTCAACCGGATCATGCGCTTCAGCATTGAAGACGCTTCCGTCAGCCAGGCGCTGATGATCATCAACACGGAAAGCCTGTCGGTCACCCATCCGGCCCATCGTTGGTTCAGCGACCGCTTCAGCATTGTGCACGGCCACATCCAGGCTCAACTCAATGCGCTAATGGAGGCAGGCGAGATCAGGGCAGACACCGACGTCAAACAGGTCAGCGTCGAGATCGCAGGCATGATGGACGGCATGCAGATCCAGTGGCTTCGTTCACCTGAAGAAGTGCCCATCCATCGCGCGTTCGCCCGATTCCTGGAGCGACTGGCGGTGGACCTGGCACGACCGTAACGACGGCGCAGCGGGGGGGGAGGTGTCAGCGGGGATGGTAGAACGTGTGAGGCGCCGAACAGCGATCGGCGGCTATTGCAGCCGCCGATCGCTACCCATCAGTAAGCCTGTTCTGGCTTGACTTGCACTGCGTTGCGCAGCGGAACGGGAAGCGGGTTGGAATCACGCGTGGTCAGCTTTTCCGGGTACAGCGCCACGACGGTGCGATTGAGCGCGAGGTCTTCGGAATCCTTGCCCACCAGCACCTTGAACTTGCCCGGGTCGACGATCCAGCTCACCGTCTCAGGCGAGTAGTAGGCGAACGAACGCGAGTCCAGCGCGACGGTCACGGTCTTGCTCTCGCCCGGCTTGAGGTACACCTTCGAGAACCCTTTGAGTTCCTTTTCCGGGCGATCCACTTTCGGCTGCGAAGGCTGCACGTACACCTGAGCCACTTCAAAGCCTGCCTTGTCGCCGGTGTTGGTCACCTTGAAGGTCGCCTTGATGGTGGCGCCTGGTGCCAGCACGTTGCTCGACAGTTTCAGGTCGCTGTAGGCGTACGTGGTGTACGACAGACCAAAGCCAAACGGGTACAGCGGTTTGGTGTGCTTCTTGTCGTAGCCTCTGTAGCCCAGGTACAGGCCTTCGCTGTAGGTCATTTCAGTCGGCGGATTGGCGCTGCTGAAGTAGTACGGCACGGGGTCGGAGAAGGACGGGAAGCTTGGGTTGTCCTCGATCTTTTTATCCAGCGTGATCGGCAGTTTGCCGGACGGGTTGACCTTGCCATAGAGGATCTCGGCCAGCGCCTGACCGCCTTGCTGGCCCGGGAACCAGGCGTGCAGGGAGGCGGCGACCTTGTTGGCCCACGGCTGCATGTCCATCCCGCCGCCGCCATGCATCACGACGATGGTTTTCGGGTTGGCACGCTGCACGAAGCTGATCAGCTCGGACTGGAACTGTGGCATTTCGTACGGGTGGTCCAGGGACTCGCCTTCGTACTCGTAGTTGCTGCCGGCGGCGACCACCACCGCGTCGTAATCGGCCAGATTCGCCGGTGGACGCAACGACGCCCAGCTCATCTGCACGCCATTCATGCCGCCCAGCACCGGGGTGTAGTTGCCCTTGGTGCGACGGTATTCCAGACGGACGTTGTACTCGGTGCCGGCCTTCAGGTTGACCGTCTTGACCGTGCGCGGGACGACGGGGATCAGGTCGAACGACACCTGCTTGTCCTGGTCTTCCAGCACCAGCTCATCGTTGATCCAAAGCTTGTAGGCGCCATCGGCCCGGACTTTGAACACTTGCGGGCCGGAGATGGTCGGCTTGATCTTGCTGGTGAAGCGTGCGGAAAACGCGCCGGCGGCCGGGTTGTAGCCGCTGACCGTGGTGCTGCCGTTGTCGGTGACGTTGTTACTGGTGACCCAGTTCAAATTCACGCCCGGCTCGACGCGGGTCGCCACCGGATCGCCCGACAGCGTGGTGTTGGCGTAATACTCGGCTTTCACACCGGCGTTGCTGATCGCATTCTTGCCCTTGGCCTGGCTCGGCTGGTACCAGACCGACGACATGGGGTTGAGGCTCAACGCCGGCAGGTAATCCACCTGGGTGCTGCTGGACGCCAACTGCTTGAGACCGCTGAGTTCGGTCACGTAGCTGGAAGGCACAGAGTACGGCGTGCCGAACGGCGAAGTCGGCGGTTGCACGGCCAGATCGCCAATTACGGCAACTTTTGCGTTTCTCGGCAGCGGCAGCAGAGGTTTGGCCCCGTCTACCGGTTCGTTACGCAGCAGTACGATCGATTCCCGGGCGATGTTGAGCGCAGCGGTCTGACCGTATTCGGTGTGCGCCAGGGGCTGTGCTTTGTTGACGCCCTTGTCGAAACCGTAGCTGACGAGGGCGCGCAGGTTGCGGCGGGCTTTGTCGTCGATCACGCTCTGGTGCAGCTGGCCGTTCCAGACGTAGGGCAGCAGCTTGGCTTCGGTAAATTGCAGGCCGCTGGGCATGTCGATGTCGGTGCCGGCCCATGCACCCTTGAAGGCGTCCTGAACCGAGTTGAAATCGCTCATCACGTTGCCCTGAAAACCCCATTGGCCTTTCAGGATGTCGGTGATCAGGTGGTGGTTTTCGCAGGCGTAATCGCCGTTGATCTTGTTGTAGCCGCACATGACCGAGGCGACATTGGCGTTTTTCACCAGCGATTCGAAGGCGGGCAGGTACAGCTCCTGCATGGAGCGCTCGTCAATCTTGACGTTCAGGTAATGACGGTTGGCCTCCTGCTCGTTCATCAGGAAATGCTTGGCGGCGGACTGGATGCCCTGAACCTGAATACCGTTGGTGACGGCCGGTGCCAATACCGCGCCGAGGAACGGGTCTTCGCCGCTCATGTACTCGCCTGCACGCCCGTTAAACGGGGTGCGGTACAGGTTGACGGCGGGTGAAAGCATCTGCTGACCGCCCGCGATGCGGGTTTCGTAACCAATCGCCAGGCCGAACTCCTTGGCGCGGTTGATGCTCCACGTCGCCGCAAGGGCTGACGGGGACGGGAATTGCGCGCCAAAGGTCTTGCCGTTGACCAGCACGCCCATGGACGAATCGTAGGCGACCGTACCGTTGAGGTTGAACTTGTCCAGTTTCGGAATCATTCGCCCGTCATCGACGCGGGAGAAGTTGATCTTCTCCGACTGCGACATATTGTCCAGCATCGCGCCAACCCGCGCTTCGACTTCATTACCTGTCATCGGGGTGACAGCCAGTACGGCGCTCGCCTGAGAAATGCTCAGTGCGAGCAGGCTCAGGCCAAGGCCTTGTTTGATCAGGGACATGCAGCTACTCCTCGTTTCGTTCAATCAGTGCAGTGATGCGTTGCGCGTCAACCGACGGCTTATTTGCTGTCATTGCCTTCGGGGGCATCGTCGGTGGCGATCGGCGCGTCGAGCACCGGTTGCGCACCGCCTGTGTGCGGAGTGGCGGCGGCATCCGCGCCGGTGATCTGCTCGCGCTTGGCGTCAACGTCCTGATGCACGTCGCTGGAAGTGGCAGGCAGGGGACTGGCGTTTTGGGCGGCTGACACGGACAACACGGTAAAGCCCATCAGCAAACTGGCGGCAAGGGGCAGCAAGCTTCTAGCCATTGGGAGTATCTCCAAATAGAAAAGGGGAGTCAGGCGGTAACACCGGCAAGCAAGCACGGAGCCGGTTGCGGGTATTAAGGCCATATAGTGAATGTAAAAGTTATGGGAGGGTAATGATTTGATTAGTAAAAGCCGTTAAAAGTCTTGAATCTTGGTTATCTCGGTCTCGTTATTCAGCTAAGAACGTGTGATAAATGTCCTTAAATTCTATAATAGTAGAATTTTAAGCCGCGAAAAAAAAGTTTATCGCTATTATCCGTCTTTTACGTATTACAGAGTACGCGCTCTGTTTTCGATGAATTTTAACTCTGTTAAAACATGATTTCTGAAGGGTGAAGGCCGTTTTGATATCAGCTTTCCCTGCGCTGAACTGAAGCTTTGCCCCGCAGAACTGCAGCGCTCTGAACGCAGGCATAACTGAATTAAACCAATAAAACGGTGCACAGTTAGTTGACGTCAATAAACAGGAAGGAATGGCTACCCCAAGCTTGAGAGCGAGCGTGTTGAAGGAAACTGCTCGCCGCTTCACAGGCGTCAACGCGTTGCCGAGGCGGCGGACGCGGGGTGTCAGGCACGACGCCTCGCGAATACGTGGGCACCTGCAGTTTTGGATAAGCTTTCCCGCAAATCGTATCTATTTGGGTGGATCGCGCCCATGCTGCCGCATCGGTCTCATTTCTGAGGCTGACCAAGGTTGATGGAATCATGGGCTCATTTGGCAGTCGGTTAAGACAAGAACGAGTGAGCCACAAGCTCACGCAGAGGGCACTGGCTGAATTGGGCGGCGTGCAGCCCAATGCTCAGGGTCATTACGAAAGTGGCTTGCGCCTCCCCAAAGTGGACTACCTCCTGGCCATATCGGAGTTGATCGATGTGGCGTATCTGATCACCAGCGAACGGTGTGTCACCGACCCGTCCGACCTCACCCATAACGAGCAAAGCATTGTGGCGACGCTGCGGCGAATGACCCGGGAAGACCGCGCCGGCGTCAACCAGCTATTTGTGGTGCTCGGTCGCCATATCCGATAAGCCAGCTCAAGCCTCGACGTGCTCCAGAGAGGGCACGCGATTGATTCCAGGACCGAACACTCATGCGCCTTTCCCGCCTCATCATCGAGAACATCGAACCCATCCTGCAGGAATGGGAAGACTTCGCCCAGACCATGGCGGTCCCTGACAAGCCGTTGGACGCTACCGCACTGCGTGACCACGCGCAGCGGATGCTGAGAACCATCGCCGCTGACCTGGGTACCGAGCAATCGTCGCGCCAGCAGGTCGATAAATCCCAGGGCCGAGGTCCCGCGGCTGACGGCACGGCCGCCGAGTCCCACGCGATCACGCGGCTGGTGGCAGGCTTCTCCATCAACCAGATCGTTTCTGAATTCCGGGCGTTGCGGGCCAGTGTGGTGCGTCACTGGATGGGCCAGATCAAAACCGGCGCGACCTTTGAAGTGGATGACCTGATTCGCTTCAACGAAGCCATCGATCAGGCGCTTGCCGAGTCCATTGCCAGCTACACCGACGCGGTGCAGGCCTCGCGCAATATCTTTCTCGGCATCCTCGGCCACGACCTGCGCACGCCGCTGAGCGCGATCCTGTTGGGCGCCGATGTGCTGTTGCGCACCGACGACCTGGGCGAGCGGGCGACCAAGATCACCTCCAAGATCTACGCCAGCGTCAAGCGCGCCAACCAGATCGTGGGCGACCTGCTGGACTTCACCCGTTCCCAGGTCGGCCCCGGCATCCCGGTCAAACGCGCGCACCTGGACGTTGCGCCGGTGTGCGAGCGCATCGTGGATGAATCGCGCACCGTCCACCCCGAGGCTGACATCCGTTTCCAGGCATCAGGCGTGACCGAGGGTGATTTTGACGGCGCTCGCCTGGAGCAGGCGTTCTCCAACCTGATCGGCAATGCGGTGCAGCACGGCGCGCGACACGCCCCGGTGGTCGTCTCGCTGGAGGGCGGCGCAGACGCGCTGGTGTTCAGCGTGCACAACGATGGCCAGCCCATACCGGCGGAGGTGCTGCCGTCCATCTTCAACCCGATGGGCCGCTATTCGCCCCATGCCGCCGTCGAGCAGGGGCCGCTGGCCAGTCTGGGGCTGGGGCTGTTCATCGCCGCCGAGATTGCCACCGCCCATGGCGGCAGCATTGAAGTGTCATCCACGACCGAGTCGGGCACCGTGTTCAAGGTGACACTGCCGCGGAGCCTGACCGCGGCCGAACCTGCCTGACGACGGCCCTCAGCCCTGGACGGCGTCGGCGGTGCGATCCCTGACGATGCGCTGCAGCAACGCCGACAGTTCTTCCACCGAATACGGTTTGCGCAGCAACTCGAAGCGCCGCAGATCGGCTTCATCGGGGTGGGCCAGTTCCTGGGTGTAGCCGGTGGTCAGCACCACCGGCAGCCATGGGTACAGAGTTTCAATTTGCTTGAGCAACTCGACCCCGCTCATGCCCGGCATGGAGATATCGGAGAACACCACCTGAAAGCTGGCCGGGTGGCGTTCCAGTGCCTCCAGCGCCGCCAGGCCGTTGGGCACCCACATCACTTCAAACCCCATCTGTTCCAGGGTCTGCGAGATGTAAATCCCGATGTCTTCGTTGTCCTCGACCATCAGCACGCACAACGCCGAACCGGACAGCCCCGACGGCTGCGCCTCGTGTCGGGTCTCCACCGATTGCTCCTGGACCCGGGGCAGGTACAGGGTGAACGTACTGCCTTGGCCCAATTCGCTCTGTACCACCACTTCGCCATCCGACTGCTTGGCGAAACCAAAGACCTGCGATAACCCAAGGCCTGTGCCTTTGCCGACGCCCTTGGTGGTGTAGAACGGCTCGAAAATTACCCCGAGCTTTTCAGGCGGGATGCCGGTGCCGGTGTCCGTCAGGGAAATGGTGATGTAGTCGCCCGTGCGCAGCGGGTGTGAACGCACCGAGGGCAGGCTGGTGGCGCTGGCGACCGTGATGGTCAGCTGCCCGTCGCCGGCCATGGCGTCCCGGGCGTTGACCACCATGTTCACCAGGGCGGTGTCGAACTGGCTGCCGTCGGCGTTGATGAAGCAGGGCTCGTCAGGCGTCTGGATCGTGACCCGGATCCGGGCGCCCGTCAGGCTGTCCATCATCTCGCCGACGTGCAGCACGTTCTGACTGACGTTGAACACTTCCGGGCGCAGGGTCTGACGCCGGGCGAAGGTCAATAACTGGCTGGTCAGGCGCGCCGCGCGGTCAACCGTGGTGGAGATGGCTTCCACGTACTTCAGGCGGCGAGGCTCGGGCAGGGAAGCGGGCCGCAACAGCTCGGCGCAGGACTTGACCACCGTCAGCAAGTTGTTGAAGTCGTGGGCCACGCCCCCGGTCAACTGCCCGATGGCTTCCAGCTTCTGGGATTGGCGCAGGGCTTCTTCCGAGCGACGCAGCGCTTCCTTGGCGTCCTCTTCGACCTGGATGTCGCGGCCCACGGCATGGATGAAGTCTTTGTCCGGCACCGCCGACCAGGCAATGACCCGGTAACTGCCATTGGCGTGCCGGTAGCGAATCTTGAACCCGAAAAAGCTTTTGCCGGTGCGCAGTTCGTCCATGGCTCGCCGGGTCTTGGCCCAGTCTTCGGGGTGGATGAGCGCCGCGATGGAGGTGTTGATCAGCGCGTCCTGCTCGTGGCCCAGCAGCTGAGTCCAGGCCGGATTGACCGCCGATATCTGCCCGTCGAAGCTGACGATCAGCATCAGGTCGGCGGACAGGCGCCAGATGCGGTCCCGGTCCTGGGTCTGCTCGATCACCCGCTGTTCCAGGGACTCGTTGAGCGTGCGCAGCGATTCCTCCGCTTCGCGCAAGCTGGTCATGTCCCGGGAGACACACAGGATTTTTTCGGGCTTGCCGTCTGTGCCGAAGATCGGGCTGACCTGCACGTGCCACCATTTCAGGGTGCCACCAAAGGTCTGCGCCGCCCCCATGAACGAGGCGTTGTGGCCAAGCCTGGCCTGAGCGACTGCCGCCCTGGCGTCGGCGTTGCCCTGATCCTGCCAGAAGTCCGGCCAGGGGCAGCCGCGAATGGCGTTGAAATCGGTGACCTCCATGATGCGTTGCCCACCTTCGCTCATGAACGTGAGCCGGGCGTCCAGGTCCAGCACTTTGATGCAGTCGTTGAGGCTGGCCAGAACCCGGTCGGTGAAGGCTTCGTGCTCGTCAAGACGCTTTTCGGTCCGGATGTGCTCAGTGGTTTCGTCGACCTGGCAAAACAGGCCCATCACCCGGCCTTCGTCGTCATACAGCGGGCTGAACGACAGCGACCACCATGAATGCTCGCTGCGGCCATTACGGCTGACGGTCAGAAACTGCTTGTTGATGCGAACGCTTTCACCGCGCCAGGCCTTGTCGGCCAACGGTGATATCTCACGCCAGGCGGTGCGCAGCACGTCGGTCACCGGGCGCCCCAGCACATGGGCGGGGATGCCCGGCAGCACGGCGCGGAAGGCATCGTTGAAAAATAGCAGGCGCTCCGGGCCCAGGACCAGATAGACGCTGTCTGCCGCGTTGAGCATCAGGCTCATGGTGGTCAGCAGTGCGGGAGACCAGGTGCTGCGGGCGCCGAGGGGAGAGCCGGACCAGTCTTTTTCCCGCAGCTGACGCCCCATCTCGCCGCCGCCTCGGGGCAGGTCGATGCGCGGAGCGCTACCCGGTGTTACTTCAATATCCAGCATGACGCCCCACAACTCTTTGCGAATGGCGTGCATGATGTCATCACGGCCAATCACCGCACACTCACTCATTCGAATTGATGTAACCGTCTGTCGATGAGTGCGTGGTTCAGCGGGGGAAGCGCTTCTCGGGCGTCTGTTTGCGCCGTTTCAACCGGCCCGGGCCGGCACGATGGTCAGGGCGTCAGCGCGCGGGTCATAGGCGGTTGCCATGGCCGGCGCCGGGTTCACCGCCGGGTCGCCTCTTTGCACCACGTCGCTGATGAACTGGCGCAGCCACAGGTGATGCGCCTCGTTGTGCCGGATGTTGTCCCAGACCGTGAAGCACCTGAACGAGGGCACCGCCAGCGGCACCGGGCACACGGTCAGGTTCATCATCCGCGCATAGGTGATGGCGGCGAAGGTGGGCAGCGTCAGGACGCCTTGGCTGGCGGCCAGGGTCGACAAGGCGCCGGCGAAATGGCTGAACGAAGCCATGACCTTTCGGCTGCGTCCCGCGCGCTCGAACATGTCATCGATGAAGCCGCGTCGGCCATCGTAGGACACGCGCACATGGCTGGCCTCGAAGTAGTCCTCCAGCCCCATGGGTGCTTCGTCGCCATCCGGTCGCGGCCGGTACAGGCATGAGTAGGACGAAGAAAACAGCACCTGCGAGGAATAGCGGGTGGTGAAGTCCTTGGGTTCGCAGCACAGCACCAGGTCCATGTCCGGGTCCTGCAAGGCCTGTTTCCACAACGAACTGTTGGTCTGGTGAAAAGCGAAGCTGACCCCCAGACCACTGGACGCGGCGGCGCTGACGATCTGCGGCGCCAGATACGCCTCGATGTCGTCCGACAGGCCGATGTTGAACACCTGGCTGGATTGCTCGGCGCAGAATTCAAGCTCGCCGGTGAGCAGCCCGGAAATCGACGTCAGCGCCTGCGCGATGGTGGGCGCCAGCAGCATGGCCTTGCGGGTCGGTTGCATGCCGGACGGGGTGCGGACGAACAGTTCGTCATCGAAATGCTCGCGCAGGCGGCGCAGGGCCGAACTGACGGCGCCCTGGGTGACATGCAGGACGGCCGAGGCCCGTGTCGCGCTTCGCTCGGTCATCAGGCAATGAAAAGTGAGCAACAGGTTCATGTCGATGCGGGCGATATTACGTACGTTAATCCGGGTCATCTTTTCTAATCGTTTGTCAGGCGGGCTTCATCGTTCCTAGGCTTGGCCCATTACCAGCGCGGTCAGGGGTTATCCAGTGGACACGACACATCAGGCATCAAGCCGCAGCAAGTTCCATTCCAGCCAAAGCGTAGACATGCGCAAGCGTGCCGTGGCGGTGGGCATCGGCAACTTCATGGAATGGTTCGATTTTGCGATCTACGGCTACTTTGCCGCGATCATCGGCACGCTGTTCTTCCCGTCCAGCGCGCCGGGGGTGTCGCTGCTGTCATCGCTGGCCGTGTTTGCCGTGGGCTTTGTCTCCAGACCCTTTGGGGCGTTGATCCTCGGCCCCATCGGCGATCGCTTTGGCCGCCGGGCGGTGCTGATCATCACCGTGTTCGGGATGGGCATCTGCACCACGTTGATCGGCCTGCTCCCGGGTTACGCCACGATTGGCATCCTGGCGCCGGTGATGCTGATCGCGCTGCGCTTCATACAAGGCATGATGGTGGGCGGCGAATGGTCCAGCGCCGGGATCTACATCGTTGAAAGTGCCCCGGCCAACCGCCGGGCCACCGCAGCGGCCGTGATCACCGGCACCGCCGGCTGCGCCTTCCTGTTCGGGACGTTCACCGCGGCGGTGCTGTCGAACGTGCTGACCGATGAGCAATTGATTTCATGGGGCTGGCGTCTGCCCTTCGTGGCCTCGATCATCATGACCGGGATCGCGATCTACATCCGTCGTCGGCTGGGCGACACACCGGTCTACGAGGCGATGGTCCGGCAGCGCGGCACCACGACGGTGCAAGCGCCGTCCGGAGCGGTCAAGCGCAACGCGTTTATCACCACGTTTGCCTTCTCCGCGCTGTTCGGGGTTTCGCTGTATTTCTTCATCACCTACGCCAACAACCACTTGGTGACCACGGTCGGTTTGCCGAAAAGCACGGCGTTGTGGCTATGCAGCCTGGCCCTGGTGATCTACTGCATTGCCCATCCGATCATCGGACGGCTGAGTGACGCATTCGGTCGCCGCAAACTGCTGTTGGGCGCGGCGGCCGGGCTGACCGTCCTGGCCTATCCGATCTTTGTGCTGCTCAACACCGGCAACCTGTGGGCGATCCTGTTCGGGCTCACGGTGCTCGGCATTCTGGTCGCCATCACGGCGGTGATGGACGTGGTGCTGCTGGTGGAGATCTTTCCGGCGTCGATCCGCTCCACCGGCGCCGCCCTCGGGCACAACCTTGCGCTGGCCGTGCTGGCGGGCCCAGGACCCTTTATTGCCGCTGCGCTGGTTCGCGAAACCGGCAACCCCGACGTCCCGGCGTGGTACCTGGCCGGCGTGTCACTGGTGTGCCTGCTGGTGCTGTGGCGAACCCTGCCTGAAACCAAAGACAACGACATCAGCAACTATTAGGAGAACACGTGATGCGAGTAGCAGTGATCCAGGCGGCATCCATCCCTCATGACCCAGCGGCCAGCACCGACAAGGCTTGCGACATCCTGCGCCGGGTCGCGGCCCAGGGTGCGACGCTGGCGGTATTCCCGGAGGCGTTCATCGGCGGTTACCCCAAGGGCCTCGGTTTCGGCAGTGTGGTGGGCAACCGCAGCCCGACGGGCCGGCAGCAGTACAACGTTTATGTCGAAGGCGCCGTGACACTGGACGGCCCGCAGTTGAATACGCTGTCGGCCTGCGTCGATGAAACCGGGGTGACTGCGGTTGTGGGGATCATCGAGCGTTTTGGCCGTACCTTGTACTGTACCGCCGTGACCCTGGTTCCGGGACGGGGTGTGGCGGGTTATCACCGCAAGCTCATGCCCACCGGGCAGGAGCGGATCATTTGGGGCTTTGGCGACGGTTCCACTCTCGAGGCGGTGCACACCGACATCGGCGTGCTGGGCAGTGTCATCTGCTGGGAGAACTACATGCCGGCGCTGCGTCAGGCGATGTACGCCCAGGGTGTCGAGCTGTATTGCGCGCCCACCGCCGATGACCGCGTCTCCTGGCCCAGTTCGATGGTGCACATTGCGCTGGAGGGCCGGGTCTTTGTGCTGTCCGCCTGCCAGGCGATCAAGCTCAACGAATACTCGGATGAACACCGGGCCGCCTTCGAACTCGACTTCAAGGGCGATGACTACATCATGCGCGGCGGCAGCATGATCGTCAGCCCCCTGGGGGAAGTGCTCGCCGGCCCGGTGCATGACTGCGAAACCGAACTGTACGCCGACCTGGACATGACGCTGCTGAACAAGGGCAACCAGGACATGGACGTGTGCGGCCACTACGCCCGCCCGGATGTCTTCGAACTGAAAGTCAACGTCAAGCCGATGAAGGCGGTGAGTTTCGAATAAGGGGCAGGGCGTTTAGCCATCGCAACCTTCGTCCCTCGGCAGCGCCTACAGAGAATACGTGCCCGCCGCAGGACGTGGTGGGAGGGAGCTTGCTCGCGATCAGCGCTGCGCCGCAGTTCAACCGTGGGAGCGGACCTGTCCGCGAAGAGGGCGGTACATTCGACGCACCTCGGCAGGATGTGCGAATGCTTTCGCGGACAGGTCCGCTCCCACAGGGTGATGTGCACGTCGGGCATTAATCTTCCAGCAGCGCCCGGATCGCCGCTTCAACGAACGCCCGGTCTTCGGGCTGGGCGGTGGCGGAGGGGTTGCCGGCGCGGTGGCCCCAGATCGAGGGGATGGGTTTGAGGACGGCGTTTTTCAGGTGCGCCATCTCCGCGATGTTGTCGTCGGTCTGGAAATACAGGTCGTGGTCGCCGGGCATCAGCAGGGTTTTGGCCTTGATGGCGCTCAATGCTTTCGGCAGGTCTGAGCCGTACAGGTCGTTGGCGCTGATGTCGCCATGGCGCCAGGTCCAGAACATCGCCAGCAGGTCGCTGGCGTCACGGCGCGAGAAACTGGCTTCCCAGTTGTTGATCAGAAAATCCTCCAGCGAACTGGCCCCCAGCACACGCCATTTTTCCTCACGAAAGAACGTCTGCGACAGCGCCCAGCCGGCGTAGATGCGCCCCATCGCCCGCAACCCGCGAACCGGGCGAGCGGTGAAGGCGCCATCGTTCCAGTGAGGGTCGGCTTTCAAGGCGTGTTCGATGCCCTGGATGAACACGCTGTTGTGCGGGGAACAACGGGCCGCGCCACAGACCACCGCGATGCGCTCCACTGCGTCGGGGAACAGCGCGCCCCAGTGATAAGCCTGCATCGCGCCCATGGACCAGCCATAGACCAACGCGATGCGCTCGATCCCCCAGAGCTCGGCGAGCATGCGCTTTTGCACCTGCACGGCGTCGTAGAACGTGACATGGGGGTAGCGGTCGCCGGTGTCGGGCCACGGTGTGTTCGACGGCGAACTCGACAGGCCGTTGCCGATCAGGTTGGGGATGACGATAAAGTAGCGCTCGGGGTCCAGTGCACCGCCGGGCTGGATCATGTGCTCAAGGTCCGGATGCTGAGCGGCGTAGGACGTCGGGTAAACGATGACGTTGTCTTTGTCGGCGTTCAGACGGCCGTAGGTTTTGTAGGCCAGGGTCAGGTTGCGGAATGTGCGGCCTGATTGCAGCACCACGTCGCCGGCGGCGAAGGTCGAGTAGTCCAGTTCCATGTTCAGGGCTCCGTATTAAAGGGAAGACAGGGGCGAGCGTGCGTGCCAGGGGGTCCGCTGCTCAAAGGCGGCGCCGACCCGGTACAGCAACGCTTCGGAAAACGGCCGGCCCATCAGCTGCATACCCACGGGCAGCCGGTTTTCCAGCGCACCGCAGGGCAGGGTCAGCGCCGGCAGCCCGAGCACATTGGCCGGGCGGGTCAGGCGGGTGATTTCATCGAGAACGGTCATCATCGCCGGGCCACCGTTGACGTCCACATCGCTCAAGCGCGGGGTGGGCATCGACAGTGCCGGTGCGAGCAGCACATCGCAAGCGCCAAACACGTCTGAACAGAACGCTTTGAGCATCACGCCGCGCAGCCGTTGTGCGTCCAGGTAATCCTGAGCCGTCGCGCCCAGCGCCACTTCCATCCGCCCACGGGTCTGCGGGCTGAGCTGCTCAATGTGCCCACGCAGGTGCGCGCCGTGCAGGCTGATCACGTCACCCCAGTTGAGCAACACCCCGGCGGCGTTGATGGCGTCCATCTCGGCAGGCATCGGCACGCTGACCAGTAGCGCCCCGGCGTCAGCCAGCACGGCGCTGGCCTGAGCCAGAATGCGCCCGATCGCGCCATCCAGATGGCGGTCGAAATAGCCGCTGGGCATGCCGATGCGCAGCCCGGCCAACGGTGTTTCCACGGTGGGCGCTGCGGCGCTGCTCAGGTAATTGCCCGGCGGGACCTGCCCAAACGCAAGCGTTGCCGGGTCCCGGGCATCGCTCCCGACGATCAGAGACAGCAGCAGCGCGTTGTCCTGCACGTTACGGGTCAGCGGGCCGACGGTGTCCAGTGACGACGAAAGCGGCATGCAGCCAAAGCGCGAGACCAGCCCGTACGTGGTTTTCATCCCGGTGACACCGCACAGCGCCGCCGGCATGCGCACGGAGCCGGCGGTGTCCGAACCCAGCGTCCCGAACGCCATGCGCGTCGCCACGGCAATGGCCGACCCCGACGAAGAGCCGCCGCTGATGTAGTCGCGGTTCCAGGGGTTGCGCGCATCGCCGGTCCAGGCGTTCTGGCCGGTGGGACCGTAGGCGAATTCGGTCATGTTCAGGGTGCCGAGGCTGACCGCCCCGGCGTTATCGAGGCAATCGAGCACCTGGGCAGTGACCGGCGCCTTCCAGTGCTCACGCAACTTCGAGCCGCAGGTCGAGACCTGTCCCTCACGGTAGAACATGTCCTTGAACGCCAGGGGTATGCCGGTCAGCGCGTGAGTGCAGCCTGCGGCCAACAGGTCATCCTTGGCGCGGGCCTGGCGCAAGGCACTCTCGTCATCGAAACGGATGAACGCATTGAAATCCCCTTGCAGGGCGTGAGCCCGGGCCAACGCGGCTTGGGTCAGTTCTACCGATGACACCTCGCGCGCAGCGAGCGCGGCGCGGGCTGCAGTCAGGCTCAGGTCCAGCGGATCGGAAGGAGCGTTCATTGACCAGGCTCCGGCACATGACGGGCAGCCAGCAACTCGCTTTCGAAGGACGGCGCGTCGTCGAACGACAGGCGCGGACGAATCCGGGCGAAGGCTTCCAGTCGCGGTCGCACGGCCGAGGCGATCTGCTCGGCGCGCTGGTCGGTGATGGTCAGCCCCGCGCGGCTGGCGTTACCGAGAATTTGATCGATCAGGCTGGTGGGCATCAGGTTGTCCCTCACGAATGGACGGGTTGCGTCAGTTGCACAGAGAGGTCCGCAAGCAAGCTTTCGGTCTCAGTGCCGGCCGGTTGCGGCCCACGACCCAACAACAGGTCCGCAGCCTTTTCACCAATCATCATGCTCGCCGCACAGGTATTGGCCGAGGGGCTGCTGGGGATGACCGAGGCGTCGGCAATGCGCAGGCCGTTGAGGCCATGGACCCGCAGTTCGTGATCGACCACTGCCATCGGGTCGCTGGCCGGCCCCATCTTCGACGTGCCTACCAGATGTTGCGCCGATCCGCCGTAGCGACTGGCGAAGGCCAACACGTCCTCGTCGCTTTGCACGCTGGCGCCGGGCAGCACTTCCTCGTCGAAATACTCGCGCAAGGCGGCGCTGCGCAGCAGTGTGCGGGCCTGGGCAATCCCTTTGAGCAACAACGCGCGATCCTCCGGGTGCGACAGGTAATTGGCCTGGATGAGTGGCGCTTGCAGCGGGTCCGGCGATTGGGCGTGGACGTGGCCACGGCTCTTGGGACGATGGACCCAGACGCCGGCAGTCATGCCGGCAAAGCTGTCCAGCTGGCCGATGGAGCCTTCCTTGTAGCTGGCCGGGGTGAACACGCCTTGCAGGTCCGGCCGGCTGGCGGTCGGGTCGGTGGAGGCGAACCAGTGCACCAGCGACGGGCTGACCGCCAGGAGGCTCGGGCGCCCCAGTAGCCAGCGCAACACCTCGCGCACCAGACGCGGTCCGCGACTGATCTCGTTGATGGTGGCGATGCCCTTGACCCGGGCGACGACGCGCACCGAGTAGTGATCACCGAGGTTTTCCCCGACGCCGGGCAGGGCGTGACGGGTGGCGATGCCGATTCGCTCCAGCACGGCCGGAGAGCCAATGCCCGACAGCTCCAGCAGCTTGGGCGTGTTCAATGCGCCGGCACACACCACCACTTCCCGTCGCGCCTGGACTTCGCCAAGGCGGGCAGGGTCGCGGGCGTTCATGTAGCGCACGCCGGTGACGGTCTTGTCCTGCATCAGCAATTGGACGCTCTGCGCGTCGGTCAACACGGTCAGGTTCGGGCGGGCGAGGGCAGGGCGCAGAAACGCGCGGGACGTGCTGGAACGCCAGCGGCCGGCAATCGTGCGATGGAAATAACCGACACCGGCCTGCTGCGCGCCGTTGTAATCCTCGTTGCGTGGTAGTCCGGACGCATTGGCCCCGGCGATGAAGGCCTCGGCCACCGGGTGATGCCATTGCAGGCGCGACACGCCCAGCAAGCCATCGGTGCCGTGGAATTTACTGTCCACCGGGCCCAGATGACGTTCGCTGCGCTTGAAGTACGGCAGCACCTCGTTGTAACTCCAGCCGGGATTGCCCTGGGCGGCCCACTGGTCGTAATCCTGGGACTGGCCCCGGTTGTAGATCATGCCGTTGATCGACGTAGTACCGCCCAGCGTCCGGCCCTGAGGCAGGTTGATCGGGCGATTGGCCGTATGGGCGGTGGGCTCGGAGCGAAACTGCCAGGTCCACTTTGGGTCGCCGATGACTTTGATGAAGCCCGCAGGAATACGCAGCCACGGCGACGTATCCGGCGGGCCGGCTTCCAGCAGGCAGACCGACACCGAAGGGTCCTCGCTCAGCCTGTGGGCCAGGATGGCACCGGCGGCGCCCGCGCCAATGACGATAAAGTCGAAGGTAGTGGTATTCAAGGATCTTGACCCGATAGGGGCCAGCGCGGTCCGTCGGACGGCACGCCGGCACAGGAAAAAAGGCGTCGCCCGCACTGCGTGAGTGCGGGCGACAGGCTCAGGGGTTCACACCGAAGCGCCGGGCTCAAGGGCGCGGCGGCGGTCCCATTCCTTGCCGGGCATGGCGTCGATCAGGCTTTGGGTATACGCCTGGGTCGGGTTGCCGAGGATCTGCTCGGGCGGCCCGTATTCCACCAGTTGCCCCCGGTGCATGACCGCCACCTTGTGGCAGATCTTCGCCGCGACCCGCAGGTCGTGGGTGATGAAGACCATGGCTACGCCCAGGCGCAGCTGGATGTCCTGCAGCAGGTTCAGGACCTGCGCCTGCACCGACACATCCAGCGCCGACACCGACTCGTCCGCCACCAGCAGATCAGGGTCCAGCGCCAGGGCGCGAGCGATGCCCACGCGTTGCCGCTGACCGCCGGAAAACTCGTTCGGGTAGCGGTCGAATGCGCTGGGCTCAAGTTCCACCAGGGCCAGCAGCTCCCTTGCGCGGCGCTCGGCCTGGGCCGGGGAGACGCCGTTGGCCACCGGCCCGTCCATGAGAATGCGCCCGACCTTGTGCCGAGGATTGAGCGAGGCGAACGGGTCCTGGAAAATCATTTGCAGCTTGGCGCGCTGGCCGCGAAACGCCTTCTGCGACAGCGGCACGATGTCCTGCCCGGCGAAGATAATCTCGCCGGAGTCCACACCCTGGAGCTTCAGCAGGCATTTGCCGATGGAGCTTTTGCCTGAGCCGGACTCGCCGACGATGCCCAGGGTTTCGCCACGGGCCACGTTGAAGCTGACGTTGTTCACCGCGTGCACCACGCGGCCTTTGCTGAACATGCCGCCGGTGACGTAGGTCTTCATGAGGTTGCGCACTTCAAGCAGCGGCGCCGGGTTATCTTCCAGCCGCGTCGCTTCGGGCTTGCCATGGGGCACAGCCGCGATCAGGCGCCGGGTGTACGGGTGCGCCGGGCTGTGCAGAATCTGCTCGGCGCTGCCTTGTTCCACCAGCAGGCCTTTTTCCATGACGATGATGCGGTCGGCGATGTCGGCCACCACCCCGAAGTCATGGGTGATGAACATCACGCCCATGCCCATGGACCGCTGGATTTTCTGGATCAGCGCCAGAATCTGCGCCTGGGTGGTGACGTCCAGCGCCGTGGTCGGTTCGTCGGCGATCAGGATGTCCGGCTCGAGGGCCAGGGCCATGGCGATCATCACCCGCTGGCGCTGCCCGCCGGACAACCGGAACGGGTAGACATGCTGCAGCGTCTCCGGATCAGGCAGCCCCACCAGGTTCAGCAACTCCATCACCCGCTGTTGGCGCTGGGCCGCGTTGCCCACCTGATGGGTTTCCATGACTTCGGCAATCTGCTGGCCGATGCGCATAGTGGGGTTCAGGGCCGACATGGGTTCCTGAAAGATCATGCCGATCTTGCGCCCGCGCAGTGCCAGCAGCTGGTCTTCGGTTTGCTGCAGCAGGTCGTTGCCGGCGAACAGAATCTGGCCTTGCTCCGGGCGCAGATAGTCCGGCAGCAAGCCCATGATGGCGTTGGCGCTGATGGATTTGCCCGAGCCGGATTCGCCGACGATGCACAGGATTTCGCCACGGCGCAGGTCGAAGGAAATGTCTTTTACCGCGTGGCTGCGCTCACCGTTGCCCGGCAAGCGCACGCTGAGCCCGCGAATGCTGAGCAGCGCGGCGCCGTCGTCGGTAACAGGCTCGATGTGGTCGGTGGTTGGGTTCATTGTTCACCCCGGTTGCGCAGTTGCGGATTGAGTGCGTCGCTCAGGCCTTCGCCGATGAGATTGATCGCCAGCACGGTCAGCAGAATCGCCAGCCCCGGCAGGATGCTCATCCACGCCGCTTCGCGCAGCATCGTGCGAGCGGCGCCGATCATGAATCCCCAGCTCATCATGTTGCGATCGCCCAGGCCCAGGAACGACAACGCCGACTCGGTGAGGATCGCGGTGGCGACCATCAGCGAGGCGGTGATGATGATCGACGACATGGCGTTGGGCAGGATCTGGGTGAAGATGATCCGGCTGGGGCGCAGGCCGATGACTACGGCGGCCTGCACGAACTCGCGCTGGCGCAGGGTCAGGAATTCACTGCGCACCAGGCGCGCCACCGGCGGCCATGACACCAGGGCGATGGCGCCGACGATGGAATACAGCGACGGGGTGAAGATCGCGACCAGCACCACGGCCATCGCCAGTTGCGGAATGGTCTGGAAGAACTCGGTGATGCGCATCAGCAGGTCATCGATCCAGCCGCCGTGGTAACCGGCGACCGCACCGATGGCCACGCCGACCACGACCGCAACGGCGGTGGACACCAGGCTGATGATCAGCGACACCTGGGCGCCGTAGGCCATGCCGGCGCCGATGTCGCGGCCCAGCATGTCGGTGCCGAGCGGGTAGGCCGGGTCCTGAAACGGCGTGAGCAGCGGCTCGGCCACCATCATCCACGGCGAGGCGTCGTATAACAGCGGCGCGCAGAGGGCGACCGCCACGACCAGGGCAAAGATCAACAGTCCGGCGACCGCGCCCTTGTTCTTCATGAATCGGCGGGTGAAGTCGTTCATTTGCCACCTTCAAATACGATGCGCGGGTCCACCAGGCGATAAACCAGATCGGTCAGCAGGTTGAAGATCACCACCATCGTGGAGGTGACCAGGAAGATGCCCAGCAACAGCTGATAATCGCGCTGCATCAGCGCGTCGAACATCAGCCGGCCAATGCCCGGCCAGCCGAACACGGTCTCGGTCAGCACCGCGCCCCCGGCCATCTGCCCCAGCTGGATGCCGGAAAACGTGACCACCGGCAGCAGCCCGTTGCGCAGGACGTGGCGACGGATCACCCGGGACGCGGAAACGCCCTTGGCCCGCGCGGTCTTGACGAAATCCATGCCCATCACGTCGAGCATCGAGGCGCGGGTCAGGCGCACGTACATCGCCATGTAGAACGTGCCCAGCGACAGGGTCGGCAGGATCAGGTGCAGCGCGACGTCCTTGATGTGCGCCCAGCCGTGCAGATCGACGCCCACGGTTTGCATACCGAAGGCCGGCAGCCAGTCCAGGTAGACCGAGAACAGAATGATCGCCAGCAGCGACAGCCAGAACAGCGGCGTGGCGTACAGCACCAGCGCGGCGGACACGATCAGGCTGTCGAGCCAGCGACGCTTGCCGGTGTAACGGGTTTTGGCCGACAGCACGCCCAGCAGCACGCCGAGGGTGATGGAGAAAATAAACGCGGCCACCATCAGCAGCAACGTCGCGGGCAGGCGGTCGAGGATCAGGTCCAGCACCGGCACTTTCATGCGGTACGAGAACCCCCAATCAAATTGCACCACGCCCTTGATGTAGGTCCACAACTGGGTCCACAGCGGTTGATCGAGGCCGAATTGCTCACGCAGACGTTCGACGTAAAGCGGATCGCTGGCACCGGCTTCACCGGCCATGATCGAAGCGGGGTCGCCCGGTGCCAGCCGGATCAGGAAGAAGTTGACGACGACTACGGCGAGAATCACGCCCAGTGCCTTGATCAGTTTTGAAAGCGAGTAAGTCAGTGTTTTCAGCACGCGGACACCTGCAGCAAAATCCCGGGAGCCCGTGGCCTCATCGGCGGCCACGGGCGTTTACCTGTCAGGGCTCGACGGTGACCGACTCGAAATTCGAGTTGGTGCCTACGCCGTTGGTGATGAGGTTTTTCACGTTGCCTTTGTAAAGCGTGACGTTCTGGTTCTCGAACAGGTAGCCGTTGGCGACGTCGTCCACGAGGATCTTTTGCACTTGCGAGTACAGGTTCTGGCGCTCTTCCAGGGAGGTGGCGGAGGAGGCCTTGGCGAACAGGTCATCCACGGTCGGGTTGCTGTAGCCCTCGTTGTTCACGAACGGCGAGCCCTTGACGATGTTGCTGCTCACGAACAGGCGCGACACGCCAATGGCCGGGTCGCCGAACTGATCGGTGAAGTGGAAGGTCAGGTCGAAGTCGAAGTTAGCCACGCGCTGTGCCCAGCCGCCGGCGTCGGTGGCTTCGATGTCCACCTTGAAGCCCAGTTGCTGCAGGGACTGGCGGGTGTATTCAGCGAGACGGCTCCAGGCCGAACCGTACGGGTAATCGAGGATCTTCACCGGGTACTGGCTGACGTCCACACCGGATTCTTCGATCAGGGCCTTGGCTTTCTTCAGGTCAAACTTGTACGCGGTGACGTTCGGCTCGTAGAACATGGTGGTCGAGGACACAGGTCCCGTGGCCACCTTGCCGATGCCGAAGAAGATGTTCTTGACGATGAACTCGCGGTTGAGCGCGTACATCACGGCCTGGCGGACCTTGACGTTGTTGAACGGCGGCTTGCGCTCGTTCATCACCATGGAGGTGATGGTCGAGTAAATCTCGGTGCCCTGGGTGGTGCGTTCCACGCCGGGCATTTTCTCCAGACGCTTGATATCGACGTTGTCGACGTCGCCACCGCGCAGGACCTGCACGTCACCTTTTTCAAACGCGACGGCCCGCGACGCGGAGTCCGGGATCACGTTGAAGACGATCTTGTCCAGGTGCGGCAGGCCTTTCTTCCAGTAGTTGGGGTTGCGCACCAGCACGATGCTGGAGCCGCGATCCCATTTGTCGAACATGAAAGGGCCGGTGCCGATGGGGTGCTGGTTGGCGGGATTGGTCGCGTAGTCGGTGCCGTTGTCGTAGATGTGCTTGGGCACCATGGTCATGTTGTCGGTGCCGAACAGCGAGATAAACGGCGCGAACGGTTCCTTGAGCTTGAAGACCACGGTAGCGGGGTCGCTGGCGGTCACCGATTCCAGGTACTTGTTGATGATCGGCCGCACGCGAGGGTGAACGCTGCGCAGGAACTTGTCGGTGCTGAATACCACGTCATCGGCGCTGAAATCCTTGCCGTCGTGCCACTTGACGCCTTCCTGCAGCTTGAAGGTGTAGACCAGGCCGTCCGGTGAGATCGTCCAGGATTGCGCCAGGCCGGGCTGCGGCTTGAGGTCCGCGCCGTACGTGAGCAGGCCTTCATAGATTTTGCTGCCCACGTATTGAGTGGGGGACTGGCCGTTCAGCCCGAGCACCAGAATCGAGGGCTCAGGCTGGACGATGGCATTGAGGGTGCCGCCTGCCAGGGCGGGCAGGCTGCTCAACGCGCTGACGGTGAGCGCGGCGGCGGTCATCCATTTCAGGGCCTTTCGGGACGTAGTCCGGTTCATACTGATTCCTGTCTGTTTGCGTCTGAGCACATCACCCAAAAGTAAATGTCCCACAGCCTGCGGTCGTCGGATTGGTAGGGTGGCCAAGTGGCTGGACCAGTAAAGTCCAAAAAAAGAGCGTTTACGAAACGCTCCCTTGTTTCAGTTCATGTCCTTGGCGACCTGGAACTCTTGACGCAAGCGTCGTCGGGTTTCCAGGAAGTGTGTGCGCATTGCCCGTTTCGCTTCGTTGGGGTCCCGGGAAAGAATGGCATCGACAATGTCGGTGTGCTCATGCTCGGCCCGTTCCCACGCTTCTCGGTTCACCACGTGCTGTTCAAGGTTGTTGAACATCACGCTTTCATCATGGATATCCCAGAACAGCTTGATGGTCAGCGCCATGGCCGCATTCCCGGTCGCTTCACCGATCGCCAGGTGAAACAGGCGATTGTGCAGGCGAGGGGTGTCGGAGTTTTCCATGGCGCGAGCCGCCACCTCGATGGCTTGAATCTGTTCTTCGGTGGCGTTGGACGCCGCCATGGCCGCGGCTTCCGGCTCCACCAGCAATTGCACGCGCAGCAGTTCAAAGGCACCGACATCATGGACCGGGTGTTCGCCCGACGCCTGAATGTCCAGGCTCGGCACCAGGCCTTTCCATGCGGGGTGGCGGCCGGGTTCGCTGTCACGAACATAGACACCGCTGCCGACCCTGACTTCCACGTGGCCTTCGATCTCGAGCGCGATCAAGGCTTCGCGCACGGACGTCCGGCTGACAGAGAGCTGTTCAGAGAGTTCGCGTTCCGAGGGCAGTCGGCTACCTGGCAGAAATTGTCCAAGTGTGATCCGTTCGATGATCTGATTGGCGATCATTCTATAAAGGCGGGTCACGTTGACGGGTTCAAATGAAGGCATGATTTTTATTGGCACCGACGTTGCCGCCTGGTGTCCAGTTGTTGGACCAGATATAAGTGTAATCGAAAATGATGTCAATGATCGCGGGCATTTTCTTACGGCCCGCCTACAGACTTCCCACAGGCTTGCAACGTGGCGAACGGGTTTTGCCGACTGCTGCCTGGGGTTTGCAGTGGGTCAGACAAGCCGCATCGCAGCCTCGCTCGGGCTTGGCGGCTCCTACAGGGATTTTATTCGCCGCAGATCCGCTCCGGCGGCGAACACGGGACCTGTAGGAGCGCGCTTGCCCGCGATGAGGCCAGGACATCCGCAGCATCTTGACGGCCTGAACCCATGCTTTGGTAGGCAAGCGCGCGCCTGCAAAAAGCAGTCACGGCCTGCCGTTCTCCCACCGCGATATCAGTATTTCCAGCTCACCGAGGCGGTCAGGTTGCGCGGTGCGCCGTAGTTGGCGCTGGTGCCGCTTTGCAGGGACATCAGGTATTTGCGGTCGGTGAGGTTGTTGAGGTTCAGCGAAGTGCTCCAGTGCTGGTCGATGTCGTAGCTGGTCATGAGGTCAACCAGGGCGTAGGCGTTCTGCCGCGCGACGCTGGTGGTGTCGGCCTCGATCCCGCTCTGCCAGCTCAGGCGTCCACCGACCCGGGCTTTCGGCATACCCGGCAGGCGATACGTGGCCATGCCACGGAAGCTGTGGGTCGGCACGTACTTGCGCGCTTCATCACCGTCAGCGTTTTCGATGTGCACGTAGGTGTAACCCGCCAGCAGGTCCAGCCCCGGTAGCGCTTCGCCGGACGCTTGCAGCTCGATGCCTCGGCTTTTGAAGTCCACGCCGTTGTAAAGGTATTGACTGCCCAACTGGCCCGCGTACTCGGCCACGTTCTCCTGCTTGGTCTTGAACACCGCCGCCGTCAGGTTCAGGCGGTCGTCCATCAGGCTGCCTTTGATGCCCAGCTCGGTGCTGGTGCCTTCAAGCGGATCGATCAGGTTGCCGTCGGTGCCGAGCACGTATTGCGGGGTGAAAATCTGCGTCCAGCTGCCGTAGACCGACCACTCACTGTTGAGGTCGTAGACCAGGCCGGTGTAGGGCGTGATCTTGCCGTGTTCGCGGGTGTCATGGGCGGCGCCGTAGTTCTCGCCCTTGCCGTCAGCGCTGAGCATCCGTGCGCCGGCGATCCAGTGCAGGTCGTCCATCAGGCTGAAGCGCGCGCCGGCGTACAGGCTTTTCTGGCTGTCGCTGAAATTGCCCATGTTGTTGGCGTCGGTGTAGTTGAGCCCCGGTTGCGGGATACGGCCGGCCAGTGAATCGGACAGCGTAGCGTCGTAATAGCCGTAATCATTGAGGTTGTAGGCAGTTTCCTTGTGATGGGTGCGGCCATAGTTGGCGCCGAACGTCAGTTCATGCTCGCGACCGAACAGGCTGAAGGGGCCGGACACTTTCGCCTCGCCCACCAACTGGTGTTCCTTGCTGGAGGTGTCGGTGGCGTAGGCAGCGCCCAGGTCGTCCGTCACGCCGGAGATGTAATAGATGTCCGCGTCCTGGTACTGAGTGATGCCGGTCGCGGTGACCTTGGCGTTCCAGCCGTTGCCGAAATCGTGGTTCAGCTCGGCGAAAGCGCGCTGGGTGTGCAGGTTCCAGTAGTTCCACGACTGACCGATGTTGGAGCTGCGGCCGCTGTAATGGATGGCGTTGCCGTTGCCGTCCACCAGCGGCAGGTTGCCCCAGCTGTTGCCGTTGGCGTCGCTGTTGTGCTGGGAGAAACCCACCGTCAGGGTGTCGGCGTCAGACAGATCGAACGCCAGCAGGCCCGCCGCCACGTTGACTTCGTGGCTGTAACGGTCGAGGTAGGAATTGCCCTTGTCATGGGCGTAGATGAACCGCCCGCGGACATTGCCGGTGGGGGTCAGCGGGCCGGACACGTCGACGTCCACGCGACGGTTGTCCCACGAACCGACCGTGGCGCCGATCTTCGCCTGGAAGGTGTCGGTGGGGCGCTTGCGCACGAAGTTGACGGTAGCGGACGGGTTACCGGTGCCGCTCATCAAGCCGTTGGCGCCGTGCAGCACGTCGATCTGTTCGTATTCGGCCAGGTCCTGCTCGCCCACCAGAGTGGTGGAGGCGAAGGGCATGCCCATGCCGTCGTATTCGAAGGTGTCGATGGTGAACCCGCGGGAGGTGAACACCGTGCGGTCGGTTTCGATCTGTTCGACGGTCACCGAAGGCGCTGCGCGCAAGGCGTCGCGAACGCCGTTGAGCTGGAAGTCATCGATCTGGTTGCGGGTAATGGTGGTGATCGCCTGGGGTGTCTCTCTGTCCGTCAGCCCGAGACGTGTGGTGCTGCTCGCCGGTTTGCCCTGATAACCGACGCTGGGTTCATCGCCTTGAGCGTTGGTGGTGGTCTGGATCTCGGTCACCGGCAAGGTGATTTCGTCGGCGGCGTGAGCGAGAGGCAGGGCGCTGCAGGCGCCGGCAAACAAAAGATGGGCGGGGAGACGGGCTTTCACAGTGACGTTCCTAAGAGGGTGTTAACGAGGATTCGATAATGAATAGGAGTGCGAATGAGAAAGATATACATTTAGTTACGGATTTTCGACAAATTTTTCACATTTCATTCATTTTTTTTCACACCGGTCACACCGTAAGCACTGACCCTGGGACATGAACCCGCCCATCGAAAATCAGCCGTGCCGTGCGCACCAGTGCACAACCGGTGAGCCGACCCTGGTCCAGGCGCAGTTGCACGCTGAAGGCCCCAGCGGGATGTTCGACCGACAGGTCTTGAATGTCGGCGTCGGAAACGATCACCAGCCCGTCGACCACGGTGCCGGTGATCACGCAGGCGGAGGCGACGCTGACGGCGGCGAACACGCCGATTGACGTGTGACAGCGGTGCGGAATGAAGCTGCGGGTGCAGACGGTGCCGCCTTGGCGAGCAGGCGCCACCAACACCATTTTCGGTACGGTGCGCTGGCTCACGTCGCCGAGGTTCATCAGTGCACCGGCCTGCAAACGAATCGATTCCAGGCGCTGCTTGAGGTCGGTGTCGGCCTCGAGTTCATCACAGCGTTCATAGCCAGTGCGCCCGAGGTCGGCGGCGCGAATCAGCACCACCGGCATGCCGTTGTCGATGCAGGTCACGTCGATGCCGTCCAATCGGTCGATGGGATGACCGGTCGGGAGCAGGGCGCCACAGCTGGAGCCCGCGATGTCATCGAACGCCACCACCACCGGCGCCGCCGTGCCCGGCACCCCATCGATGGCGACACTGCCCTCGTAGCAGACGCAGCCCTCTGGCGTCTGCACAATAGCGGTGGCGGTTTGCCCGGTGTTTTCCATGTAAATCCGCACGGCGGTGCGCTCGCCCTGAACCGTCACCAGGCCGCGTTCGAGGGCGAAGGGACCGACACCGGCCAGAATATTGCCGCAGTTCTGACCGTAATCCACCCGTGCCTCGGCCACCGACACCTGGGCGAACAGGTAGTCAACGTCGACCCCGGGCCGTTGTGAGGGACGAATGATCGCCACCTTGCTGGTCAGCGAATGCCCGCCACCGAGCCCGTCAATCTGACGCGGGTCAGGAGAACCCATGACGGCCAGCAACACCCGGTCGCGCACCGCTTGATCGGCGGGCAGGTCGGCGGCGAGGAAGTACGCACCCCGTGAGGTGCCGCCGCGCATCAGCATGCAGGGGATGCGAACCTGCCCCATGTTTCAGTCCTCGAGTTGATCGATGCTGTCCACGTACCTCAGCCCTTTGTCCTGCAGGCGCGCGCGCATGCTGTAGATGTCCAGGCCCAGTTCGCCAGCGGCCAGGCGCAGACGCTTTTGCTCTTCAAGATCGGCACGCTTGCGGCTGGCCTGGACCACCCGTTGCAGTTCGTAGCGGCGCACCACGACCACGCCGTCATCGTCGGCGAGCACCACGTCGCCGGGATTGACCAGTTGGCCTGCGCAGACTACCGGAATGTTTACCGAGCCGAGGGTTTCCTTGATCGTGCCTTGGGCATGCACCGCCCGGGACCACACGTGAAAACCCATTTCACGCAGGGTCCGGGTGTCGCGCACGCCGGCGTCGAGCACCAGTCCACGCACGCCCCGGGCCTGCAGCGAGGTGGCGAGCAGGTCGCCGAAATAGCCGTCGGTGCACGGGGAACTGGGCGTGACCACCAGCACATCGCCCGGCTGGCATTGTTCCACCGCCACATGAAACATCCAGTTGTCACCCGGCGCCACCAGCACGGTCACCGCCGAACCACTCATGGCGATGTCCTGCTGGATCGGGCGGATGTGCGGCGCCATCAACCCTTTGCGGCCCTGGGCTTCGTGCACGGTGGCGACACCGTAGCGGGTCAGTTCGTCGATCAGCGCGGGGGCGGCGCGCTGAATAGTGCGCACCACGATGCCGGTCCGGCCGGTGAGGTTGCTCATCCGAGGTTCTCCGTGACGCGGGGGAAGAGGCTTTGATAACCCTCGCCGTAGATGATGTCCTTGTTGGCGGTGATGCCGATATTGCGCTTGGCCTGTACGCCGCGCTGCAAGGCGACCCGGGTGTAGTACTCCCACAGGTGTTCTTGCCCGGCCATGCACTGAATGGCCGCGTACTTCTTGTCCCACACCGAGGTGATGTCCAGCAACACGTCGGGCTTCCAGTCGCATTGTTCGGGCTGATGGGGCTCGAAGCTGTAGAAGGGTGGCGCGCCGATGATCTTCTCGCCGGGCCGGTAGCCCTCGGCCTGGGCGATGATCCGTGCTTCCTGGGCCAGGTGCGCCGCCAGCGGGTGATCGTAGTTGTAGGGGTCTTTGACCGAGTGGCTCAGCACGAACGCCGGGTGCACACGGCGAAAGACATCGGCCAGGCGGAACAGGGTGTCCTGGTCGGCGCGCATCGGGTAATCGCCGATGTCAAAAAACTCCACGGTCGCGCCCAGGATGTCGGCAGCGGCCTGAGCCTCCTCGCGCCGAGCGTCCTTGACCATGGCTTCGGTCATCTGCGCGCCTTTGCGCCAGAGCTTGGCCGATTCCCCGCGTTCGCCGAAGGACAGGCAGACGATGTGCATGGCGTAGCCTTGGGCGGCATGCAGGGCAATGGCGCCGCCGGCACGCCAGACGAAATCGGCGGAATGGGCGCTGACGACCAGCCCGGTCTTGCTGATGGACGCATTCATGGTGGGGACGACTCCCTTATTGATGTCCCTGAATGCTGACAGGCTTGTCCCGGGGCGACTAATACGTAAGGCTAGCGCGCCCATACCTTTTATTTATCAGACGGCCGCGCGCACCCATGGCAAACCCACCGCTTGTTCACCTGATGCAGGTTCGCGCCTTCATCCGGATCGCCGAGCACGGCAGCGTGTCCCGTGCCTCGGAAGTGCTGCTGCGGGCCCAGTCGGTGGTGACCCGATCGATCCGCGATCTGGAAGCCAGCCTTGGCGTGCCGTTGTTCGAGCGGCACGCCAGCGGCATGTTGCTCACCCCCTACGGCAAGGCCATCCTGCCCCGGGCCCGGCGGGTGATGGCCGAACTGGAATCGATCCCGGCGATGCTCGGCCACGCGCCCCACGATCCGCTATACCTGCTGCACACCCGGCGCCTGCAGATCTTCGTCAAGCTGTGCGAGACCCAGCACATGCAGACCGTGGCCCGTTCCTTCGAGCTGACCCAGCCGGCCATCAGCGCGGCGTTGAAAGTGCTGGAAGACGGTGCCGGAAAAACCCTCTTCGAACGCACGGCCCGGGGGCTGCAACCCACGCGGGCGGCCCGGGACATGCTGTACCCGGTGCGCCGGGCCTTGAACGAGTTACGCCACATCCGCGCCGACGTTGCGCTGATCACCGGTTCATTGCAGGGGTTGGTGACCGTCGGCGCGCTGCCCCTGGGGCGTACGCACATTTTGCCGGAGGCCATCGTGCGCCTGGTGGCCGATCATCCCGGCGTGCGCGTGGCCACCAACGAAAGTCCGTTCAATCTGCTGGCCCTGGAACTGCGCGCCGGTGACGTGGATTTTGTCCTCGGTGCCTTGCGCGCACCGGACTACGCCAGCGACCTGCACGGCGAACGGCTGCTGACCGAAGAGATGGTGATTCTGGTCCGCAGGGGCCATCCGTGGCTGGAACGGGCGGTCACCCTGGATGACTTCAGTGACGTGAAATGGGTCCTGCCCCGGGCCGATACCCCCGCGCGGCTGCTGCTGGAGGCGCAATTCCTGCGCCTGGGCCGCGCGTCCCCGGAGCCGGTGGTGGAGACCGGCGACATGGCCATCATCCGGGGGCTGCTGATGCGCTCGGACATGCTGGCCATCGTCTCCGAACACCAACTGGAATACGAAATGGCCTCCGGCGAGCTGCAGCGGCTCAGCCTGCAACTGGAGGACACGCAACGCGCCATCGGCCTGATCTACCGCAGCACCGGGCTGCATTCACCGGCCGCCCAGGCCCTGATCGACAAGATCAGGGAGGTGGCGCGGGAGGTTGACAGTGGCGCAGACGACGGCGTGGCTCGGTCGTCGCCTGCGGGCAACTAGGCCAACTGCCAAGATAAGGCGAAATCAGCTTCGGGAGAGGGCAGGCGCAGGGGTTGGGTCAGGCTCAGGCAGGCTGCCTTCCACCGTGGTCAGGTCGGCACCGGTGGCGTCCGGCAGGCACAAGGCGGCGATGAAACCGATCAGGTAGGAGCCGATGGCAAACGAGCCCATGGCCACCGGCAAACTCATGTGCACCGAAGCAAAACCCACGGCCGCCGGCATGATCGAGCCAAAGCCGCGACCGAAGCTGGTGCAGAAGCCCGCGCCGTTGGCGCGCATGCGGGTGGGGTAGAGCTCGGAAAACGCCAGCGGCAGCCCGGACGCCAGTCCGCCCTGAAAGGCGCCCAGCAGCAGGCCCAAGGCGAGGATCGCGCTCATGCTGATGTTGGCGAACATGTAGACCGACACCACCAGCGTCTGACACACCAGAAACAGCATGAATGCCCGGCCCCGGCCGATGCGGTCGCTCAGCCGGCCATAAATGAACGGCCCCAGCAACGAGCCGACGATGTTCACCGCCAGGTAGCCGGACGTCGAGGCGATGGGCAGGTTGAGGACCGTGCGCATCAGGGTCGGCAGCCAAGTGATCATGATGTAGGCCCCGCCGAAGATGCCGCTGGCCAGTACCGTGCTGATGATGGTGACCCGGCGATGCTCGGCGGCGAAGATGGCGCGCACGTCGACGCGCCTGGCGGCGTGCCGCGTCTGGGTGAAAGCCGCGGATTCAGGCACCAGGCGGCGAATGAACCAGATCAGCAGGGCCGGCAGCAGGCCGATGGCGAAGAACGCACGCCAGGCCACGTCTTCGGGCAGGAAGTTGAACAGCACCGGCATGGTCGCCAGGGAGATGGCATAGCCCACTGCATAACCGCTTTGCACCGAGGCCGCCACCCGACCGCGCAACGCGGGCTTGATGGCTTCGCTGATCAGCACCGCGCCGACCACCGCTTCGCCGCCGTAACCGATGCCCTGCAGGAAGCGCACCGGGAGGAAGGTCCAGAAACCGGTGCAGAACGCGCCCATGCAGGTGAAGCACGCCACCCACAACACCGTGCCCTGCATCACCTTGATCCGGCCGTAACGGTCGGCCAGCATGCCGGCGCCCCAGCCGCCCAGAGCGCTGCCGATCAACGACACCGAGCCGAGCAGCCCGGCGTCGGATTTGCTCAGGCTGAGCACTGTCATCAGGACAGGCATCATCAGCGCAAAGATCGTTGCGTCCATCGAGTCGAGGGTGAAGCCACCGAAGCACGCCCAGTAGGTGCGTTTTTCGGTGGACGTCAGATCGGAATACCATCCCAGTCGCATATGCATGACCCTTTATTTTTTTTATGACAGTAAGTCAGGAGGGTACTGGGATCGCAGTGCGCCAATGGCTCGAAATCTTTATCGAGCCTTCGATTCTGTTTATATCGTTGCGAATCTCCTCCCGCTCAGAGCAACTGCGCCGCGACCGGACGTTTCTGGCGATACAGCACCAGCGTTGCGGAGAGTCCGCACAGCGCCGCGAACATCAGCCAGAACGCCGGAGAGGCCTTGTCGCCGGTGACCTGCACCAGGAAGGTGGACATGGCCGGGGTGAAACCGCCGAACACCGCGGTTGCCAGGCTGAACGCCAGCGAAAACCCCACCACCCGCACTTCCTGGGGCATGACTTCGGTGAGCGCTGCCACCATCGCGCCGTTGTACATGCCAAAGAAGAACGAGAAGTACAGCAGGACCGCCAGCAGTCGCTCGAAACTCGCTGCAGCCGCCAGCCAGTGCATCGCCGGGTAAGCGGTGAAGATACACAGCAGGGAAATGCCCAGCAGCAGCGGACGTCGACCGATGCGGTCGGACAACGCGCCGCCGATCGGCAGCCAGATGAAGTTGGTAAGCCCCACGAACAGCGTCACCACCAGGCTGTCGGTGGTGCTCAGGTGCAGCACGGTCCGGCCGAATGTCGGGGTATAGACCGTGATCAGGTAAAACGTCGTGGTGGTCATCGACGCGAGCAAACCGCCAGCCAGCACCGTGCGCCAGTTGTCGCGCATGGAGCGGAACACCTCGCGGGTGGTCGGGTGATGCAGCCGGGCCTTGAACGCTTCGGTTTCCTGCAACGAGCGCCGGATCATGAAGATGAACGGGATGATGATGCAGCCGATGAAGAACGGGATGCGCCAGCCCCAGGCGGCGATTTCGCTGGCCTGCAAATAGGTGCTGATGCCGTAGCCCAACGCAGCGGCGAGGATGATCGCGATCTGCTGGCTGGCAGACTGCCAACTGGTGTAAAAGCCGGTGCGGCCCGGCGTAGCGATCTCCGCCAGGTACACCGAGACGCCGCCCAGTTCCGCCCCGGCCGAGAAGCCCTGCAGCAGGCGGCCCAGCAGCACCAGGATCGGTGCCGCCACGCCGATACTGGCGTAGCCCGGCACCAGCGCAATCAGCACAGTGCCGGAGGCCATGATCGACAACGTCACGATCAGCCCCTTGCGCCGGCCGACCTTGTCGATGTACGCGCCCAGCACGATGGCCCCCAACGGCCGCATCAGAAAGCCGGAGCCGAAGACCGCGAAGGTCATCATCAGCGAGGCGAACTCGCTGGTGGCCGGGAAGAAGGTCTGGGCGATGTAAGTGGCGTAAAACCCGAACAGGAAGAAATCGAACTGCTCGAGAAAATTGCCGCTGGTGACTCTGACGATGGCGCCAAACTTCGACGCGCGGGATCGCGTGGCTTCGGGGGTTGTGTTCATCATGGCGGGCTCAGGACTCTTTATTGTTATCGGGATAAACAGGGATCGGTGCCGGGCTCAGTCACTGCCGGCATTGATCGGATTGGGCTGGCGTTTTTCGATGCTGTATTTGAGCAATGCCGCGCTGCGGAAGATGCCGTGGGCAAACTTGCTGTAAGGCATGGTCAGGAAGAACGCCATGACCAGCCCCAGGTGCACCGCCAGCAGCAGGCCGAGCGCGGCGCTTTCACGAAAGGCCAGCAACGCCAGGCCACTGGCGCTGACCAGCAGCAACAGGGCGATGAAGCCGCGGTCCATGGGTTTCTGTTTTTCGTCGCCCTGGTCCGGGTTGCGCCGCAGGTTCATCCACAGCAAGCCGGCCGGGCCGATCAACAGGCCGACGCCGCCAAAGACACCGAGCAACACCGGCAGGCTGAACAGCGGGTAGGGCGCGGACCAGTCCAGCAGGAAGTGGTACAGCGTGGCGGTGCAGGTGGCGGCGAAGCACAGCATGAAACCGTAGAAGGTGAAGTGGTGAAAGCGTCGACGCCACTGGGTGAACGCGTCATCGGCGTTGGTGCAGCCTTCACCGTGACCGCCGTCCAGGTATTTGAGCTGGGCGACGTTGGCGGTGGCTTCCAGCGCGGCGCTGGCCTTGAGCGGTAACGTCGACTGCGCCGGTGAAACGTTGCGCCAGAACCGCCGCACGCCAATCCCCAACGCCAGAACGGCAAAGCCGAATACCGCGCCGAACATCAGGGCCAGGGTGTTGTGCGGGAAAATCCCGTAGAAGTTGCCCCCCGGCATGGCCGTGGACAGGTTGCCCATGATCATCAGCGTCAGGCACAGAAACAGCGCCAGCCCGCCGCCGGAGGCCAGCGCCAAGGTCAGGCCGTTGCGCTGGTACAGCTTGCCCAGCGCTGGGGGCCAGGCGTATTCGACGTAGGTGTCCAGCCGCACCTTGGCCATGGCCTTCGGCACGTTGACCGCGAATTCGTGTGGTGCTGCGTACTGGCAAGACGTCAGGCAGGCGCCGCAGTTGTGGCACAGGTTCGCCAGGTAATGAATGTCGGCCTTGCCGAATTCCAGATGACGGGTCATGGCCGGAAAGACCGCACAAAAGCCTTCGCAGTAGCGGCAGGCGTTGCAGATGGTCATCTGCCGCTCGACTTCGCTTTCCTGCAGATTGAGGACCGGGATCAGGGCGCTGGATGCTTTAGGATCAAAGAGTTGCATGATTAAGTTCCGAATTCACATTAACAGGGCCGAAGCCCGCAGAAGCGGCAGCCTGGACGCCGGCGATGCGCCCGAAGGCGGTGCCGATGGCCATGCCGATGCCGGCGGTGTAGCCCTTGCCCAGCACGTTGCCGGCCATCATCTCGCCGGCCACGAACAGGTTGGGGCTGGGCTTGCCCTGAAAATGCACGGCGGCGGTTTCGTCGGTGGCCAGGCCCAGGTAGGTGAAGGTCACGCCGGGCTTGAGCGGGTAGGCGTAAAACGGCGGCTTGACCAGCGGCCGGGCCCAGTGGGTCTTGGCCGGCGTCAGCCCCTCGGTGTGGCAGTCATCCAGCGCGGTGTGGTCGAAGGTCCCCACCTGGCAGGCGCGGTTGTAATCCTCGACGGTCTTGACGAAGGTCGCTTCCGGCAGATCGAGCAGGCCCGCAAGTTCTTCCAGGGTGTTGGCGCGAGTGCCGGGAAATACCGGAGGCATGAAGCGGCCGATGGCTTGCTGGTCGATGATCGAAAACGCCTGCTGGTTGGGTTGACCGGCCACCAGTCGGCCCCAGATGGCGTAGCGCTTGGGCCAGAAATCCTCGCCCTCATCGTAGAAGCGCTCGCCGTCCCGGTTGACCACGACCCCGAGGGACACGCAGTCGATGCGGGTGCAGATGCCGCCGTCGTACAGTGGCGCACGGGCATCGATGGCCACCATGTGCGCCTGGGTCGGATCACCGATGATGTCGGCGCCCAGGTCCTGCATGCGGCGTAATAACACGCCGGTATTGAAGCGCGTGCCACGGATCAGGAAATTGTCCGACGGCCACTCGCCGCGTTCGTTCTGGCCCCAGGCTTCCCGCAGCCATTCGCGGTTGGATTCGAACCCGCCGGCGGCCAGGACACAGGTCCGCGCTTCGATGCGTTCGGCCGGCAGGCGCTGACCGTCCACCTCGCGCTCGCCCATGTGCGCCGCGACGAAACGCCCGTCATCCAGTTCGATGTCGGTGACCTGAGCGTCGTAGCGGATCGTGATGCCCAAGCGTTCGGCGCTGCGAAAATAGGCGTTGATCAACGCCTTGCCGCCGCCCATGAAAAACGCGTTGGTGCGCGCCACGTGCAAGGCGCCGGAAAGCGGTGGCTGAAAATGCACGCCGTGGGAGCGCATCCAGTCGCGGCAGGACGATGATGCGCGGATCGCAATGCGCGCCAGCTTTTCATCGGTCAGCCCGCCGGTGACCTTGAGCAGGTCCTGCCAGTATTCTTCTTCCGGGTAGGCCTCGATCAGCACGTCCTGGGGGGCATCGTGCATGCAGCGCAGATTGCGGGTGTGCTGCGAATTGCCGCCGCGCCAGACCTTGGGCGAGCCTTCCAGCAGCATCACGCTGGCGCCGGCCTCCCGCGCCATCAACGCGGCACACAGGGCCGCATTGCCGCCGCCAATCACCAAAACGTCAAGCATCGTGTCTCCTTGATTCATCAACGGCGAGCACAGGTGGCCGCTGACAGGGTGGCTCACGGTAGTGGCGGGCAGTGCAGGGCGAAAGGCCGGTTTGGACGTGGGGGCTTTAGTTTTAGTAAAGGGTGTCTTGCAACGCCTCGCGCGAGCGCCGAAGCTGGCGGTTGATCCTCATCCAGGGAAGCGCCGTGGAACTGCGTCAACTTCGTTATTTCGTCAAAGTGGTCGAGATGACCAGCCTGGGCCGCGCGGCGCTGGAGCTGGGGGTGGGGACCTCAGCCCTGAGCCAGCAGATGAGCAAGCTTGAGGACGAGCTGGCCACCCGTTTGCTCAACCGCAGCTCCACCGGCGTCAGCCCGACCGCGGCGGGCCTGGCGTTTCTGCATCACGCCCAGTTGACCCTGCGCCAGGCCGACGCCGCGGTGCAGGCGGCGCAAAGAGGGCGGATGCGCGGCGATGTCAGCGTCGGCCTGGCGCCCACGACAGCCAGCGTGCTGGCCTTGCCGCTGATCGAAGCCATGCGCGAACGCTACCCCGAGATCCAGCTGCACCTGGTGGAAATGCTGTCCGGTTACCTGACCAGCCAGCTCATCGCGCGCCAGCTGGACCTGGCGGTGGTGTTTCAGGCCGACGTGGCACGGCGCTGGACGGTTATTCCGTTGCTTGATGAGGCGGTGACGCTGATCCACGCCCCCGGGTTTCCCGGTATCCCGCCGGGGGACACCCTCAGCCTGGCGCAGATCGGCGACATCCCCCTGGTGCTGCCCAGCAGCCGCCACGGATTGCGCGCGACCCTGGCCAACGCCTTCGAAGCGGCCGGTACGCGGCTCAACGTGGTCATGGAAATCGACGGTCTGGCGACCCTGATGGACGTGGTCCGCCACGGCGTCGCGGCGACGCTGCAGCCCGGCGCGGCGGCGGCACGCTCCATGGACGCCGGGCTGTGCGTGGTGCACATCCACGAACGCCACTTGATCCGCCGCAACACCCTGGCCAGCCTGCCCGACGAAGAACTGTCACCGGCGGCGTTGGCGGTCCGCGTGGTGATCCGCGACGTGGTCCGTGAGCTGGTGGAACACCGCCAGTGGCCGGGGGCGACGTTGTTGTGAAGGCGCCTGCGGCGGGCCGATGAGCAGTCCGCAGCTGCGAACCGCACAGAACCAAAACGCAGACAAAAAAAGGGGCCGGGCACGTCACTCACGTATGCCCAGCCCCTTTGTAGACTCAGACGCTGGAGCCGATCCCGACACGCTGTGACCGGGAGGTGTGAGCGACCGGCAGGCGAACGCTCGACGTGCGCTGGAGCAGGTAGTACTCGACGCTGGCGGCCAGCCACATGGCATAGGCCAGCAGTTCAACCCCTTCCTCTACCGTGGTTTTGGCCAGCCTGGCGTAGCCGTCGTCCAGAACCAGATGCCACAGCGAGCCCATTCCGAAGACCCGGGAAAATACCAGTACGCACAGCCCGGTGGACAACGCACCGAACGCGGGCGTCTTGGTAAACGCCGCCAGGGTTTCAAGCGTGCCGGTGCGGTTCTTGCGATTGAAGGCCATCGCAATCGTGGTGATCGCGATCAGCATAAACGGCCAGCACCACGCGCTGTGGCTGATGGGGTCCATCAGGCCGTCGAGCTCTCGGGCCAGCAGGCATGCGAAGAAGCCGCCGGCCAGGATGTTGAAGCCTCGTTGGCCTTCGGCCGCCGGCGAAAACCAGAAGAGCAGGGCGCAGATGAACAACATCGCTTCCTGAGTGACTTCGGTAAACGAAATCTCAAGAATCTGGGTTTTAAAAACCGCGATGTCCAGCCACACCATCCAGAACGCAAACGCGGTAAGCGCCAGTCTGAGCAGCAGGCCGAATGAGGCTGTTTTTAAATCTTTTAATACTAAATGCAAAACTTAGGCTCCGACTGTGGCAAGGAAGTACAACGAGGGGGCCACAAGGGGAAACCATTTTCACAAATATTTCACGTTTTTTTGACTAATAACCGCCATCGATGAAATTCATTTTAGGAACCGGGAGGGGAGGACCCCATGAGTCCACCCCCGGGTTCAGCGGTTACCAGGACGCCGACGCGCTGCCTTGTGCGGTGAAATCCAGCGTCGAACGGGACGTTGGTGTGTACACCGGCCAGTCCGGCAGCAGTCCGCTGTTGGGGTTGCCAGCCTTTATGAAATTGACCAGGTAACCGTTGGCGATCTGGCTCGCGTTGCGATCACGTTCAGTCATTTTCTCGCCCAGCTTTGTGGCCGCCGTGCCGAAGAAATACGGAATCTCGCTGGCATGTCTGGCGCCCTGCGGCTGTTGCGCCTGGAGCGACTCGGCCACGTAGCCGAAGCGATAGCGGTACACGGGAACGCCCTTGGACGACAGCAGGTCGGCCACCGACCTGGCGCCCTTGACCATGGCGCCGTCCGGACCCAGCAAGTCATCGGTGGTGGCGCCGACCATGACCGGCACGTGGGCAAAATCGCCGGCGTGGTAGGCCTTTACTGCGTCGACTGCCAGGTGACCGTCGTACAGGGGCAGGGTGAAGGTGGGTGGTCCGGATGGCTTCTGGAACAGGGTCATCATGTTCAGGTTGCCCCGGATGGCATCGGCCGGCAGCGCGCGGAGCTTCTCGACCGCATGCGCATCATCAGCGGCGATGCCCTGCGACAGGGCAAACGCCGTACCGGCCTGTTGCGCGGTGTTCAGGTCGCTCATCATCAAGTTTCCGTCGCCGCCGGACTGGATCACGGCTTTCTGGAACAGCCCCTGGGACTTGGGCGAGGTCAGCAACGTGTGCACCGACATGCCGCCGGCCGATTCGCCCACCAGCGTGACGTTGTCCGGATCGCCACCAAAGGAGGCGATGTTGCGCTTGACCCATTCCAGCGCGGCGATCTGGTCCATGAAGCCGTAATTGCCGATGGGTTCCTTGCCGGCCCGCTGCTTGTCCAGTTGCGGGTGAGCAAAGAAGCCGAAGCGCCCGACGCGGTAGTTGAAACTCACCACGACGATGCCTTCTCTGGCCAGCGGCTCGCCGGAGTAGACCGGTGTCGACGCGCCGCCATTCAGGAAACCGCCGCCATAGATCCAGACCATGACCGGTTGTTTTTTGGCGGCTTGCGCGGGTTTCCACACATTCAGGTACAGGCAGTCCTCCGAGGGCGGTGTACCCAACGGCGCGGCGTCATTGGCCACCGGCTTCTGCATGCAGTCACTGCCGTAGCGATCGGCGGTTTTGACCCCGGTCCAGGGCGTGGCCGGCTGAGGCGCGCGCCAGCGTAGCGGGCCCACCGGTGCGGCGGCGAACGGGATGCCCTTGAACGCTTCGACACCCTTGTTCACCACGCCTGCCACGGCGCCCGCTTCGGTCTGCACCGCCACAGCGGCTTGCGCCACCTGACTGGCCAGGGCCGTCATCAACACCACACTCGACAGCGACTTCACGTACTTCACAGCAACTCCTCATCGGTACTCGGGCCCCATGGGATCAACCCCGGTGTGCCAAGTTCCAACGGCGCTGAACGGCCGGCGGGTGCGAATAAAGCAGGAGAGGGGGCGCAGCGTGCTCGGTCAGCGCTCCAGCGGCGCCAGGCTGATCAGCCATTCACCCTGCTCGACAATCGGGTGGTTGACGATCATCAGGACCAGCCCGGCATACGGCGCCACCAACTCGGCCTGCGGGGCACCGAAAAGGTCCTTGAACACGCCCAGGCGCTGACCGGCTGCGACTTCCTCCCCGGCGGCCACCTCCAGATACAGCCATGCGCTGAAGGGCGCTTCGACCTTGAAGAAATTGTTGACCACCCGGTTCTCGCGTTGCTTGGGCGCATGCGCATTCAGCATCGGGTGGGTGAAGGTGAGTATTCCCCAGCTCAAACGGCCGGTTTCACCGAGCTGATGCTTGTTCAATGCAGGCATGGACGGTCTAGTGCTTTTAACGGATGGGGGATGACACAGGGTGCGCTGAGCCACTTCGGCAGGCTGTTTGAACGGTGAGCACGCGTGCAGCGCACTGGGGAGGGAATGTAGCAGTTCAACGGGGGGAGTTGGCCAAGTCAGGCGGGCGCCGGACCTGGCCAGAGGGATAACGACCGCTTACGGAGCGCTGGCCCCTGCACCGGGTTTCGGACTTTCCGTACCACCCGTGCTGTTGGCACTGGAACCGGCCCCGGACGGGGTGCGATTGCCAGAGCTCGAATTGCCGCCGCTACCGGCTTCGCCGCCGGAGCCCGGCAGTGCGGTGCCGGTGGTGTTGGCGCCGTTGGTGCCGGCAGGGCGAGAGGACTCTCCAGCACTGTCACTCGAGCTGCTTGAACTGGTGTTGGAGGCAGCCATCAAAGGCATGGACAGCGCGCAGGTCAGGCTGGCCATTGCTAACGTGTAACTCAGTTTCTTATTCATGTAGTGAGCCTCTTCGTCATGGTTAACAGAGCGTAAAAGCGGGCGTTGTGCCGTTACTCTTGCGTTCTGACTTCTGGCCGCGCTGGAAATGCTTCGAACGTTGCTGGCCGCGCGATGAACGGTCAGGTCCGCGCCGCTGACATGACGAAAAATTCAGGAAGCCCAGTGCGGTGCCCAATTCTTTTATGCTTCGGGCCTTCTTTCCCGGAACTGACCCATGACCGACTCGACGCAAAAACGCCTGGCCTTGCGTTACGGCCAGGCAGACATTCAGGCGCCCGCCAGCTGGAGCCCGATGATCGACCAGTTGCTCGATCATCGCAGCGTGCGCGCCTTCACCGATGCGCCGTTACCGGAGGGCACGCTGGAGGCGATGATCGCCGCGGCGCAGTCCGCCGCCAGTTCGTCGAACCTGCAGGTCTGGAGCGTCGTGGCCGTCCAGGACCCTGATCGCAAGGCACGCCTGGCCAAGCTTGCGGGCAATCAGGCGCACATTCTGCAGGCGCCGCTGTTTCTGGTCTGGCTGGCGGACCTCTCCAGAGTCAGCCGGATAGCCGAGCGCGAGGGCGTCGAATTGCAGGCGGTGCCGTATCTGGAAAGCCTGCTCCTCGGCACCATCGATGCCGCACTGGCCGCACAGAATGCCGTGGTCGCGCTGGAGTCGCTGGGGCTGGGCAGTGTCTACATCGGCGCGATTCGCAATGACATCGACAGCGTCGCCAAAGTCCTGGAACTGCCGCCCCAGGTGTACCCGGTGTTTGGTTTGTGCGTGGGTTGTCCAGACCCGGATCGACCGGCCAAGGTCAAACTGCGGTTGCCGCAGGCGGCGGTCTTGCACAACGAAACGTATTCGGTGGAGGCCGAGGCCGTCGCCATCGAACAATACGATGAGAGGCTGGGGGCGTTTTACCGGCAAGAAGGCATGAAGGCGTCCGGCTGGTCCGGGCAGGTGATCAGCCGGCTACAGAGCGTCAGCAACCTTCATGGTCGCGAGGCGTTGGTGGCGGAGTTGAAACGACTGGGGTTCGGCTTGCGCTGAGTGCGTTTCAGCTTGGGTAACAGTTCAACTCAACGGGCCTCCGCATCCAGCACCGCGAGGTATTCCCGGAGGTGGTCTTCGGGGGTACGCGGGTCGTCATGGTCCTTCAGTTGATGAAGATCGACCAAGGCACTGGCGATGGTCCACAGGCTTTGGTGCAGGTGCTCGATGGCTTTGGCTTCGTACTGATCGGCTGCCGGGTAAGGAGTGTCTGCCTGGGGATACAGACTTCTCGTCCTGGCCAGCTGTAACTCCGCCGCTGACGCAGGTCGACTTCCCGTCACCAGAAAACTGATGTCGACGCCCACACCCGCCAGTTTGAACAGGTAATCGGCCTTGGGCTTGCGATAGCCACTTTCGTAATGCCCTTGCGCGTTGGCAGCGACGCCTCCGATGTGCGCAAACTTTGCCTGACTCAGGCCTAGTCTCAATCTTTCAAGCCTGATGCGCTTGCCAATGCCTTCCACGTGATACTCCTGCACGTCCACGCCGACGGACACTGCCCGGCGTCCTGGAATGAGGGTTCGGACACGAACTTCCTGCTGAGGGAAGGGCACTCGTACGGGTGTCTACGCCCCACCATACACTTAATATCAGGCAGCACACTGTGATTCACGGTTCGCCGCGGCGAGCACTTCAATCGCTCGCTGGCGATTGTCTTCGCCCGGCATCATCGGGATCACCATGATCTGGTCGGTCTGGTATTGGGCCGCGACCCTTCGCAACTGCTCGAGGGCAGACGGACCGTCGCCGATCACGACGCGCTTGCGGTTGAGCCGGATGCGGTCTCGCTCTTCGGCGGTGTACCTGGCAGGGTTCACCGTGTCAGGCGGCATCAGCGAGTGCGCCGGGGTGGCCGACTCTGCCTGCAACAGCCAGTCGTCAAAACTGATGGCCAGCGTCTGCGCCTGTGCGTCGGTTTCGGCCACGACGGCAAAAATGGTCACGATAACGCTGGGCTCGGCGTGCAGTTTCGACGGCCTGAAATGGCTCAGGTAATGATCGGCCGCCGCGGCGCCATCCTGGTTATGGGGGTTGATGAAGTGCGCAAAGGTGAAGCCGAAGCCTTCGCTGGCGGCCAGTTCGGCCGTGCTGCCACTGGCGCCCAGCACGTGCAGCTCGGGCAGCGTCGAGATTCGCGGCGCCGCATGGATCGAGCTGGCCTCAAGGCTTGTCCCGTCAAGGTCATCGAGGAGCAAACCCTTGAGGTCGTTGAGTTTGACGGGGAAGGGCAGAAGACGGCCTTTCTCGTCGTTGAGTGCGTGAGTCACACGGCGGTCCGCGCCTGGGGCCCGACCGACGCCAAGGTCAACACGGCCGGGGTATAACGCTTCCAGCACGCGGGCAGTTTCGGCCACTTTGTAGGCGCTGTAATGCGGGAGCATGATGCCGCCGGAGCCCACCCGGATGGTCCGGGTGTGGGCGGCGATCTGCATCATCAGCAGCTCGGGGCTGCTACCGGCCTGGACATCGGACTGGTGATGCTCGGCGACCCAACAACGCTCGTAGCCCAATGCTTCGGCTTTCTGCGCCAGGCGAGTGGTGGCCCAGAGGGCGTCGCCGGGCGTGCCGCCGAAATCCACGGGGGAATGGTCAAGAATGCTGAGTCTCATGGGGGTGTCCTCATTAAGGGTGGCAGCCGCCCGCCGAAGGGGCGGCTGTCACTGGCCTGTTTACTGGCGTGTGCCGCGCATCATGAGCAGCGCGACGATGACCGCCAGCGCTGCAATGGCGGTGGCGATGACGCCGAGGGAATCCAGGCCGAAGTGGCCGATACCCAGGCCGCCGAAGATGGCGCCCAGGCCAATGCCGGCGTTCGCTGCAGAGATGTTCATGGTGGCGGCCAGCGCCTGGGCCTTGGCTCCGGCATGCATGACGCGGACCTGGCAGATCGGGAACAGCGCGGTGTACGCAATGCCCCACGCCGCCAGCGCCACAATCAGCCAGATATGCTGAGACGCCAACGGCACGGCCGCGAGCATGCCGCCGCCGAGAATCACCAGGAACACCACCATGGCGCCGAGGGGTTTGCGGTCGACCATGCTGCCGCCCAGGTAATTACCGATCATGCCGACGGCACCGAAGCCCATCAGCCACCAGCCCACCTGGCCAGCAGGCACGCCGCCCAGTGTTTCAAGGATGTCCGCCAGGTAGGTGTAAGCGGTGAACATCGCGGTGAACGTCAGTACCGACAACAGCACATGGGCCAGGAAGCGTGGTTCGCGCAGGATCGCGGTTTGCTTCTGGTCAGGGTGTGAGCCGCCCGAGACCGGGAGCTTGGGCATCACGAAGTGCATCAGGATGCCAATGAAGAACGCCAGACCGGCGAGAATCCAGAAGCTGCCGCGCCAGCCGACGGTGTCTGCCGCCACGGTGCCCAACGGCACGCCAAACACCAGCGCCGCCGAAATGCCCAGATAGACTTTCGCCACCGCTTTGCCGGATTTGCCCGGCCCGGCCAGCTGGCCGGCGGTCTCACTGGCCGTGCCCCAGAACACCGGAAGCCCGAGCGCTGGAATGAAGCGGGCAAGGGCCAGCACCCAAATGTTGGTCGCTACCGCAGCAAGCATATTGGAGGCGGCGAACACCATCAGGATGATGACGAACAGTTTCTTGCGTTCCACATGGGCCAGTTTGGCGGTCAACACCGGCCCGAACAGCATCACGGTGAACGCGAACAGGGTCACGACCTGACCGGCCAGGGTGATCGAGATGTTCAGATCACGGGCCAGTGCAGGCAGCAAACCGACGATGAGAAACTCAGTGGTCACGATGATAAAGGCTGCGACCGCCATGATCAGGATCTGAAGCCCTGAACGTGACTGCGCCGCTGCGGGTATCGCTGTGGCGTCTGCCACGGGTGAGGACTGCATAGGTATTTCTCCAATCTGGTTTCAACTAGGTTATTGGAGAATTCAGGATGTATCCCGGCTCAAAAATCCGTAATACGCAGAATCCAATTCACTAATTATGCCGTCGACACTGGGGCAGGGCGCAGGCAACGTCATGTTCCATGGCGCCGTATGGCAGTCCTGATGAACGTCCTTGGGCGCATTGCGTCTGTTGGTCACATCGAGACAGAAGGACGCCCTCATGAATGATCCAGACAACCGGCACTGGCACACCACGTTAGTGCATTCTCAAGTCCAGGTGCCGCCAGGATTTCGCTCACTGGCGCCGGCGTTGCACCGAGGTTCGACCGTGGTGTTTCCGCGCCTGAAGGATGCGGCGGACGATTGGCATCAGGACCGCTATAGCTACGGGCTGTATGGCACACCGACCACTCGCGAGTTGGCATTGCGCGTGGCGGAGCTGGAAAAAGCCCATGGCTGCTTCATCACACCGGGCGGCCAGGCGGCGATTCTGCTGGTTTATCTGTGCCTGTGCCGCGCTGGCTCCCATGTGCTGTTGCCGGAAAGTGCCTACGGACCCAACCGCGAACTGGCCGCAGGTTTGCTCGGCGGTCTGGGGATTGAAGTCGAACCCTATGATCCGTTGATCGGCGCAGGCATTGCCGGGTTGATCAGGCCCAATACGCACCTGATCTGGTGTGAAAGTCCCGGCTCGATCACCATGGAAGTTCAGGATGTGCCCGCGATCACCGCCGCTGCGCATGCCGCGGGCGTACCCGTTGCGCTGGATAACACGTACGCAGCGGGCGTGTACTTTGACGCCTTCACACACGGGGTCGACATCAGCATTCAGGCGCTGACCAAATACATCGGCGGCCACAGCGATTTGCTGCTGGGCTCGGTATCGAGCCAAGACCCCGCCATGCACGAGCGGCTTGGCCAGACCCATCGGGTGCTGGGGCTGGCGGTGTCGCCTGACGATTGTGCGCTGGCGCTGCGTGGCCTGGAGACACTGGGCGTACGGCTTGAACGGTTGCAGGCCACCGCGTTGAAGGTCGCGGCCTGGTGCAAGGCGCGTCCGGACGTGACGCAGGTTCTGCATCCGGCGTTCACTGACTGTCCCGGGCACGAATTTTGGGCGCGAGACTTCACCGGGTCCACCAGCGTGTTTTCCTTCATCCTCGCCGACAGCTTCAACGCCGAACGTGTGGAGCATTTCGTGGAAGCGCTCGACCTGTTCAAGCTCGGCTTCAGCTGGGGCGGCACCACAAGCCTGGTCATGGCTTACCCCAAGCTTGCGCGAATAAAGTCCGACTTCGGTGGGCCGCTGGTGCGTTTGAACGTGGGGCTGGAATCGGCCGACGACCTGATTGCTGATTTGGCGCAGGCCTTCGGCCAAGTGGGGTAGTGTGGCAACAGCCGAACCCGCACTGTCGTTGAGAGGATGCCCCCTCGTCACAGCACAGTGCGGGCCGCAGACGCTGAACAGACCAGATCAGTGCGAATGACGCGGCTCTCCGCCGCTGCGGGCGATGACTTTGAGGTGCAGCGTTGCCGGCTCCAGGCAGCCGCCGGTTGACAACTGGCCAACGAGTTGACGATACAGCTCCTGCCACGGGGTCTGCGATGCCGGATAGCTGGGCGCCCAGGCACGACCTCGCTCAGCCATTTCTTCGTCAGAGACCAGCGCATTGACCGAGCGAGCATTGAGGTCGACCCGCAGGCGGTCATTGGTCTTGAGTAACGCCAGACCACCGCCCACCGCCGCTTCGGGCGACATGTTCAGAATGGACGGGCTGGCCGATGTACCGCTCTGGCGGCCATCCCCCAGGCAGGGCAGCGAGTCGATACCGCTTTTAATCATGGAGGCAGGAGGGGCCATGTTGACGACCTCGGCGCTACCGGGGTAACCGACATTGCCGACCCCACGGATGACGAGGATGCAGCGCTCGTCTATCTCCAGCGCGGGATCATTGATTCTGGCGTGATAATCCTCCGGCCCCTCGAATACGATCGCTCGCGCTTCGAAGCTGTTTTCCGCGCCAGGCTCAGACAGGTAGGTCTTGCGAAAGGCCTCGCCCACCACTGACATCTTCATGATCGCGCTGTCGAAAAAATTGCCGCTCAGTACGATGAAGCCGGCGCGGTGTTTCAACGGCGTCTCGAACGGGTAGATCACATCCTGGTCACTGGCGACGCTGCTGCGCACGATGTCGCCGATGGTCCTGCCCGAAACGGACTGACAGTCTTCATGCAACAGCCCGGCCTTTTGCAGCTCATGCATCACCGCAGGAACGCCACCAGCGCGATGAAAGCTCTCGCCCAGGTATTTGCCGGCCGGCATGCAGTTGACCAACAGCGGCACGTCTTCACCGATGCGCTGCCAGTCATCCAGGCTCAGCTCGACACCCATGTGACGGGCGATGGCGATCAGGTGCGGCGGGCAGTTGCTGGAGGCGCCCAGGGCCGACGCGACCGCAATGGCATTTTCGAACGCCTCGCGGGTCATTATCTGCGACGGCCGCACATCCTGGCGCACCAATTCGCAGATGCGTTTACCCGTGGCGTAAGCCATCTGTCCGCGCTCGCGATACGGCGCAGGAATGCTGGCGCACCCCGGCAACGACATCCCCAGCGCCTCGGCCAGGGCGTTCATCGACAGCGCCGTGCCCATGGTGTTGCAGTGGCCTACCGACGGCGAGGCCGCCGTGGTCATTTCCATAAAACCGTCGTAATTGATGTCACCGGCCGCCATCAGGTTTCGGGCGTGCCAGAGCACGGTTCCCGAGCCGATCAGTTGCCCTTTGTAATGACCGTCCAGCATCGGCCCACCAGATAACACGATGGCCGGCAAGTCCGTCGTCGCTGCGGCCATCAGGCACGCGGGCGTGGTTTTGTCGCAGCCGGTGGTGAGCACAACGCCGTCCAGGGGATAGCCGTGCAGAATTTCCACGAGGCCCAGGTACGCCAGATTGCGGTCAAGGGCCGCCGTCGGACGCCGCGATTGCTCGGCAATGGGGTGCACCGGAAACTCCATAGGGATGCCTCCCGCGTCGCGAATGCCGGCTTTTACCCGTTGCGCCAGCTCGATGTGGTGGCGATTGCAAGGGGTCAGGTCGCTGCCGGTTTGCGCGATACCAATGATCGGTCGACCTGACTGCAATTCCTCCCGAGTGAGGCCGTAGTTCATGTAGCGCTCAACGTACAGGGCCGTCATGTCGGCGTGTTCAGGGTCGTCGAACCACTGCTGGCTGCGTAAGGGGCGTTTCGGTGTCTCGCTCATGTTCCGTTTCTCTCTAATAGGTTGACGCATTGGCGGTCCGTTGAATCGTCGAAGATGGCCGCGATGCGCAAAAAACAGTGTCAGGCCGCTGCGCCCGCCTGCTGCGAACGACGTTCGTCTTCGCTCAATACAGCGCCACTGCCGATGGCATCGGTCAGGTCGGTCAGGCTGCGGCCTCGGGTTTCGGTGGACAACAGCGTGCCAACCATCGTCAGTGCCGCGAGTACAACCGTATAAGCGGCCAACACCCAATAGGCGCCGCCGGCGATGCCCACCAGGAAGATCCCCAGAATCGGCACCAGGCCGCCGGATAACATGGCGCCCACTTCCCGCGATAACGCCACGCCGGAATATCGGTAGCGATTACCGAACAGCTCGGTGAAATGCGCGCATTGCGCCCCGAGCATGCTGTTGGCGCCCACGGCGAAACCGCCCACGGTCGCGATGGCCACCAGTGTCGGGTTGCCGGTGTCGATCATCCACCACGCGGGAAAAGCCCACAGGGCGGTGAAAACAGCACCCGCCCGATACACCATCAGGCGCCCCACCCGATCGGACAGTGCGCCGAATAACGGCGTGGTGATGATGCTGACAAGACTGGCCCACAACACCGCGTTGGTGCCAATGGTGCCGTAATTGGCACCGCTGTCGGCGCTGTGTTTGATGGCGAAGCCGGTGAGAAACGCGATGGAAACCGTGGTGTACAGCGTTGAGCAGCCGGTCTCCGCCAGCCGCATCAGGCTTGCCGCCAACAGAGGCCTTCGGCCACCGCGCAGCACCGAACGCATGGGCGACTGGATGACGTTTTTTGATTCCGCCAATTGCTTGAACACCGGGCTTTCTTTGAGTTTGAGGCGGATCCAGATCGCCAGGACGATTAACACGATGCTGGCCAGAAAAGGCAGACGCCAGCCCCACGCCAGGATCTCGTCCTGCGTCAGCAACGCCTGCATGACCCGGAAAGTGATGGTCGCCAGCGCCAGGCCGCTGAACACGCCGATAAAGGGCAGCGCAGCATAAAAGCCGCGGCGTTTGGGTGGCGCCAGTTCCGCCATCAGGGTGGCGGCGCCTGACTGTTCTGCGCCGGCACCGAACCCTTGCAACAGGCGCAGAATGACCAGCAGGACCGCGCCTGCACTGCCGGTAGGCAGCACACCGATCAGCGTGGTCGCCAGGCCCATCAGGCCGATCGTCAGGAGCAGCACCAGCTTGCGGCCTTTGCGATCACCCAGCGAACCAAAGAACAGACCGCCAAACGGACGCGCCAAAAACCCTGCGCCGTAGGTTGCAAAACTGGCAAGCAGTGCACCGGTGGTACCGAGCGAAGGGAAGAATATCTTGCCGAAAACCAGCGCTGAAGCGAGTCCATACAGCGCGAAATCGTAGTATTCGAGGGCGCTGCCAACCGCGCCCGTGAAGATAGCGCGTCGCAACTGTCGGGTGTCGGGGGTGGATGATTCTGACGCGCTGGCAGGGACGTTCATGGTGGCCTCGCTTTTATTTTTATAGTGGTGTGACGCTGTGACCTACCGAGTCCATCAAGTGGCCAGGAGGCCTCGCGCCGCCAGATTGCGCAACAGCGCACTGACGCCGAACGTCCAGGGGGGAGCGTCGCCGCTGTAGACGACCTGGTTGTGCAGGCCCCCCAGCAGCGCACTGCTGATGCTCACCTGATCGCCCAGCTTGTGTGTAAAGCCGCCACCGGGGTGATCGCGATCTTCAGTGGGCGCAAACAATGTGCCGAGAAATAACACGAAGCCGTCCGGGTATTGGTGGTTGGCGTTGAGTGTCTGGCGGGCGAGATCTGCAGGATCACGGCTTATCTGGTCCATGGAGCTGGATCCGCACATCACGTAGCCATGTTCGCCACGCACCTCAAGGTTCACCACGCAGTGGCGCACATCGTCCAGCGAGAAGGTGTCATCAAACAGACGAAGAAACGGGCCGATTGCACAGGACGCGTTGTTGTCTTTTGCCTTGCCAAGGAGCAGCGCGCTGCGGCCTTCGAAGTCACGCAGATTGACGTCATTGCCCAGGGTCGCACCCTGGATCTGGCCGCGGCTGTTGACGGCCAGAACCACTTCCGGCTCCGGGTTATTCCATTGGGACTCAGGGTGAATACCGATTTCGCAGCCACTGCCCACGGCGGACAGAACGGGCGCCTTGGTGAAAATCTCGGCGTAGGGGCCGATCCCCACCTCAAGGTACTGCGACCACATGCCTTGCTCTATCAATAAAGCCTTGAGCCGCGATGCTTGCTCAGAGCCAGGCTCGATACTGCGCAGGCTGCCGCCGATCGCGTCCTGCACCACCGCACGCACCGCCTGGGCTTTTGCCGCATCGCCGCCGGCTTGTTCCTCGATCACACGCTCGATCATGCTGGTGGCGAAGGTCACCCCCGCGGCTTTGATCACGTGTAGATCCACCGGCGCCAGCAGGTAGGGCTTTGAACGGTCACAGGCGGTGCCGGAGTTTGCCAGGACGTCCTCGATCGTGGCGACGAACTGGCCCTGGGTTTCACGCACGGCGTCAGCAGGTGCGGACAGTTCGAGTAGATCAGTCAGCGTTGCAAAGCGCTCGGACACGTCAAACACGCCTTCGGGGCGAATCACGACGGGCGAGGGGCCTGGTACAGGACCGGGAACCCATGCCCGGCCGACAAGCGTGCCCGCCAGGCCATCAGCCGGCAGGGTGTTCGCGGGAGTAAGTGTTATTGGCATTATTATGAGTACCTGATCGGCGAGACCCTCACGCTAGAGCGCGCTACTGATAAATTCCAATGACAAATACATAACAACTGATAACGTGACGCTATCGGTGTGTTGAGGAGTGTTTATGTCTGCGTTGTCATTCTCCAGCTTCTGTGGCCGGCTGAAATTCAAGCACTTGACCTTGATCGACACGTTGGCGCGCACGGGCAACATGCACCTGACGGCCGAACAAATGAACCTCAGCCAGCCGGCCGTCAGCAAAATGCTCAAGGAGCTGGAGAGTCTGCTGGGCTTTGCAGTGTTCGAACGTCTTCCCCGGAGCATGCCGCCCACGGCATTGGGCGAACACGTGGTGCGTTATGCAAAACTTTCGCTCAGCGATGCGAGCATCTTCGTGGAGCAGATCATCAGCCTGCGCGAGGGCGGGCATGGCCACTTGAGGGTGGGCGGCATTTTCGCCGCGACAGCTGTCTCGCTCCCACGCGCTATCGTTGAAATCAAACAGCATTGGCCACTGCTCTCCATTGAAGTCGTGGAGCAAACCAGCGATCACCTGATGGAAATGCTGGAAGAAAAAAAACTGGATCTGGCCGTCGCCCGCTTCACCGATGAAGTGCAGCAACATCGCTATGACTTCCAGGCGCTGGCACCGGAGCCGTTCAAGATCGTGGTCAACAGTGGGCATCCCTTGTGCGATGCGGGGCCTACACCACTGGAACAGCTAGGCAAATGGCCGTGGATCTTGTACCCGGTCGGCACACCCATCCGCGCCCGTATGGAGCTGGCGTTCGCGAAAGCCGGTATTGCGACCCCTAAGAACACCGTCGACACGATCTCCATGCAGACATTTCTCCAGGTGCTGCAAACCGGCCCGATGATCGCCATGCTGCCCGAGTCCATGGTCCGGTCGCATATCGACAGCGGCCTGCTCAGGCCATTGGACACGCCGTTGTATCTGGCGCCTCAGGATTACGGAATCCTGACACGCAAAGGCGAACCGCTGTCGGGTGCAGCGTTGGAGTTTGCGCAGATTTTGCTGGAACACGCGCGAGCGGACAGGGAAACGGAATAACTCACACCGTTGATACCCAATTGAAGGAGGGATGACGATGTCAACGAAACACTACCCACGTACCGTGCTGATTACCGGCGCTACAGGCAACCTCGGTGCCAAGCTCATAGAGGCGTTGGCGCGGACCGATTGGTGCGAACGAATCGTGGGCCTGGATCGGAAGGTGGGCGGCGCGCACTTTTCCGAGCGGGCGCTGGCGAAACTGGACCTGATTCAGGCCGACCTCACCCAGACCGAGGCGCACTGGTTGCACGCGTTCAAGGCGGTCGATGCGGTGATTCACTTTGCGGCGGCCAACCCGCTGCCGGATTCAAGCTGGGAAGAGGCGTTGGCCTCCGTCGACATGACTGAAAACGTACTCCAGGCGTCGGTATTGTCCGGCGTCAGCCGGTTTGTTTTCGCCTCGTCCAACCATGCGATGGGCGCTTACAAGGACGAACCGCTGGCGTCGCAGATGGGCCCCGGCTTGCTAACAGCAGACCTTGCGCCCGCGCCGGGAACACGTTGGTTCAACGGCACTCATGAGGTTCACTCGCTGGCCTATGGGACATCCAAGGTCCTGAGTGAAAAGATATGCGCCACGGTCGCTCAGGCTTCGGGCGGACGGCTTAGCTGCGTATCGGTCAGGGTAGGGTGGGCATTGACGGGCGCCAACGACCCTGCCCAGATAAGCCATGCCGGCGCACCGACCGACGCAGCCACGCCGTCAGCCCATGACGTCGAAGCGCAACGCAACCTGAAGTGGTTTCGGGACATGTGGCTGTCGAACGCAGACCTCGAAGGTATTTTCTTCGCAGCGTTAACGGCCAGCGAGGTCGATTGGCCAACGCCGTCAGTGGTCGTCAATGGTGTGTCGGCTAACACCGACTCTGTCTGGGATCTTCAAAGCGCCAAGGTGCATCTGGGCTATGTACCGCACGACAACGTATACCGTCACGTGTCATAGGCAGCGCTTTGTTCTTAATGCCAACGGGGCAGGGCGGACGTGGCAAAAGCCGGGCCGGATAATAACTTGCCCAAGTAGTGATAACCCCACATTATTGATAGATCGATAAATGTCATTGAAGTAATCGCATTTCGAATGGTTTAGCGCAGGTTGTATCGCTAACATCGGCAGCGTCCTAATCCTCTATAACAACAATACGGGTACTTCGAGTGCCTGGAGGTTTTCCATGGCAGCTGCATCCAATGGTCCGTCCACGTCCCCAGAATCACTACAAACCTCATTCGAAGACCGCACGTATCGCAAAGTCATTCTGCGCATACTGCCTGTCTTGCTCCTGTGCTACATGGCTGCCTATCTAGACCGCGTCAATATAGGCTTCGCCAAGCTGGACATGCTTAACGATCTGCAATTCAGCAACACCGTGTATGCCCTCAGTGCAAGTATGTTCTTTTGGGGTTACTTCATCTTTGAAGTCCCGAGCAATTTGCTGTTGCATCGTCTAGGCGCGCGGTTCTGGATCGCACGGATCATGTTCAGCTGGGCCATTATTTCCATGGCTGTAGCATTCACCGTCCCGCTGGCGAGTTTCTTTCATGTCGAAAAGGAAACCATGTTCTACGTGTTGCGTTTCCTGCTTGGCATCTGTGAGGCAGGGTTCTTTCCGGGGGTCATTCTGTATCTCAACTACTGGTTCCCGACCCGTCGTCAAAGCCGCGTGATGTCCGGCTTCCTGATGGCCATGCCGATCAGTCTGACGCTGGGTGGTGTGATTTCCGGATGGCTGATGACAAGAATGCAAGGCGTGCAGGGCATGGCGGGTTGGCAATGGCTGCTGATCATCGAAGGCATCCCGTCAGTGGTCATGGCGTTTGTCGTGCTGGCCTTCATGTCGAACAACATCGACGCGGCCAAATGGTTGTCGCCGCAAGAAAAGGCGATGCTCAAGGCCAACCTTGAAACGGACTGCCAAGGCAAGGCGACGAGCTTGCGTCAGGTGTTTCTTAACGGCCGGGTGTGGCTGCTGGTGCTGATCTTGCTGACCTTCAACACCGGTTTCTACGGGTTGGCGTTCTGGATGCCGTCGATCATCAAGAGCGCCGGTGTTTCCAATCCGTTCGACATCGGCCTGCTGACCGCCATCCCGTACGGCATTGCAGTGATCGCCATGACACTGAACGCCCGCCATTCCAACAAGACCGGCGAACGTCGCTTGCACGCGGCGATCCCGGCAATCATCGGTGGCATTGGCCTGATCCTCAGCGCCTATTTCGCCAGCAACGTTGTGTTGTCGATCCTGTTTCTCAGCGTATCGGCTTCGGGCGTGTTGAGCCTGATGCCGATCTACTGGACCTTGCCAGGGACTGTTCTGTCGGGCGTAGCGGCCGCTGCGGGGATTGGCATGATCAACGCCATAGGCAACCTGTCGGGCTTTACGGGCTCGATGATCACAGCCGTGGCCGAAAACCTGACCGGCAATATCAACAACGGCACGTACGTACTGGGCGTATGTTTGTTCGTGAGTGCCGCGCTGATTTTATCGATTCCCAAGGCGATGTTAGGGCGCCACGTGGACCAGACTTTGAAGCAGACCGAGGCGGTCCAGACGGAGCTGCGGCTTACGCCTTAGCGCTGGCACGTAGAAGTGGTCGTCGTCGGTACGCTGGGTGCGAAGACAGCGACAGGCGACGGCTTAAGCGCATTATTCGTTAGCTCAACTAAATGACTCTTTAGTTGAGCTGGGGAACGGGGCAGGAGGAATATGTCAAGGTTCGCATAACGTATATTATGTTAAATAATGTGTCAGGGTCGTGTTGGTCTGGTATCCAATGTCAAGAGCGACCTGAAGGCAGGCGTAGACCGAATGTCAGCGCAGACCGGGATGCGTCTTTGGTGCGTGCCAGGGAATTACGGATGGCATGAATGGCATCGACACCCAGCACCGCTTCCAGCCGCTGCCCCCGTAAATCACCCATTGCGCCGAGCATGTTTGGCGCATTTGCGGATTGGCGCATGACGATGCTGACCGAAGCATCGCAGGCAAGGAGGCAACCGTGCGGCTGAATGCTGCCGGGGATTTGAATAGCCTCACGGTCACAGTTATCAAGGTTGACGCTAGGCTGGGTAGTCATTGGGCTCTGCCGGTTGACGCGTGACCGGCTGCCACAGGACGGCAGAGAGTAGAATTTCAGACGAACGTAGCATTTTTCATGCAGTTTAGCCTTGACACACTACTCTCAGCTTGAGGGCGCGTCACCAGATTACGTTGCTGTCGCATGTAAAGCCTACCGGCTTAGCCACACTTCAATGGATATGTCCCGTTGAGCGCTGGTAACTGACCGGCTGTTTTCGACCCGAAGCGGCCTGTCGATGCGCCAGATACGGATCGGATCGTTCTCTTCGGTTTCCGAACTGTAGGCTGTTCTGACGTGGCGGAGTTTTACCATGCCGCCGGTAGTTTCTCCTGTATGGTGCAGGACTGCATCTGCTGAACGGGACATCAGACTGCGGCCCTCAATCAGCCCATATGCATTCAAGTCCACATGCCGCACCATTGCTGCAACCCGCATACTCTGCACGTCCACCTGGTCTTCACCTTCCCCAGCCTCTTGGTGTGCCCCGGGCGCTTAAAAAGCCTTCTTATTGACCCCGAATGAAACACTACTGCAGTGGCAAAATGACTGGTTACATGCATGGCGCCGGCATTGATACCGCGCTTGAAGCTGCGCTCGCGGGCTGCGCGCAGGAGCCAATCCGAGTTCCGGGCGCACTCCAGCCGCATGGAGTGCTCATGGCGCTTTCCGGTGATCCACTTTGCATCCAGCAGATGAGCGAAAAACTGTATGCGTTAGGGATCGAAAGCGGCGGACTGCCGGGACAGGGCTGTCTGGGCTGTCACCCCACGACCAGGTTCTGCTCATCACTCAGTTTTGCACCCGCCCTCCCGGGGCTGAAAGCGATCCGATGCGACTTACGATTGGGTCTAGATATTTCAGCGCGTCACTTCACATGCGCGACCAGATGCTGATCATCGAGTTGGAACCGTTTGTCGAACCATTGGGAGCGGACCTGTCCGCGAAGAAGCCGGTGTCGTCAGCGCCTCTCCAGCAGCTGCACCACTGCGAGCGCGCGCCGGCCCGTACGTTCTGGCAACGACAAATGCCTCCTGCGTGCGACAGCTTCTGGCTAGAATGTCCCGCCAGCCTCGCTGTAACTTCTCGGCTGGGTACGGAAGGTTTTGACGTGGATAGCGAGAATCGCAGGGCCGGTTTGTTGAAAGTTGCCGATCTGGCAGGGGTAAGCCTGAGTACGGTTGACCGGGTGCTTAATGAACGCGGAAGCGTCTCGGACCACAAGCGTCGCAAGGTCCTCAATGCCGCGCGGGCATTGGGGCTCAAACGCTTGCTGCCGTCGCCGGTGCACGGGCTGTTGCGTTTCGATCTGCTGATGGTGGAAAGCAGCGCCGACCACTTCCGCCGTCTGACCCGAGCCTTCACCCTCCAGGGGCAAATGATGCGCTCGCGCCTGATGCTGCAAACCCAGACCTGGGACGAGCACAACCCGGAACAACTGCTTGATTTCATCGCCCGGCCACGCACGGCCCGCCAAGGGCTGATTGTTGTGGCCCACGACACGCCGACCATCCGCGCGGCCCTGCAGGCGCAGATCAGCCAGGGCGTGCCGGTGGTCCTGTTGACCAGTAGTCTGTCCGGGCTCGATGGCGCAACCTTCATTGGCATTGATAACCGCGTGGCGGGTCGCAGTGCCGGGCGCTTGCTCAGTCAGTGGGTCGGGGCGAATGCAGGGCATGTGCTGCTACTGACAAACTGCCTGCTCTACCACGCCCATCAACAGCGCGTGGGGGAATTTCTCGACGTGCTTTATCAACGCGCAGCCGGCCTGTTGGTCACTGATCGCCGAAGAACTGACCCGCGCCGGACTCAACGTGGTCGCGATCGAACGTGGCCCCTGGGTCGAAACCGCCACTGATTTCCCGCCGTCGGTGGACACCGATGAGTTGCGCTGGGACACCCGCCGCAGTCTGCTTCGCCCCCCTTCCATCGAAACCACCACCTTTCGCAACAACCGTACGCAGACCGCCTTGCCGACCCGCGACTGGAACCTCAACGAATTGGGCTACAACGTTGGCGGCTCGGGCACACACTGGGCCGGGATGGCCTGGCGTTTCCTGCCGTTTGACTTCGAACCCTATAGCTACACCGTCAAGCGCTACGGCAAAAAGCAATTGGTCGACGGCCTGACCAGTTCAACCTGGGCGCTGACATCAACCTGGAAAAACTTCTGGGTTGGAATGACGCCGCGTTCAGCCTGTCGATCACCAACCGAAACGGCGACAACATCAACGACAAGATCAGCGACCCGCGCGCCACCAGCCTGGGCTCTACCCAAGAAATCCAGGGGCGTGGCGCGGTCACCCGGCTCAGTGAGTTATGGGTGAGCAAGAGCTGGTTCGACAATGCGCTGAACATCAAGGCCGGCCGCTTTGCCGTCAGCGATGACTTCGCGGTTGAAGACTGTAACTTCCAGGCGCTGGCATTCTGCGGCTCGCAGCCAGGCAACTACGTGGACAGCATTTACAACGGCCCGATCAGCCAATGGGCCGCACGGGTCAGGTACCGTTTGACCCCTGATGTGTACGCGCAGATCGCCGCGTTCAACATCAACCCTTCGGACCTGGACAACGACAACGGCTTCAGGCTCAACGGCTCGGGCACCAAAGGCACATTGTTTCCGGTCGAACTGGTCTGGGCGCCGAAGGTCAACCAGCTGCCCGGCGAGTATCGTGGGAGCCTCGCTCGGGTCACCTACGACGCACTGGCGGCGCTTGAACTGACGCTCAGTGCCACTGAGATTGCTCAACTTGAAGCGCCGTACGTACCTCACGCGGTGGTGGGCTTCGCCTAGAGCAGCTGTGAAGTATCCTTCGACCGAACCGATGCCTGCGCTTGATTCATTTTGCTCGACCGCCGTCCACTGGCAAGCAGACACCCGTGATGTGCCGCGCCTGTGAAGACAGTAAAAAACTCACCGCCGCGGCCACATCGTCCGGGCGACCGGGACCGCCCAATGCCGACCTAGCATTGGCGACGCCACTTTTCATGGCCTCCAGCCGGGGCGACTGAATGGGACCCGGCGCCAGTGCGTTGACCCGGATACCGTGCTGACCGTATTCGGTCGCCAGTCCCTGCGCAAGCAGGTTCAACGAAGCATTCGCGCATGAACCCGGCAGGTGTTTTGGCGGCGGGACAGTGCCGCCACGACCGGTGATGAACACGATGCTGCCGCCCCGCTGGCTGATCATCGCCGGGATGACTGATCGGGCAGGCCGAATGGAGCCCAGCAGCTTGGCATTCAGCACGTCGCTCCAGTCGTCATCCTGCAGCGAGAGGAAATCGCCGAAACGGGGAATGGTGGTGCAGGTCACAAGGCCGTCTATCCGGCCATAACGGTCAAGAATCTGCTGGGCCCCGGCGTCCACGGCGAGCCTGTCGGTCACGTCCAGCGCGAGCCGTTCCAGCCCGTCACGCGCTGACGGGAGTGTGTCGAGGGTGCGACCGGAGACAATGATCCTAGCGCGCGCGCGGTGCAGGTGTTCGCAGATTGCATGACCCAGCGCACCCGAGGCCCCGGTGATCCAGATCACTTGCTGTTGCAGTTCCATCACGAGGCTTCCCATACGGATTGAAGGCTGGGGAGGTGTGCAAACGCATCGATCGCGCTCTGCAGATTCACCAGCGTCGAAGGTTCAAGTGAAGGTTTGGCGTGCGCGGCACACGCATTCAATTTGTCCTGCCATTGCTGCGGCGGCATCGGCGCCCGAGCGGAACCCGGCATCACGTCGCAGGTTCGCTGGAGGGTTCGACCATCGCTCAGCGTCACAGCAATGCTCGCCGGGGCCAGTTCGTGAGTGTTGGCGGGATCGACGATCAGACGAACTCGAGGCACGATGGCCAGCACCGCGTCATCCAGCACCGCTTCAGGGGTCAATGCCGTCAGGCTGATGGGCCCGCGCAACAAGGCCGACGCGAGGTGATAGCGAAGGTTGAACTGCGCGACCACTTCAAGATCGCCCTCCACGTTGAAGTCGCCTCCCACTAGGCGATGCATGAACGGCGAAATCGTCGCGACGATCTCCACCACATCGTCAGCGGCGCACGGGACCTCGGCGTTCAGATCGAGCAATGCTTGTATCGCGGCATGGCTGCACGCACAGACTGGGAAGCGTTTGATCGAGGTGTCGAGTATCTGCCAGTCCCCGCCCCAGTTTTCAAGCACGCCCCGGTCATCCCCCGGTTGATACAGCACGCGCAGACCAAACTTGCCTTCCAGCGCCTGCGCCGGTGCCGTAGCGCCCGCCTCGGCCAGCTTTGCCGCGAACACTCCATTGCGAGCGGCGAAAGCCGGCTGCAGCCGTTTGGCCAGCGTTTGCTCGACATTCGCCTGTTGACTACCGGCGGCCTGCACGGCGGCGAGGCCCAGGGCGTGGGTCAACTGTGCCGCGTCGAGCCTCATCAGCAGCCCGCTGACAAGGGCTGCTCCGATGCCGCCGTAAACGGAAGTACCTGACCAGCCTTTCGACACGCCAGATGCACATCGGGACAAGCGACTGACCAGCTCACTCGCGGCCACGAAGGCGGTGATCATATCTTGCGGTGAGCGACCACACTCCTCGGCCATGGCCCAGGCGGCCGGCAAGGTGACGAGGTCCGCGTGCACCGCGCTGTTGAGACTGTCGAAATCCAGCGCGCCCGCATGCAAGGTATTGAGGAACGTGGCGTCCATCGCCGAGCACATCTGTTGCCGATCCGAAAACCACACATGGCTGCGACCGGAAGAGGACGCGACCGCCTTGCCCATCGCGATGCTGCTTGCCTGTCCCTTGCCCGCCGCCGCGACGAGCAGCAGGTCAGTGATCAGCAGCCGCGCTTTGTCGATCACAGAGGCTGGCAGCTCCTGATATGTCAGAGTCAGTGCCGCACGGGCAATGCGCGAGGTGACCGACTCAGACGGCATAACGACTGGCCGGGCGTTCGAGCCCCAAGTGCTCGCGCAAGGTTTTGCCCTGATAGTGCGTGCGGAACAGCCCTCGCCGTTGCAGCTCGGGCACCACCAGCTCGGTGAAGTCGCGCAAACCCACCGGCAAGTGCGCCGGCATGATGTTGAAGCCATCGGCCCCGCGTTCTTCCAGCCACTGCTGCATGACGTCGGCGATCTGCTCAGGGGTGCCGACAACCGTCAGGTGACCACGCGCGCCCACCACCCGCTGATACAACTGGCGGATCGTCAGGTTTTCCCGGCGGGCCATATCGATCAACAACTGACGACGGCTTTTCGGACCGTTGGCTTCCGGCAGGTCTGGCAGCGGCCCGTCCAGGTTGTAACCGCTGAGGTCGACTTCTCCAAGCGTGGTCGCCAACGTCGCCAGCCCAACCTCAGGCAACACGCTGTCCTGAAGCGCTTGAAACTTGGCCTGTGCCTCGGCCTCGGTTGCCGCAACCACAGGCAGCAAGCCCGGCATGATCAGCAGTTGATCGGGATCGCGCCCGGCTTCGACGGCCAACGCCTTCATGCTCGCGTAAAAGGCCTGTCCCGCTTCAAGGTTTTGTTGAGCGGAAAAAATCACATCGGCCGTTGTCGCACCGAGTCGTTTTCCGGTCTCCGACGAGCCCGCCTGAACCAGCACCGGATGCCCTTGGGGCGGGCGCGCCAGGGTCAGCGGCCCTTTCACGCTGAAGTGCTCGCCGCGATGATCGAGCACGTGAAGGCCGGCCGGATCGAAGAACTGCCCGGCCTCTTTGTCCTCGACGAAGGCATCGTCCTCCCAGGTGTCCCACAGCCCTTTGACTACCTCAAGAAACTCTTGCGCGCGAGCATAACGATCACCGTGCACCGCGTGCTGATCGCGGCTGAAGTTCATCGCTTCGGCTTCGTTGTTGGACGTCACCAGATTCCAGCCGGCCCGGCCTTGGCTGATGTGATCCAGGGACGAGAAATGCCTGGCCAGTGAATAGGGCTCGTTGTAGGTGGTGGTTGCCGTGCCCACCAGGCCGATGCGCTCGGTGACCATCGCCAGGGCAGACAACGCGGTGACCGGGTCCCAATGTGTCGCACGCGCCGTGTGCTGCAGCGCATCAATGTCATTGGCACCGCGCATCGCGCAGGAGTCCTGGATGAACAAAAGGTCGAAACAGGCGGCTTCCGCCAGTTTCGCCAGCTCAACCTGATGACGAAAGTCACGTGCAGCACCGGCGGCGGCAAGCGGTGACCGCCAGCCCGCGATGTGGTGCCCGGTTTCTTGGATAAATAATCCCAGATGCAGTTGACGAGGCATGACGTCTCCTCAGCGCTGCAAAGTGGAGTCGAAGGTGGCGCCCAATTGCGCCTGCCCGATGATTTGTGCGGTCTTGTCATGCCCCGCGTGTACGACGAACGTTTCGATATTGCGCGCGATGCGACCCAGCGGGTGCTCCTCGAACTGCGCGGTGGCACCGGCGGAAAGCAGTACGCTTTGCAGCGCGCTGAAGGCGGTGCGTGCGGCAGTGGATTTGGCGCTCATGGAGCGTAATTCGGCCTGCACCACATCGGCGTCTCGCCAGCCCTGGACGGCACTGTCGAACATCGCTGCGGCGGCATCCATCTGCATTTTCACTTCACCCACGCGCAACTGGGTGTAGGCATCGTTGCCCTTTTGACGGGCGCGCTGATACGCCAGGTACCAGTCGAACAACCCCTCGGTCGTGCCCAGGTAGTTGGCCGCGAAGCCCAAATGAAAACGGCCCTGCCAGCGTTGACGTGCAAATGCGCCTGGCTCGCCCAGCAAATGGTTATCCGGCACGAACACGTTGTTCAGATGCATGATCGGGCTGCGGGCAGCACGCATACCATGGGGCTGATACCACGCGTCATCCCACGTCACGCCCGGCATGTCCGGGGTGATCAGCATCATCTGGAGGTTATCGAGATAACCCTCGACACCATCCAGAGCCACCGAGGTGATGATCAGGTCGGCAATCGTGCCGTTGGTGACGAAGTTCTTCACGCCGTTGACCAGCCAGCCGCCATCGACGCGGGTCGCGCGGGTTTTCATCTCGTACATGTTGATCCGGCCTGGTTCGCTGCCCACGGCCGAGAAGATGCTGAACTTCTTCAGCGACGGCTTGAGGAACAGCTCGATCTGCTCGGCGGTGCCTACCTGTTCCAGCTGCCACAGCGCGTGGTTGTGCAGTTGAAAGCAGTGACCAGTCGCGCTGTCGGCACGGCAGATCGTGCGCAGCATGTTCAGAAACAACTCAGGCTGTGTGCCTTTGAGGCTGCCATCCGGGCCGCCCAACGCCGCCGAATGGGTCACGTGCAGCAGGCCCTTCGCGTGGAGTGCCTGTAAGTTGGCTTTGGGCGCGACGCCTTCACGGTCGGCGCGCGTACCTTCCGCGCGAAATTCCTCGCCGAGGGCAAACAATTGAGGGACGGCATCGCGCAGTTGCAGGTATTCCGACATGGGTGTCTCCAGATAAGAAAAGGCGCGCATCAGCTGCGCAATACCGAGGCGTGAAACAGGCGATCGATTTCGATCGGTTCAGGCAACAGCAGTTGGTCGACGAGGTAATCGATGAACCATCGAAGGTTGTCGCGATTGGCTTCGAGGCCGGCGGGAAACAGCTCATCGCCGAAATCGCGCTGGCTCTGCTCCCACGCCAGACGCCCCAATGGCATCGAGGTGTAGGCGTAGTCTTCATAGATCTGACGGGTTTTGGCCTGGGCGTCTTCCCAGGCGTACATGAGGTAACGCGGCAGCTCAGGGAACTGCTCGACGACTTCGTCACGGATCGCCAGCACGTGCATCGCGGGAAAGCATCGGCGCTGACGAAAGTCATCGATGCAGGCCTGGCGCTGGTCGGCGAACAGGTTGCGCACACCGCCCTTCCCCTCCAGAACGGACCTGGGCGGCTTGGGATCAATGAAGGCGTCGACCTCGCCGGACAGCAGCTGCTGTGCGCCACTGGTGCCGTCCGGCATGCGGCTCACGCGTACGCGCGGGTCGGCGAAGGCGATCTGTTCGGCATCCTGGGTGACCCATTCGATATCCCGCCAATCGACGCCGAAGCGGCTTTTCAGATCGCCCTTTGCCAGAACCGACAAACTCACCTGCCAACCGCGAATGGCAATGCGCTTGCCGCGAAGGTCTGCAGGAGTCTGAATGCCTGATGCTACGTTCACGTAAATGTGATTGGCACTGAACAGGCGTCGCGGGAACACCGGCACGGCAGTGAAAGCCTCGCCCCGGTCCCTGGCCAGAATATAAGACGCCAGCGACACCTCGGCGATGTCGAACTCCCGGTCACGCAGCATGCGTCCGTGACGATCGCCCCCATCGCGTCCGGGTGGACTCATGCCGACGTCCAGCGCCTTGAGATGGAAGCCGTCTGCCGGCGGTAGCCAGCCCAGAAAAAACGGCAGGTGGCGATCAAAGTTCGCCAAAGCGATGGTCAGCGCCTGCGTCATGACAGACCTTGCGCATCGAGATCCGCACCGCAGCGCTGTGCCCAGTTATCCCAGACCCTGCTCGTGGCTTTCGGGCTGCCCATGCGCGCATCGGCGGCGGCGACCTCGCCTTCGCTGAGAAACTTCACCGGGCCCAACGCCGTGGCGGCGGACTGGGCCTGCGCATTGACTTTGAGGTAAATCGCTACGCGCACGACCAGCTCGAGCGAAGCCGCGGCAGCCGTGAATCCATGCCCGCGCATCAGCACCACGCGCCCGCTGCCAAGGGTCTCGGCCAGCGAGGCCGCATGGTCGGGGTTGATCACCAACAGTTCGGTATCGCCGAAATCGTTGTGCATGTCCCACACCGGAATGTCGTACCCGATGATCGCTGCCACATGCAGCAGCGGCTGCAATCGGGTGGCGCTGACGGTAAACGGCAGCACCGATTCGGTATGTGCATGCACCACCGCGTTCACGTCCGGTCGACGCGCGTAGATCGCGGCATGGATGTAGCGCTCCGAATACTGCGCTCTGGTCGTGGCCTGCGTCGGTTGCCCGTCGAGGCCGTACTCCAGGATATCCCCGGCGCGTACCTGTTCAGGGCTGACCGATGCCGACAGAAGAAACCGCGTCGGATCAGTCGGATGGCGCACGCTCACATGGCCGTAACTGTCGAACACCTGCTCATGTGCCAAGATACGGTTGGCAATCGCCAGCTCGCGCAGAATGGCCGGATGCTCACTCATTGCAGCGCCTTCTGCGCCAAAGTCGTCGCATCTTGCGCCTTGTCCGCATTGGCTTCGGAGTTGAACGTCAGGCCCTTCTCGAAGGCTTCGGCCGTGAGTGCGCTGGCAGGCAACCCGGCGGCGACATCCGTACGGCGGGAATTGACGAAACCGCGTTGGGCCCAATCGGCCTGGGCGTGCTGAGACAGGAACCAGTTGACGAACACCTTGGACGCATTTGGATGCGGCGGCTTATGCAACAGCGCAATTGCGCCCCAACCTGGGGTCCAGGCAGTGCGTTCAGGCGGAGTCTTCAGGGCCTCGACCGACTTGGCCAGCCCTTGATCCTTGAGCGTGGCGATTTCCGACGGGCTCAGGCCAGACGTGATCGGGTAAGCGCCCTGGGCAACCCAGTCTGCCAACTGACGATTAGTGGACGCGATGACCGGTTGTTGCTCGGTCAGGAACTGGCGCGCCTTGTCCGCGCCCAACGTCGTCTGCAACAGGGTGATCAGGTGACCGCTGCCACGGGTGCGTGGATCGAGGATGGCAATCTTGCCCTTCCATTTCGGGTCGAGCAGATCCTCCAGTGAGCTGAGCTGAGACTCGGAAACGACACTCCGATCCACATTAACATTGTTCTGCTTGCCGGCCTGGAACGCATAGATGTACTTCTGCTGCTTATCCAGGAAACCTGCCGCAAAACCACCCAGCCAGTTCTTGTCTGCCAGCACTTCCGGCTTGACGATCAGCGGCCTGATCGGGTCGTACCAGCCCTCAGGCAGTTGCTGCGTGAAGGCCGAACCGCTGAAGCCGAGCACGGTGACGTCCCACAGGTAACGATTGACCCGGCGCTCGTTGCGAATCCGCGCTTCGAACTCGGGTGACGTCACACCGGTGTATTGCAACTGGATTTTCGGGTAAGCCGCCTGGAACTGCTCGATGGCCTGGCGATAAGGCTGGATGACCGGCCCCAGAATCGTCAGCTTGCCCTCCTTTTCCGCTGCCGCGACGACTTGATTCCAGTCTTCGGCCTGACTGATGCTGAGATGAGATAACGCCATAATGGCGCTCCCCATGATCCATGAACGTTTGATCGACTTCATCAAAATGACACCTGAGGAGCCAGCAGGCTGGCGTGCGGACGGGAAGAAAAAATCACGTTGACCCAGCTTCCGGGGACGCTGAGCTGATGCCGTAGTTGATAGGCCATGAGTTGTTGACCGTCGCTGAGATCGACGTAGGTTTCGTAGCGATCGCCAGCGAAGATGCTGTGGCTGACCACACCTCGTACACCTGATCCTGAGCCCGAGGACGATGCCGTTTTTTCAGTTTCGAGCGCGACCGCATCGGGACGTACCCAAACGGTCAACGGCGAGTCGACTGCGTGGGCAATGGCTTCGGCGAGCGGCACGACGCCGTCTGCCATCCAGGCCCGGTCACCGCTGCCCATCAGGCGTGCGCGCAGTTGCGTGCCCCGGCCGACGAAGCCCTGGACGAACGAGGTGGCCGGACGGTCGTGAATGTCTTCGGCGCTGCCGATCTGCTCAACGCGACCGGCCCTGAGCACGGCAATTCGGTCAGACAAAGCGAAGGCGTCTTCCTGGTCGTGAGTCACCAGTACGACGGTAAGGCCCAAGCGTTTTTGCAGGTCCTTGAGTTCCTGGCGCAGCTGTTTGCGCAGGCCCACATCCAGATTGCTAAACGGCTCATCGAGCAACAGCAGCGCGGGGTCGCTCACCAGCGCTCTGGCCATGGCCACGCGCTGTTGCTGCCCTCCGCTCAGTTGATGCGTGGCGCGCTGTTCATAGCCGGCCAACCCGACGGAGGCGAGGATATTCAAGACTTTCTCGCGGATTTGCGGACGCGGGATTTTCAAGTTGCGCAGCGGATAGGCCACGTTGTCGAACACGTTCAGATGCGGCCAGACGGCGTAACTCTGGAACACCAGCCCCACCCCGCGTTTTTGCGGTGGCAGGAACGTGCTGGTCTCGGTGTCTATCCACGGCTGGCCGCGAAAATACAATCGCCCCTGGTCCGGCGTTTCGAGGCCGGCCAGAATTCGCAGCAACGTTGTTTTGCCACAGCCGCTGGCGCCGAGCAGGGTAAAAATCTCACCCTCACGAATCTCCAGCGAGAGGTCGTCGAGGACGCATTTGCCCTCGAACGTTTTTACGATGTGACGAATCTCCAGCATATTCAGACCTGTCTGTTTTCAGGGCGATAACCCAGGCGGCGAGCGACGAGCGCCGCCGCGATAGCGATCAGCGAGATGATCACGCCGACCACGGCGGAGGCTTCGTTACGGCCCTCGGCGATGTATTCGAGTTGCAGCATCGAAAGCGGGCGGTTGTCGCTGCTGACCAGCAGCGCAAGGTGGCTGATGTCTCTCGCCGCCGAAACAAACGCCATGACAGTGACCACGACGATCGAGCGCGCACACAGCGGGATGACGATGCTGAGCACGGCTTTCCAGGCCGATGCGCCACTGATCCAGGCGGCTTCTTCAAGCTCACCGTTGATCTGCAGCAACTGGCTGCGAATCAGTTGAACGCCGAGCGTCACCGAAGCCAGCCCGACGGTGATGACCAGACTCAGCGTCGAGCCGTAAAGCCAGTCCAGCCCGCTGTGCAGAATCAGCCAGAGCATTGCCAGCGACGCGAGTACGCCGGGAATGCTGAAGGGAATCCAGGCCGCGAACTCAAGCAATGCCCGGCCAGCGCGACGCGAGCGGACGATGGTGTAGGCGACCACCATGCTCAACACTGCGGCGAACACGGCGCTGCCCGCAGCAATGGTCAGCGTGTTCACCACCGAACCCATGAATATCGGATCGCCGACCACACTGCGCCAGTGCTCCAGCGTCCAGACCTGATCCAGTTTGAAGAAACCGAAGCGACGCATGAGGCTGCTGGTGATCAAAAAGCCCAAGGGTACGACCGTCAGCAACAGCGCGAAGAGACTCACCAGCAGCCCCAACGGCCAGCGCCATTTGCCAAGGTCCATGACCGCCGTTTTCGCCTGGCCGGAGACTGTGACGTGATGGCCCTGCCGGGTGCTTTTGCGTGAAGCGATGGCCAGCAACCCCATGATCGCCACGATCAAAATGCCCAGCGCGAATGCACTGGCAAAATTGATCGGGTCGTATCGGGTCATGTCGTAAATCAGCGTGCTGTAGACATCGATGCGTTTAGGGGCTCCGAGCACCAACTCGATTTCGAACGACTCCAGGGCGCGAATCACGCCCATGATCGCGGTCACGATCAGCGCGGGTTTAAGCAGCGGCAACGTGACCTTGCACAGCGCCTTGAAGCGGTTGTCGCCCGCAATCAACGCAGCCTCTTCATAGCGTGAATCCATGCTCTTGAAAGCAGGCGTCAGCATCATCACTTTGGCGGAAACGGTGGTCGTCGCCAGATGCGCGAAGACGATGCCGCCCCAGCTGTAGATATTCAGTGGCGCTTCACGCAGCCCGAACGCCTGCATCAACCAGCGGTTGAACAGGCCGTTGTTGGGATCGAGCACCAGGGTCCAGCCCTGAACGACCGCCAGCGCCGGCAGAAAAAACGACACCCAGAACGCAAACTCGAGCCAGCCGCGACCCGGTAAGTCTGTGCGCCCGAGCAACCAGGCAAGGCCAATGCTGACCGGCAAGGCAATCAGCTGACTGGCAAAGGTCAGGCTGAGCGTATTGCCCAGTGCACCCAAAATCCTTGGCTCATGCAGAAGCGCCCTCCACCCGTCCAGCGTGAAGGACTGCGCGCCCTCGATCTGGCTTTCGAAGCTGCCTTGAATGACCGCCAGCAATGGCAGCAGTGTCAGCGCCAGAAAGCCCACCACCAACGCGCCATAAAGCACGCCCTCGAGCGTCAGGTATCTAGCCTGTCGTGACGGCGAGTGCCGCAATGCGACGGGGTTGGAAATCGGCATCTGTTGCTCTCAGTGAAAGTGGCGATGAAAAAGGTTGGGCGTTACAGCAACGCCAAGGTGTAGCTGACAATGACTTTGCTTTCGTCCACGTCTCGCGAGTTGCTTAGGGCGGTGCGGAAGGAACCGTTGCGCCACGCGAAATTCAGCCCTTTCAGCGTCCCGGTCTGCACGGCGTATTCCAGGGTGGTACCGCGATACCACTCGTGGCTGTCCCCGGTAGCGGTCGCGATGTGCTGGCCTTTGAGATAGTCCGCCGACAGCTTGAGTCCCGGTATACCGGCAGCAGCAAAATCGTAGCTGTAGGTGCCGATCAAGGTGCGCTCGCCAGCATGCTGGAACGTATTAAGACTGCGGTCGGTGGTAAGGTAAGCGCGGACGCCATCGCCCATGGTGAGGAACGGCGCGTCACTGCTGCCGGTCAGACGCTGGTAGCCCAGCCCCAACGAGTGGCCTGCGAGTGAGTAGGTGAACACCGCGCTCCAGGCGCGGTTATTGATCTCGCCATCGTTGCCATAGCCATTGCCGACGTAACCTTCGGAGCGGCCGGCCTGGCTGGCATTCTTGCCGGTGGAGTCGCTGATGAAGGCGCGCAGGTCCGTTTTCAGAGATCCGACGGGCAACTGAGCGCGGTGCGTCAGACCAAGGAAATGCTGGGTGTAGAAGTCTTCCAGCTTGCCGTAGTAGTACTGCGCGGTGAGGTCTTTGGAGATTGCGTAATCTCCACCTGCAAACAGGAAGCTGTTGACGAACTGGCCGGTGGTTGCATTGTTCGCGCCCAGGATCGACAAGCCTTGATTGTCAGTAGAATTACGCCCTTTGGCCTGGGTCAGTTTGCCCGCCGTCAGGGTGAGCTTGTCGATATCACGGGTGGTGAACTGGCCACCCTCATACGTCTGCGGCAGCATGCGACCGTCGTTGTAGGTCACGACAGGCAACGTCGGGCGCAGGGTGCCGATCTTCAGCTCGGTCTTGCTGATTCGCGCCTTGAACGTTGGGCCCAGGCTGGAAAATTCATTGACCGCGCGGCCATCGCTGTCAGTTGGAAACACCTGTCCGCCGCGGCTGCTGCTCGTAGGGTTGTAATGAGTGCCTTTGCCGGAATCAAGATGCACACCGAGCATGCCCAGCGCATCGACACCGAACCCTACAGGACCATCGGTGTAGCCCGAGCGGTAATCGAGAATGAAGCCCTGCCCCCACTCCGCCTGTCTGGAGGGGTTGGCGGTACCGCTTCGGTTATCACGGTTGATATAGAAATTACGCAGCTCCAGATTGGCGGTGCTATCGTCCAGAAATCCTGCGGCGTGCGCCTGGAGATCGATGCCCATCACCGCGGCACCGGAAAAAATTATTGCGGGGAAATACTTGCTCAACGGATCACTCCAACTTCCTGATGGGTAGCTGACCTGAGCGTTCCGTTGTCGAATAGGCTAATTAGGTCGAGTGCCACAAGTGGCAGGAGGTGACTCTAAATAAAATTAATTTTTTTAGAAAATGTTTATTTCTTCTTAGCATATGTCATTTTGGCAGGAGCCTGCGTCGGACGACTGAGGCAGAATGCACGTCGAGATGCCGTCTCCTCATACGGCCAATAACAGCGACCCAGACACGGATAGCGAAGAATGACCATTACGAAATCCCCGCTTGGGGTCATTGAAACCGTGTACCAACACATGCGCGTCAGGCTAGTGACAGGTCAGTTGAAACCCGGCGAAAAGCTCAAAATCAGCCAGATAAGCCAGGAAATGGACGTCAGCACTGGTGTATTGCGCGAGGCACTGACGCGCTTGAGCGCCGAAAATCTGGTGGTTGCCACCCCGCAGCGAGGATTCAGCGTTGCGCCGATGTCCGCCGCCGAGCTGATGGACCTCACGCGAGTGCGGATCGACATCGAAGGGCTGTGTATTCGCCGCTCCCTGAGCCTGGGGAATATCGAATGGGAGTCGGCCGTTGTCGGCGCCTACCATCGACTGATGCACACCCCGGCACGGGACGGCCACCGTCAGGCGCTGCCATCCGCTGCATGGTACGGGGCGCACAATCACTTCCATGACACCATCGTCTCGGCGTGCGACAGCCCTTGGCTGCTCAAGTTGCGCGACCAGCTGCATATTCAGAGTGAACGCTATCGGCTGATCGCCGCCTCGATGATTCACCACGGCGAGCGTGACCTGGATGATGAGCATCAGCACCTGCTGGACGCGGTGACCAGCCGCAATGCCGATCTGACAGTGGAACTCATCGGCACGCATTTTTTGCAGACCGCCGAAGGGCTGCTCGAACGTGGGGCAGAGATCTGGCTGGGTAAGTGAGCCTGTCGCCACCCCAACGACGATGGGCATTCTCAGCGTTGATATTGGCCACCGTCATTGCGGTGCTGGACATCAGCGCCATCAACCTTGCATTACCCTCGATCGCCAAAGATCTGGGACTGAACATCCGTGATGCACTCTGGTTGAGCAAAGCCAACCTGATCGCGTGCGCCATCGCGATCCTGCCGTGCGCGGCGCTGGGCGATGTGATTGGTCATCGCCAGATGCTGAACGTTGGCCTTTTCACCATTGCCACAACCTCGGCACTGACCGCGCTAAGCAGCGATCTTGTCTTGCTTATCTCGCTGAGAGCCCTGCAGGGCTGCGCAGGTGCCGCCATCATGTGCAGCACGTTGGTGCTGGTTCGCGAAATTTTTCCTCGTAACAGGCTGGGCGCAGCATTGGGAATCAATGCACTGTTCATTGCTGTCGCGACTACCGCTGGCCCCGCCTTGAGCGGATTGATCCTGTTCTCGCTGTCGTGGCGCTGGCTATTCGCGCTCAGCCCTGTGCTCGCGTTGATTGCGCTGTTGATCGGGAGAATCTGCCTGCCTGACAAGCGTCTGGAAGGTTGTTGTTTCGACTGGATCGGGACCCTGTTGCTGACCGAAACCGCAGCGAGTTTTCTCGGCTGGTCGCTGTATCCCTCGTTTTCGTGGATCGGCGCCGTGGCGGCTCTTTCCACGCTCCTTTTCGTGCTTCACCAATATCAGGCACGCTGGCCGATCATGCCGCTCAGCGTGTTTGGCAATGCACGATTCGACTACGCCTTGCTGGCTTCAATCATCGCCTTTACCGGCCAAAGCAGCGTATTCATCGCGCTGCCTCTGGTTTTTCAACAACACATGGGCTACAGCCCGCTTGCGGCGGCAGCGTTGTTCATGCCCTGGCCGTTGGTGACCGCCATCGTTGGCCCTTGGGCGGGAAAATATGCTGACCAGAACAGCCCGCGCCTCATGGCTCTTCTCGGCATCACAGTATTCGCAACAGGTGTTGCCTTGCTTGCCATCCTGCCGTCGAGCCCTTCGCCGCTGGACATCTTGTGGCGCACGGCAATCTGTGGTGGCGGGTTTGGGCTATTCCAGTCTCCGAATAATAGAGAAATCCTTACCAACGTTTTGCCGGAGCATATCGCCCGGGGCGCTGCCTTGCTGAGTTCCGCACGACTGGTCGGCCAGGCGATGGGCGCCGTTTTGGTGGGTGCCATTTACGTAGGTACTCAGCAGCCACCGACTATAGCGGCTGAAAACAATGGCCTGCTCGACCTGCTCTTGAGCGTGACGGCGTTCCAGATTGGGTCGCTTTCTTTGGGCGTCTTAGTCTGGTTTTTCCTGCCGCTGGGCCCGTTCAAGGCGGATTCCGGCGCAATGGATCAGTTAACGCCGGAGCCATCTGACCAACTTCGTACCTGTGAAGCGATCGGCCCTTCAGTTAGGCCCGATTCAAATCGTTAGAACAACTGCAGGACACAAGGCAATCATTTGGCAGTAATCACCGACAACCTGGTGATCCCGGCCTTCTCGATCAAGGTTATCGCCATCGCCACCTCCCCGTAATTCACGCCGTTTTCTGCCTGCAGCTGCACGCGCACATCGGCGTTTTTTTCCTTCGCCGCGCGCAAGCTGGTCTCCAGCAGATCCGCTTGTATCTGATCCTTGTTGATGAACAGCACACCCTTGTCGTCGATGCTTACCACCAGCGGGTTCTTCCGCTCCACCGGCGCGACCGATTCGGTCTTGGGCAGGTTGATCGGGATCGAATTGGTCAGCAGCGGCGCCGTCACGATGAACAGCACCAGCAGCACCAGCATCACGTCCCCCAGCGGGGTGAACGTTAATCTCGCTCAGCACTTCATCGCTGTCTTGTGTGGAAAAGGCCATCTCAAGACGCCTACTTCACTTTACGCCCAGCAACGGAAGCGCCGGACTTGCCCAGTACCGGGCGAAGCAGCACGCAAAACGCACTTTTCTGCGCTTGGCTGTAGAAGTCATGGGCGAAGTCATCGAGGTCTGCAACGGTCAGTTTTAAGCGACTCAGAAAGTAGTTGTAAACCAGCACCGCCGGCACCGCGACAGCGATACCGACGCCGGTCGCCACCAGTGCCGCGCCAATCGGCCCGGCCACGGTTTATAACCATTCTCAACAGGACTTCGATGTAACACCAGCCAGCTTCCGACGTAGTACGCCGCCCTGTCTCCCAGTGCTCCCGCTGCGTTCGATATGCCCAAGCAAGCGGCTTGACTCCCTTCTGGTGCCAGCGATGCAGTCATCGTTTCAAACGCAGGAAGCGGGATACGGCTATCTGAACCGAAGACGCCTGAAGGGAAATGTTGTCGCGATGCTTGGCGCGCTTCGCACAAGCCGTAACGAAAACGGCCTGCCGACAATGGCGCCATTGAAAGCGCCATTACCGACAGGCCGTTCTGTCACGCGTTCTGTGACGGGCTCAAACCCTAAAACCGATTACGGCTTCCAGGCGCCACCTTCGACAATCACTGCCGCAGGGTCGGTGCCTTCAGCCAGTTGGCGGCGCACGTACTGGTCGTAGAGCTTGAGCAGGTATTTCTCCTGGCCCAGGGTTGCCAGTTCGGTGTTCACCCAGTCACGCAGTTCAGTGTTGCCTTTCTTCACCGCCGGGGCAATCGGCGCTTCGTCGCCCAGTTTCTGCGCCAGCACGCGGTAGCCCGGATTCTGTTTGGCCCAGCTGAACAGCACCAGGTTGTCTTGGGCGTAGGCATCGCCACGACCGTTGGCCAGGGCTTGGAGCGACTCGGAGTTCTTCTCGAACTTGAGCAGCTTCCAGTCCGGGTGATTCTTGGTCAGCCAGATATCAGCGGTAGTGCCGGTGGTGACGATGGTGGTCTTTTTCGCCAAGTCGTCGAGGCTTTTCACGTCGCTCTTTTCAGGCACCAGCGCCTGCACGGCGACGCGCAGGTTCGGGTGAGTGAAGTCGACCATCTGAGCACGCTCCGGGGTCACGGTCATGTTGGCCAGGATCAGGTCGACCTTGTCGCTTTGCAGGAACGGGATGCGGCTTGCCGGTTCGACAACGACGAACTCGATTTTCTTCTCGTCGCCCAGCAGGTCCTTGGCGAAACGACGACCCAGGTCAGTGTCGAAGCCGACGTAGTCGCCTTTTTCATTGACGAAGCCAAACGGAGGCTTGTCGCTGAAGACACCGACGATCAGCTTGTCGCGGGCCTTGATTTTGTCCAGATAGCCTTCGGCATGGGCGGCGGCAGTGCCGGCCAGCAATCCGAGGGCAAGCAGAGGTAGAACGAGGGCAGTTTTAAACGTCACGATGCTTTCCTTTTTGGCATGTTTGCTATGTAAGAGAACTTCTCCAGGAACTGCTGCGCGCGTGCGGTCTGCGGGGAGCTGAAGAATGTTTCAGGGTCGCTCTGTTCGGCGATTCGGCCGCCATCCATGAAGAGGATTCGATCCGCCACCGCACGGGCAAAGGCCATTTCGTGAGTAACGATCAAGAGGGTCATGCCAGTGCGCGCCAGGTCTAGAATGACTTCCAGCACCTCCTTGACCATTTCCGGGTCAAGGGCGGCAGTGACTTCGTCGAACAGCATGACTTTGGGGTTCATGCATAACGAACGAACAATGGCGATGCGTTGCTGCTGGCCGCCGGAGAGTTCGCGGGGATACGCGTCGCGTTTGTCCAGCAGGCCGACCCGCGTCAGCAGCGCTTCGGCCTGCAACAGCGCGTCGGCGCGGGAGCGCTTCTGCACGCTCACTGGCCCCAGCAGAATGTTGTCCAGCACGGTCATGTGCGGGAACAGGTGATAACTCTGGAACACCATGCCGATCTGCTGGCGAACCAGACGCCAGTCGGTATCGGCCGGCAGCTCGCGACCGGCAAAACGGTAATGCCCGGCCTGCCCCAGCTCCAGCCCGTTGAGGCAGCGCAGCAAGGTACTTTTGCCGCAGCCGCTGGGGCCAAGAATGACCACCACTTCGCCCTCGCGGACGCTCAGGTCGATGTCCTGCAAGACCGGCACCGAGCCGAAGCTCTTGCTGAAACCGGACAGTTCTATCAATGCGCTCATGAATGATTCCAACGCCGCTCAAGCACCCGCGACGCCGCCGACAGCGGGTAGCAGGCAAGAAAGAAAAACACAAACAGGAAGCCGTAGATCAATACCGACTCGTAGGTCCGTTCGATGATTTGCTGGCCGATCTTGATCACGTCTACCACGCCGATCAGCACCGCCAGCGAGCTGGTTTTGATCAGCCGGGTGAAGACGTTGATCATGGGCGGTGTCATCCGCCGCAACGCCTGGGGCAGCAATACGCGACTGTAGAGCTGCACCAGCCCCAGACCGATTGAAAGACCCGCCTCGCGCTGGCCACGGGGTATCGAACGCAAAGCGCCGCGCACGACTTCGCCGGTTTCGCTGGCGCCCCACAGCGACAGCACCAGCACCGCGCACCAGAAACCCGGAATGCTCCAGCCGAAGAAAATCGGCAAACCGAAAAAGAACAGGTACAGCCAGACCAGCACCGGGATCGCCCTGAACAACTCCAGATACACCAGCAGCACCCAGTCGATCCAGCGGATCCCCAGATTACGCAACACGCCATAGATCAGACCGCCGACACTGCTGAACGCAATCGCCAGCAAGGAAATGCCTAACGTGCGACCGATGCCCTGCGCCAGTTGCGGCGCTGACACCCATAACAACTCAAGACCCGAACTGGCCATGCTGGAGCCTCCTTTCCACAACCCGCAGCAGCAACGACAGCGGCACGAACAGCAGGACGCACAGCGCCGTCATGACCGTGAGCATCTCGTAGGTCTTGTAGTACAGAGCGATGTAACTCTTGGTGGTGTAGAGAATTTCCGGCACCGCCACAGCCGATACAATCGTGGTTTCCTTGAGCAGGAACACGAAGTTGGCAAACAGCGCCGGCAGGCTGAGAATCCCGGCCTGAGGCAGGATCAAGTGACGCAGCAGCTGCCAGCGCGACAAGCCAATCGACAGCCCCGACTCGATCTGCGACTTGGGCACAGCCTCGATCCCGGCACGCAGGATCTCGGTCAGGTACGCGCCGCCCAGAAAGGTCATGGCGATAATCGCCGATGCGAACCCGGAGATCCTGATGCCCAGCACAGGCAGCGCGAAGTAGATGAAAAACAGCTGAATCAACAGCGGCGTGTTGCGTGCCAGCTCAACGTAGACACGCACCAGCGGTTGCAGGAACGGAACGCGAAACGTCGCAATCGCCGCGTTGATCAGCGCCACGCACAGCGAGGTGGCGATCGCGATCAGACCAACCTGGAGCGTGACGCCAACTGCAACGAGGAACGCTGGCAGCGTGGACAAGGCGAAATCAACATCGAAATTCATGTCATCCGTTGCCTTGCGACAGAGTGGCGTTGGCGCCTGGCAGCAGGTCACCGTCTAGCCGGGCGATGTGCTCGGGGCCGATGCCCCTGCTGCCGCCGCCGATGCTTGCGCCCTGCTCTACCCACCTTCGAGCCCAACACAGATAGGCATCGGGACCGATGCCCTGACGAATTTTCAACAGCGTGGCATTGGCTTCGGCCTCTTCGCTGACCACCGGAAACGCGTCGGGAGACGCGCCGACTTCGACATCTGCGCCCTCCTCATCGATGACCTGACGCGCAACGATCACCGCCTCCCCCCTGGTGAGGTTCTTAGACTGCACCGGCTCGCTGACATTCATCGACGGCGTGGAAAACTGATCGATTGGTGCGGCCCTTTCCGCCTGAGGGATGGTTCGGGGTTGAGGTGAAATGGCTGCGGACACAATGACTCCTGAAAAATCGCTGTAACGCCCGGCAGAAGATCGCAGCGTCAGCTTGGTTCATCAGTGATTGCAGGCTTTATGCCACTCGGCAACAATCGCTAAAACGAGCCTGGCGTCGGCGCTAAAAGGATCGTAAGTGTTTGTTTTGATGTGATCTGCTAATCGGATGTTGCTGCAACAACAGTGAACTCTGTGAGCTGGCCGATCAGTGACAGATCGGCCCTTGCTCATCAGGAATTTCCCGGTAACGGACGGATGGCGGCGGTGTGGCAAAACGAATCAAGGGTGCACCGCGGGTTTGGGCTGGCGAACGCCCTGGACAGAAGGGACACGGACACGTAGCGCAATCAGCAACGCGGCGAGCAGCATCAGCACCGCTGCCGCGACGAATACGCCTGCGCTGCCACCGAGGCTGAACATTGCGCCGCCAGCGGCGGCGCCCATGGCGATGGCAGACTGCACAGATGCCACCACCATGCCTCCGGCGCTTTCCGCCTGATCAGGTACTGCGCTGGCGACCCAGTTCGACCACGCTACCGGCACCCCACCAAACGCCAGGCCCCAGATTGCCAGCAGCAGCGCCTGCCCCGGCAACGAGGTCGGCAACAGCACCAACGCCAGTGCTGCAACGCCGACCAGTGCGGGCATCAGCACCAGAGTGACCAGCGGGTGGCGCTCCAGCAGCCTCCCCGCCAACAGCGTGCCCACGAAGTTGGCCACACCGAACCCAAGCAACATCAGTGACAGTCCTTGCGAGCCAACGCCGGTAGCCCCCTCAAGGAATGGCCGAACATAGGTGAACATCGCGAAGTGCCCGCTGTGCACTAGCACGCAACCGAGCATCCCCACGGCTATGCCTGGGCGCTGCAATACCTCCAAAACAGTGCGCAGTCTTGCCGGGTGGCGCGGCGTAAGGCGCGGTAAAGTAAACGACTGAAACACCAAGGTGACCATGCCCACCGCCGCCGCTGCAAAGAACGCGCTGCGCCAGCCATACAGCCCGCCCAGATAGCTGCCCAGCGGCACTGCCACTACCGTGCCAATGGCGATTCCGCTGAAAATGATCGACAGTGCCCGGGGCAACAATGCACTTGGCACCAAGCGCATCGCAACCGCGGCCGCCATGCTCCAGAACCCGCCTAGGGCAATACCTAGCAAGATGCGCATCAACAACAGCACCGCGAAGCTGGATGAAACGGCGACCAACAGATTGGAGGCGACCATCAACGTGGAAAATCCCAGCAACACCCAACGCCGGTCGATGCCACGTGTTAGGCCTGGCACCAGCAAACCGGCGAACAGCGCTACTACTGCTGTCACTGTTACCGCCTGGCCAGCCAGCGCTTCGGACACTTCCAGGTCAGTGGCCATCAGCGTCAACAAACTGGCCGGAAGGTACTCAGCGGTCAGTAGCCCGAACACCCCCATTGCCAACGAGAAGACCGCCATCCACGCGGGGGACGCTGGCTCAACATCCAAGCCAACGCCGGTATGGCGGTCGGGCACGGTATTACATACGCAGTCGCTCATCGTACGGATCTCCCAATCTTCATGAGGAGCCGAAGTCTAGGCTGTGGAATCTGGATGATCTATGATCGAACATCTCTAGTTTTTGACTAAAACACCTGGATTATGTCAGCTGATCAATTTGCTCGCTCCTCAGACCTCATCAACGAACTGTTACGCGGCATGCGCCTGCGTGGTGTCCAATACCGGCGAATCCAAGCGGGCCCTACCTTCGGTTTGGGCTTTATGGAAAAACCTGGGCATGCCTGGTTCCACTTCATGGCCGTCGGCAATGCAGTGCTATGTATGGAGGACGGCACCACCTACGCGCTGTCTGCCGGCAACGCCGTGTTCATCTCCCATGGCGCTTCTCATAAACTGTCTTCACATCCCGACGAGCCTGTGCAAGACATCGACCATCTTGACGGCGCGCCGCTAGGCGACACCATCAGCGCGGTGGATACCGGAACCGGTGCCAGCACCACGCCGAGCACTCTTTTGTTTAGTGGTTGTATGGAGTTTGAACTGGGCAGTATTCATGGCCTGGGCCGGCTGATGCCGGGCCTAATGCTCATTGATACCGGCGGCCAGCGTTACCCCGGGCTGGTACCGATTCTCACCACGATGGAACGCGAGGTAAGCGCCGCACGCGTAGGCTTCGCCGGAATCCTTGCGCGCTTGGCGGACGTGGTGGCTGCCATGGTCGTTCGCGGCTGGGTGGAGTGCGCCTGCGGGAATGCTTCCGGCCTGGTCGCCGCCTTGCGCGATCCACGCCTGGCCGGTGCACTGCTTGCGCTCCATCAACAGCCGGGTCGCGACTGGACCGTTGCGCAGTTGGCAGAGCACTGCAATACCTCACGTTCGGCCTTCGCGGACCGGTTCCAGGTGACGATTGGCATGACGCCGCTGCGCTATGTCACCGAACTGCGAATGCGCCTTGCAAGCCAGTGGCTGACCCTGGAAAGGTTATCGATTGAAGAGGTAGCACAGCGCTTGGGCTATACATCTCAGGCCGCTTTCAGTCGCGCATTCAAGCGCATTACGGGCAGAACACCTGGTTTAAGTCGTAAGTTGAGGCAGCCCGCTGTTACTTGACGTCCAATGGGGTCTGCGTACGAGTGGCAATTCAACCAAACGTTTTTGGCAAGCTTGTCTGTGATGAAGTTAGTGGCTACATGGCCAGTTAAGAGGTCGGATCGAACAGTCGCACTTCTTGAATGTTGATCACTTCCCAAACCTGTCCTACGACATACGGTTCATCTCGTAACCACGCATCCATTTCCTCGCGACTATCAAATGAAAAATGCGCATGGGAGCCCACCATACGGCCGCTTTCGTCCACGAGGGCTCCCCCACTAATGAATTGACCGCGAGCGGCCAAGGTTCTCAACCCCTCTAAGTGGTCAGTTCTGTAAGCCAGTCTACGCTCCAGTGCCTTTTCATCCCCAAAGTCATACGCAACAAGGGCAAATTGCATGAGAATCTTCCTTAGCGGTTATTAGAATCGGGCAGACTATCAAACCTTAGGCGTGAGGCTCATTGCTTGCGCCTGAAGTCCGCTTGCGCCCTTGCATCGGTTGTTGATGCCCACACCCTCAGCGCTATCGCGCAGTCAGATGTAGCTCAGGTGGGTCTCCAACGATTCACTTCCCGTCCTGGCCCTGTATCAGCCGGGACTGAAATCAGCTCAATCAATGATCCCCAGGGGGCGCGGATATAATGCATCGAATTGCCCGGCCCCTCTTCTACTCCGAACAGGGCGTTCGGCCCGCGCAGTTGCGTACCACCCGCCGCCAGCACCCGACGGAGCACCGAGGCGAGGTCATCACAATAAACGGCAAAGTGTTGAAGCCCCTGCGCGCCGATCCCTTCAACACCCGCCCCTGGATGATCGATTTCGAACAGTTCGATGTTGGCGGAATCGCCGAGACGCATCATGCGCGTTGCCACGATCGACTGGTCTTCTTTCAACGCGACCGTCGCGGCAAGGTCCTCGGGTGATCGGTGTGGGTGGCCATCGATGACAGTGTCGTAAACTATAGCTGCGTCGAATGCCTCTCGCAAAAACCTGGTCGCCGCCTCGATGTCCGGAACCGTAATGCCGATATGATCTATCCCACGTACTGTGCTGGACATGGTGCCCTCCTGCTTCATGGCCGATCCAGGAAGGAGCTGATTAGAGGGTTTAGCGCCGGCGCGCACTCCTCTGGAACCCAGTGGCCACATCCTGGTAAGACGTGTGCTTCGACGTTAGTCGCGTAGCGCCGAATATTTTCCGGCTGCTGGGCTCCGAATCCGCCATTGCCACCCCCGCCTACCGCAAGCACCGGAATAGTCACCTTGGTCATCGCTAATTTTGCGTTCTGCGCAATCGACTGGGGGAGCGCGCGATAGTATTCAAATGCGTGGTGGAAGGTTTGGGGCTTCGAGTAGGAGCGGACGTAGCTGTCTATCAGTCCATCGCTGAGCGCTTCTTGGTTGCTCGCATGGTGACGGATGAAATGCGTCAGGAATAACCGCTCGTTCCCTTTAACCATTGCGTCAGCCAACTGATCGGAGGCCGCGAAGAAACTATGGTGCCAGCCTGGGGCTTCTCCGTTCGCGGCAAAGGCTGGTAGTGAATAAAGTGTGTCGTCTGGAATTGTCGCTTCGATGAAGGCTGCCTTAACGATATCCGCTGGATGACGCGCGACCATCGGATAGCTATTCCAGATGCCTATATCGTGTGCAACAAGGTAGAAAGGCTTGTCAGGACTGAGGCGCTTAGCAAGTTTGTGGAGATACTCAGAGATATCCACTCCGGTGTAAGACGTTTGCGGAGCATCCGACAGTCCAAGGCCGGGTAGATCGACTGCTATTACCGTGTAGCGTTTCGCGAGTTGCGGCATGAGGAGACTCCACTCATGCCATGTTTGCCCAAAGCCATGGACTAGAAGCACGAGCGGGCCTTTACCACCATGCACGAAATGCAAGTTCACTCCGTCAACACTCTCGTATCTCCCGGTGAATCCGTCAGGAAGCGGAAATTCCTCCTGCGCGATCGGGGTGGCTTGGCGCGACGCTGCTTGAATCGGCGCTCCGATTGTTACCAGTGCAACAAGAGCAAGCGCCATTGCGTATGACTTCATTCTTTTTTACCTTCTTTATGGACAGTAAATCAAAAGCAGGTCAATGACTTGCCTGAGGGCGAGGGCCAGGAGGAAAGGCGAAACGACGGGCGGACAGTGCAATGACGAAGGCCAGCAATGCGAGCGCGGCAACCGCGGGCGGGAGCATCTGCGCCCCTCCAGTCGTGAGCAACACTCCCCCCAGCGCTCCACCAGCTGCGATCGCTAAGTTCCACGCGGTGGTCACCATTGCCTGCGCCAAGTCGATCCCATCTCCGGCGGCATCAGCCGACGCGGTCTGCATCATGGCGCCAGCCCCACCAAAGCCCAGGCCCCAGATCACCGCTCCGGCGTAGACAACAATGCTGTGTTCCCCAGCGATAGCCAGGATGCCGGCAGTTAAAGCGAACGAGCCGATAGCGAGAAGTATCAAGCGGCGCAGCATCCGATCTACTCGCCGTCCGACGATCCAGATACCAAAGAGCGAACTGATTCCGAATGCCAGCAGGACGAGATCTACACGCGTTTGCGCAGCTTTTGTGAACGGCGCGATGTAGGTGTAGAGGATGTTGTGGGCTGTCATCCACGTCAGAATGACAAGCAGGATCGGTATGATGCCCTTCGTACAGACAACGCGAATAAGCGAGGGGCGATTGTCGCCTGTCCGGCCCGGGGCATCGGGTACCTTCGCGATGATCCACGCGATCAACAGCACACCGAGCGCCGTAAGGATTAAAAATGATCCGCGCCACCCTACGAAGCTCCCCAGGAACGTCCCCAAGGGAACACCCAGCGATAGCGCCAGGGGCACGCCTACCATGGCGACTGCCATTGCCGGCCCAGTCTGGTCCGGACGCACGATGCTGCGCGCGTAACCAGCGAGCATTCCCCAAGCGAGCCCTGCTGCACACCCCGCGATGAAGCGCGCGATCAACACGACGGCTATTGATTCCGACATCGCTGTCAACGTGTTGCCGATCACAAAGCAGATAATGGACGCGAGCAACACCGGTCTTCGGCGAAAGCCCTGCGTCAGACTCGTGAGTGGAATCGCTGCCAACAGAGATCCCAGCGCATAAACGGCAACAAGCTGGCCCGCGATCGCTTCTGAGACCTGAAGGCCGGAGGCGATTTGGGGCAGCAAACCTGCGGGGAGCGTCTCGGTAACGATGCACAGGAAGCCACTGGCTGCGAGACCGGACAGTGCCGCGATCGGTAGAGCCGAGCTCGCATCAGGTGCCTTTTGGGCAAGGCTTGGTGACTGGGAAGGTTGCATGGTTGTCCTTCTGGTCAGATGGAATCCCTGCCGGTAATCATGGCTGTCAGGGATGTGGTTATTTACGTTAGTAACCACTATAGTATTCGGAATTCCTGGAAGTAAAGGTTTATATAATGGCCATTAACGTAAATAGGCGATCGCGTGGGCGGCCGCGCGAGTTCGAACTCGACGTGGCTATCCAGGTCGGACAGGATCTGTTTCACGAGCACGGATATGAAAATGTCAGTGTGGCTACTCTGACCGAAGCGATCGGGATCACTGCGCCTAGCTTCTATACTGCGTTCGGTAGCAAAGGCGCGTTTTTTCTGGATGCATTGAGACGCTACTCAGCCACCGTCGTGCCACTGGACCGCTTCTTGATCCCAGGCAACCCCCCTGGGACAGCCCTTGGCGAGATGCTTATTGCTGCGGCACGTGCCTATGCCGCCCATCCCAGGAGGCGTGGCTGCTTTATCCTCGAACATGCGAAGGCCGGGAAAAACGAATGGGGCATCGCGGCTACACAAATTGCGGGGGAGAACCGGGACCGAGTGCTGGTGTTTCTCAAGGCAAACGAAATCCCAGCGCCTGCACGGGTGCTGGATTATGTCGCCTTAACCATGCTCGGCCTATCGGCGGCGGCACGTGAGGGATGGGACGAAGAAAGGCTTATTGCCGTCGCAAAAAACGCAGCAGCAGGACTCGACTCGTTGATGTTGCGCGACCACGTCTCACCCGAAGTGTCTGCATGAACCAATGAAAGGGGTGGTGCAAATCTGCACCAATTGGTATCCCATTAGCTGTTCAGCCGGCTATAACCCTTTGTTTAGCCAGATGAACTAGAACGTCGTATGGTCGATCCTGTTTCAGGTCTGCCCCACATAAGACCAGCCAAGTTTTACTTGGCGGTTATTACCGACAATTTGGTTATCCCCGCTCGTTCGATGGAAGCCATGGCCCTGGCCACTTCACCGTAGTTCACGCCGTTATCCGCTTGCAGCTGCACGCGCACATCGGCGTTTTTGTCTTTGGCGGCCTTGAGGTTGATTTCCAGCAGATCGGGCTGGACCTCGTCCTTGTTGATGAACAGCTTGCCCTTATCGTCGATGCTGACCACCAGCGGATCTTTTTGCTCCAGCGGCGCGACGGCTTCGGTTTTCGGGAGGTTGATCGGGATGGAATTGGTCAGCAGCGGCGCGGTCACGATAAACACCACCAGCAGCACCAACATTACGTCCACCAGTGGCGTGACGTTGATTTCGCTCATGACTTCGTCGTTGTCCTGGGTCGAGAAAGCCATATCAGGACGCCTCCTTCACTTTCTGGCCGGTCGCGGCGGTTTTGTTCAGCACCGGATGCAGCAGCACGCGGAACTGGCTCTTCTGCGCCAGGCTGTAAAAGTCATGGGCGAAATCGTCCAGATCAGCGGCGGTGAGTTTCAGGCGACGCAAGAAGTAGTTGTAAACCAGCACTGCCGGGACGGCCACGGCGATACCGACACCGGTGGCGACCAGTGCCGCACCGATCGGCCCAGCCACGGTTTCAAGGCTCGCGGAGCCTGCCGCGCTGATCCCTTTGAGCGCCGACATGATCCCCCACACCGTGCCGAACAAACCAATGAAGGGCGAGGTGCTGCCGATACTGGCGAGGATCGCCAGGCCGGTTTCCAGCGAGCGGCGTTCGCGCACGATCTGCTGACGCAGAGAGCGTTCAAGGCGATCCTGATGATTGATCGACTGGCTCAAATCATTGGCATGCGTACCGTCCGGCACTTGAATCGCGGCATATCCGGCCAGCGCCACGCGAGCAGCCGCCCCCGGTTTGCTCTGGGCCAGCTCGGCGGCGGAATCAAGGCTAGAAGCGGCCCAGAATTGTTTATGAAAACGTCGATCCTGCGTCTTCAGGCGGGTGAACTGCACGCCCTTGAGCAGGGCCAGGCCCCAGGTCGCGACGGAGAAAACAATCAGCAGCCAGATGACCGCGTGTTCGATGGAATCAAAGGGGGAAGCGATGAGGTTCATGTGAGTTCTCCAACTGGGGATCAAAATGTTTTGGAGCGATGCGCCTTTTGTCAGGTGGCCCGCGGTGTATCGATAGGTTGAGCATTACCGGATCTTGAAATCGATCGGCACGCTGACCCAGCCATCAATCGGGTTATTACCCTGTTTGGCCGGGGCGAAACTCCAGCGCTTGACCGCCGCCAATGCAGCGTCGTCGAGCTGTTCATGACCACTGCTTTTCTGGATCTGCACCTCGCCGGGTTTACCACTGGCCAGCACATGCACCCGCAGCAACACCGTCCCTTCCCAATTGCGACGCATCGCCAGCGCCGGGTATTCAGGGGCCGGGTTGTGCAGGTAACCGGCGTTGGCCGAGGCGGGTGTCACTGGCGCCGGTGCAGGGGGTGCGGGCGGTGCCGGCGTGGCAACCGGTGGTGGCGGAGCGGGCGGCGTCGGCGGTTGCTCGACCGGTTTGGCGACAGGCTTGGGCACCGGTTTCACGACGGGCTTAGGCTTTGGCTTGGGAATCGGCTTGGGCGGTGGCGGTTTGATCGCCAGTTCGTCTTCCACGGGCGGCGGCGGTTCGACCACTGGCTCGGGGGTCGGCTCAGGCGGGGGCGGTGGCGGTTCCACCACCGGCACCACGGGCGGCGCGGGCTGAGAAAACTCGATGGTCATCGGTGGAATTTCTGGCGGCACTATGGGCAGCGCCGGGGTCGGCGAACTGTTGACCCAGTAGATCACCGCGCCATGCAGCACCAGCGCGAAGACGCCCAGCAACACGGCTTCACGACGGCTCAGTACGCCTTTGGGAGTAGTGTGCAAGCGCAAAGCCCCAAGCGGCTCACGAAACACCTGGCCGAGATCGAGCAACTCGCCCGGCGTTGGCTGCCAGCGCACCTTAGGTGCGGCCTTGGCGTTATTCATCGAATGCTCCTGCGCAACGTCATAATCAGTATTCAAATCCCAGCATCGCAACGGAGCTGATCGCCGACACACCTTTGTGCCGGCGAGCCCCAGCTGCCAGATAACGTCAACGCAACTCGATTTCGTCCTTGATCGCCCACGCCTGTTGCAATGGCAGCGGATCGATCCAGCTGTCGATGTCGAAGTCCTTGTCGATGAATCCTTCGGCCAGCAGAAAATCCTTTTGCCGACGCAGGCCTTCGACATACACCTCGGACAGCTTGGGTTCGAATGACAAATGCAGCTGACTACCGAACGCCAGCAGAACGCTTTCTTCATCCGTCGAGGTTTCAGCGGCGATGGTGGTCACGACTTCTTGCGGATGCTCGCTGGCCCACTCATACGTCTTCAACAGCACGGCAAGGTATCGCGCCACGATTTCTGGCGAGTCGATCAGGGTCTGGCGATCCACTGTGATCGGCCGTGGAGAACCTGCGCTCAGGCGCAGCAGCGGATCTTCCTGCTCGTTGATATTGATGATCGGCCGCAAGCCTTGAGCCAGCGCCCGGGCGCTGCCAGCACCTTTGATGAAAATCGCGTCTACGGTGCCATTGAGCAATGCCAGGGTCGGAATGGCGTGGTGGTCTTCACGGGTATTAGTGACCTCTTCGAGGTCCCACTCCGGTGCCGCAATATCGACGAACTCAACGTCATCCCGGGACACGCCGCCCAGGTGCAATGCGGTCAACAGCCCGCGCAAACCTTCGGCGCGCCCGACGTCCACCAGATCGCTGGCAGCCTTGCGCACCACGCCGAGCTTGCGACCGCGCAGGTCAGCGACTGTCTTGATATCGCTGTCGCCGCGCACGAACACCAGTTGCTCCTCATCGACCCACGTGATGCCGACCACTACGGTGTCCTGGCCTTGCGCCCGCGCCCAGATCGGCGGCACGTTACCGCCCTCACGGAAGCTGCCCGCCAGACTGTGGCGAAAATGGGATTCACGCACCGCGCGATCCTGTGAGGCACGGATCGAATCCAGGGTGATGCCGTGACGCGCGAACTCGTTTTGCAGCCAGTGTTTGTGCTGAGCGATGCCGGACGTGGTCGGCACTGGGCAGCGGGTGTACCAGAGGGTGGTAGGTGCGGCTTCGTTTGAGGTCTGTGATATTTCTTTAAGCAGTGCTTCGGACATGGGGTCACACTCCTGAATGGGTTCGCTTGGCGTTAAAAAAAAGGCAAAGCCCGACACGCAGTCAGGTGGTTGTTGGGATAAAGGCAATCGTCGGCGTGCCGGTGTCGCTGTCCGACCGGAAAACAGGGGCCGCCGGTTTCTCCCGGGACGGTTTGACGCGGACCAGACTTAGTTCGACCACCGTGTCATGGAGCGCAAGTTTGGGCTTGGCCGGTTCGATGCGTATGCCATCATGCAGTGGAACGGTGCAGGCGAGTTTGACTTCGCCGTCGATGCGCATCGCACACAGCTTGCACAGCCCGCGTCGGCACGACAGCGAGTAACCCAGGTTCGGTTCGAACACCCGCTGCGCGTATTGCAGCGCGGTGCTGACCGACGCGCCCTCCCAACTGTCGATGCCCAAGCCCAAACCTGCCGGGGGCGGAAGCTGCACGTCCAGTTGCCGGAATTGGCCTTCGCGGAACAGCGTCAGGTGCATCAGCATTGGAAACTCCCGAAAGAAAAATCGCTCATGGCCGCGCCAGAAAAGGAAAGGCCACGGGTGCAACTTGACGCGCCAGTACACCCGCTTTCAGGCTCACCAATGAATGGCTCAGTACCCCGGTGTACACGCCTTTGTGGTCGTGACGTTGGTGCGCGCCGATGGAATGATCGCGCCCGGAAGCGCCGAGCAGCGCCGATTCGATAACAGTAAAAGCGGCCTGACACTCCAGCGCATCGCTCCAGTCACGGTTCCACATGCGGTCCCGGGTGCGACACGCCAATTTCGGCAGCACATCGTTTTTCAGCGTGGCCAGCGTTGTTAGCCCCTCGTCCAGAGCTTGGGCAGTGCGTACCGGACCGAGGGATTTTTCGGCGAGCTGAGACAGCGTTTCCTTGAGCTCGAATGGCGCGATCCCGTGCGTGCGTTCAAAGGGCGCAACGGTCACGGCGAACGCGGCGTCAGCGTTATCGGCAAGGCGATCCTGAGACCTGCGCTGCAATGCATCCAGCGCTGCCGCCTGACCGGCAATCCGCCCTTGCACCAACACCTGCGCCCCGGCGTTGCCGGATAACCGGTTCGCACCGTGCAGCGCCCCGGTCACTTCACCGCACGCGAACAATCCCGGCACACCGGTCCAGGCGCCCGGATCAACGCGCACGCCGCCCAGGGAAAAATGCGCGGCAGGCGCGACTTCGATGGCATAGCCCTGCTTGATGCGCTCCACCAATGGCGTCATATCAAAACCTTCCCACTGCCAACCGGCGCTGATGGAACGCGACGAGGCCGGGAAGTTGTCGATGATGTCGTTGGGCAGGTGTTTCCAGGACAGGTACACGCCGCCATTGGGACTGCCCCGTCCTTCGTAGACTTCAGTGGCGCAGGCCGCCGACACCATGTCGCGGGTTGCCAACTCCATGCGCGCCGGGTCCCAGCGCGCCATGAAGCGTTCGCCGAAGCGATTCATCAGCCAGGCATGTACGCCACTCTGCGGGCCGAGAATCCAGGGGAACTGCAGGCCGCGCCAAATCGCCGGGGCGGCCAGGCAGCACGGCAAAAACTGCATCATCTCCATGTCGATCAGCGTAGCGCCCGCTTCCACCGCCATGCGCTGTCCCTCCCCCGACAGTTCCTCGGGCGCGGTGCGCAGGCTCCAGTTGGACGTCGCGCCGCCAGTGGCGAGCACCATGCTGTGGCCAAACAGGCTTTCAACTACCCCGCTACGCCTGTCCAGCCCGAGGACGCCAATCACCGCACCGTCGCGACGCAGCAATTGGGTGGACTGAAAGTCCTCACGAAAGCTGACGCCTGCCTGCACCGCAATCCGCGTCAACGCGCGCTGCATGTCGACACCGCTAATTTGCACCCCGCGCCCACTGCTGTGACCGGGCGCGCGGCGATTGACGGTAAATTTGATACCCCAGTCCACCAGGCGATTCAGCTCCGGACCAATACCGGTGACCATACTTTCCACAAGGCGCTGATCGTTGAGCCATGAACCGGCGGTGATGGTGTCCTGCAAAAACCGTTCTTCGGTATCGCTGGCGTCGGCATCAAGCCCCATCGCCCGCAGACTTTCACCGGCAATCGACACCCCGCCACCGGAGGTAATCGTCGCACCGCTGCGACCGACCAACCCCTTGTTGACAACCAACACCGAGGCCCCGGCCTGCCGCGCATGAAACGCCGCCACCAGACCTGCCGCGCCACCACCCAACACAATCACGTCCCACGGGGTCGACACCTCAGACATGCAGCCAGTCCTCGACCGAAAAGTCGTGATCGATGAAACCTTCTCTGAGCAGAAAGTCCTTGAACGTGTCGATGGCTTCGACACCGGGTGATTCCAGGGAAGTGCCGAATTTCAGGTGCAGCTCAGGTCCGAAAGCGGCCTGGACGGACTCTTCCGAGACGCCGATTTCCTGGGCGACGAAGCGTCGGGTCTGATCAGGGTTTTGCGCCGCCCACTGCCCGGCTTCACGCACCGACGCCAGCAGTACTTGCACCAGGTCCGGCCGTTCGCGGGACAGCGTACCGTCCACCGTCAACAAGCGCGGGGTGCCGTTGTTGATGCGGATCGCGGCGTCACTGTGATTGCCGGTTTCGCTGAGAATGATCGCGCCAAACTGGTGAGCGACGCTCAGACCTTCCGCGCCCTTGACGAAGAACGCATCGATCTCGCCTTTGATCAGCTGAGTGATCTCTGCGGCATAGGGCAACCGGCGCTTGATTTCGGCGGGGTACCCCGGGGTTGAGGCGCCTAACTGCGGGGCCTGGATAACGATATCGACGAAGGTCACACGCTCGCGGGGGATACCCGCCGCCTCAAGGGTCGACAGCAAACCCTTGAGTGACGTCGCACGCTGGAAGTCGATGATGCCGGGCGGTTGTCGAGGCAGACCCAGACGCTTGCCAGCCAGATCCGATGCATCACGCAGCCATGATGACGGCAAGGTGATCACGGCCTGGAATTCGTCGATCCAGTTGATCCCGACCAGGCGCGTGTCGCGTCCACTGGCGCGGGCATGAATCGGCGGAATGTTGCCGCCCTGGCGAAATGACCAGGGTTGCGAATGATCGAAATGACTGGCCCGGACCTTTTCGTCGGTCGAGCTTTGCAGTGACTGCAGCCCGACCGAATGCCGGGAGAGTGCCGTTTCCAGAAATCCCAACTTCACCGCCAGACCAAGAGGTGTCGGCGTCGGGCAGCGGGTGTACCAGAGATTAAGGTCCGTCATGGGTGGGCGCCATTCAATAAAATGATTACGTAAACAGTCACGGCAGGTCCCGCTAAAGCGGCCTGAACTGAAACTTTCAAACTATTATTAATGACGGACGTGGTCGCACGACATTGATGAGGGGCTTAATAATATTTCAACTAATAATTCTAAGCCCCGCGCGAGGTTCAGCGAGTGTAATGCAAACTAATTTAGACTACATAGATCGTTACGTTATGAGTTTATGTCGGCGCGTTGATTGACAGTGCCCCGCTCATTGAGCAGCCTGTTCGCCGAATACAAACACCGTGAACTATAAGACCCAAAAGTGTTGCTGGCTGAACAGCAGATCAACAATAGTGGGTTAATACCGCAACTTTCTTGTGTCGTCTGCCGGATATAATGATTACATGTCTGCCCTCACGCTGTGGCTGAACAATTTCGCTCCCTTGCGCTCTGCGCCGACCCGCATTTATCTGTCGGGACAAGCAGTGTCCATGGTCGGTATCTGGTTGCAGCAGACCGCCATGGCCCTGCTGGTGTATCAACTGTCCGGTGGGCAGGCTTTTGCGCTCGGTATCAGCGCGCTGTGTTCGAGCGTGCCGATCCTGTTGTTCAGCATGTTCACCGGCGGCCTGGCGGACCGCTACGATCGCCGCAAGCTGTTGATTGGCTGTCACGTGTTGGAAATCGCGCTGACCTTCATCATCGCCGCGATGATTCACACCGAGCAGGTACAACTGAGCCATCTGCTTGTGTTCGCCTTTCTGATGGGGTGCGTCAACTCGGTGTACTTCCCGACGCAGCAAGCCTTTCTGTTCGATCTGGCGGGCCTGGACAACATTCGCAAGCTGATCAGCATCAACTCGATGATCCTCAATGTCTGCCGAACGCTGGGGCCGACCCTGGCCGGTTATCTGGTGGCCCAGGTGGGGATGTCCGCCGCGTTCTGGGCCAATGGCTTTTCCTACTGGGTGGTGATTATTTCTCTGCTGTCGCTGCATGCCATCCAGCAGACCCGTCCCAATGGCAGCGAGCAGGCGACCCTCGGCGAAGCCATCCGGCACATTCGCGACACCCTGACTTTGCGCAATATCTACATTTGCTGCGCGGCGTTGACCGTGTTTGGCCTGGGCACCCTGGCACTGCTGCCCGCCGTGGCGCATGGAGATCCGCAACGCACCGGCCTGTTGCTGGCCGCGGCTGCCTCCGGTTCATTGGTGTACGCGTTTTTTCTGTCGCCGGTGATCAGCCACATCAAGCGCATGGGCCTGACGCTGTCGTTTACCCTGATCTGGATGGGCGCGTGGCTGGTGGTGTCAGCGCTGACGCACTGGCTGTTTTTGCAGTTGATCGCGCTGTTCATGTTCGGGCTTGCAACGTCCCAGGCCATGGTGACCTGTACCAGCATGGTGCAGATCCTTTCGCCGCCAGCCATGCGCGGAAGATTGATGGGGTTGTTCAGCATAATCGGCTTTGGTTTGCAGCCATTGGCAACGCTGCTCGGCGGTTACATGGCCGATCACCTGGGAGTGGCCACCACCATTGCCTTGTGGGGTCTGGTGGCAGTCACAATTGCCAGCTTGCTTCTGGCACAACCGCAGTGGCGCGGCTGGAACCTGGCAAAAGCCTGAGTGTGTGAGTCTGCGCAAGCGTTGTAGGAGCGAACTTGTTCGCGAGGCGTTGTGCCTGACACACCGCGTCAAGCGCTCGACAACAAGTTGGCTCCTACAGAGGGACCGTTCCCGAACGCGCGGGAACGATTGTGATAGGCGCATTAAACCCGCGATTTACGGCCGGCAAACGGGTGGCTTGGGTCGTTGTAACCCGGTGTCGATGAATGCCCGGTGATGACCAGATCGTCGATGAACGCTTCATCTTCTGCGGTGAACGCGTAATTCAGCGCCGGTACGTAGTCATTCCATTGCTCTTCGGTACGCGGCCCGGCGGTGGCTGAGGTGATCAGCTGATTGTTCAGGACCCAGGCCAGCGCAAACTGACCCGGCGTGATGCCACGGGCCTCGGCGTGATCCTTGACGCGCTGCGCCAGGTTCAACGACTCCGGACGCCATTCGGTCTGCTGCAGACGCTTGTCGTTGCGACCGGCACGTGTGCCCTCGGACGGCGGCTGGTTCGGGTCGTATTTGGCGGTAAGCACGCCACGGGCCAGCGGGCTGTAGGACACCACACCAATGCCGTAGTACTCGGCGGCCGGCAAGTGCTCGTTTTCGATCTGACGGTTGGCCAGGTTGTACAACGGCTGGCTCGCCGCCGGGCGCTCGATCCCCAGCAGATCCGCGGTGCGGCTGAACTCCGCCAGTTTCCAGCCACGGTGGTTGGACAGACCGTAAGAGCGGATCTTGCCCGCGCGTATCAGGTCCGACAGCGCGCGCAAGGTTTCTTCAACCGGCGTGCTGTGGTCTTCGCGGTGCAGATAAAAGAGGTCGATGTAGTCCGTGTTCAAGCGCTTGAGGCTGGCATCCACGGACTGGATCACGTTGTTGCGCGAAGCGCCGCGATCATTCGGGCCCAGAGCGCCAGGATTGGGGTTGACAAACTTGGTCGACAGCACCCACTGCGAACGGCGGTCGGCGATCAGGCGCCCGACTGTTTCCTCGGAGGCCCCGCCGTTGTAGCCATTGGCGGTATCGATGAAGTTGATGCCCTGCTCATACGCCTTGTCGACAATGCGTTTGGCAACGCTGTCGTCGGTCTGCCCACCGAACATCATGGTGCCCAGGGTAATGGGCGAGACCTTGATGCCGTTGCGGCCCAGATTTCGGTACTCGATAGTGCTCATATTCACTCCCTTAATGGTTTTTCATCGTTTATTGAATGCAACACAACTAAATCGCAAAACGTGACAGCAACATCGCCACCGGGAGTTCCTGCCAAGCCGAATCGGCATAGGGCACGGTTTCTTCGTCAGCCACCGAGTAACGGGGCACGGGCACCGAGCCAATCAGTTTTTGGGTGTAGGCGTGACGGGCGTTCTTCCAGATCGCGTCATGGGCGCCCTCCTCGACAATCTTGCCGTCGTGCATCACCAGCACGCGATCGGCCATGTACTTGACCACCGACAGATCGTGGGAAATGAACAGGTACGACAGGCCGAATTCCTGCTTGAGGTCGGCGAGAAGATTGAGAATCTGCGCGCGCACCGACACATCCAGCGAAGACACCGCTTCGTCGAGAATCACCAGCGAAGGCCGCAGAATCAGTGCCCGCGCCACGCCGATGCGCTGCCGTTGGCCGCCGGAAAATTCGTGGGGATATTTCCACACCGCTGAGGCTGGCAGCCCCACGCGATGAATGATGTCGAAGATGCGCTGACTGCGAGTCTGCGCCTCTTTTTCGCCGTGGTTTCTCAGCACGCCGTCGAGGATGCGGTACACGCTGTGCTTGGGGTTGAGCGATCCATAGGGGTCCTGAAACACCATTTGCACAAATGGCCTGTGTGTACGCAGCTGTTTCTCGGATAAGTGAGCGATATCGGTGCCATTGAGCAAGATATGCCCGGCACTTGAGCGGATCAGGCCCAAAATGGTTTTGCTCAGCGTCGACTTCCCACAGCCGGACTCACCTACCAGGCCGAGCGTCTCGCCCGGCCGTATCTGGAACGACACATCATCCACCGCCGTCACGACGCCCTGACTGGTTTTGTATTCGGTGCGCAGGTTGCGCACCTCCAGAATTGGCCGGTCGAGCGCCCCGGTGTGGGCGTCACGGGTAGTGAAATAGCGCGGATGGCTGTGCAGATCGAACTCGATGATGCCGCTGTTACCCTTGCGCACGTTGATTTCCGGCAGCGAGGCATTGGCGTAGTGCGAGTCGGTGTCGAGCCGCAGGGACGCACCCAGCAATCCTTTGGTGTACGGGTGCTGCGGCGCGGTGAAGATCGCTTCCGTGGTCCCGGACTCGACGATCAGGCCGTCGTACATCACCGCCACCCGATCCGCCCACTGGCCGACGACGCCCAGGTCATGGGTAATCAGCAGCAGGCCCATGGCGTACTCTTCGCTCAGCTCCTTGAGCAATTGCAGAATGTGCGCCTGCACCGTGACGTCCAGCGCGGTGGTCGGTTCGTCGGCGATCAGCAGGCGCGGGTTACACGCCACGGCAATGGCGATCATCACCCGCTGGCGCTGCCCGCCCGACAGATTGTGCGGGAAGTCATCCAGACGCGCCGCCGCGTTGGGAATGCGCACTTTCTTCAGCAGACTCAGGGCTTCGATGCGTGCGTCTTTACGCGAGAGACCACGATGGCGACGCAACACTTCGCCGATCTGCTCGCCCACGCTGAGCACCGGATTGAGCGAGGTCATCGGGTCCTGAAAGACCATGGAAATGTCGTTGCCGCGCAGCCCACGCATCACCGGATCGCTGATCACCGACAGGTCCAGCCCGTCGAAATCGACCTTGCCCGAGATCCCGGCGCGCCCGCCCAGCAGGCGCATGATGGCCATGGCCGTTGTGGATTTACCGCAACCGGACTCGCCCACCAGCGCCAGGGTTTCACCACGCGCCACCGTAAAACTCACGCCTTTGACGGCCTGATAGTCGCCGTAATTGACGCGCAGATCGGAAACGCTCAGCAGCGGCTGACGGTGGTCATCGATATTGGCTACAGCGTTCATGCTGTTCTCCCGCGCAGTCTTGGGTTCAGGGCGCTGATCAGGGCGTCACCCACCAGATTCAGACTAAAAACAGTGATCACCAGCGTCAGGCCGGGGATCGCGGTGAGGTACAGCGCGCTACGCAGCATGTCCCGACCGCTGCCGATCATGCTGCCCCAACTGATTTTGTTCGGATCGCCCACGCCCAGGAACGACAGCGAGGATTCGGTGAGAATCGCAGACGCCACGATCACCGAGGCGGTGATGATGATCGGCGGCAATGCGTTGGGCAGGACTTCACGAAAGATGATCCAGCGGGTGCTGTAACCCACCGTGCGCGCTGCCAGGACGAAATCGGCACTGAGCAGCGCACGAAACTCGGCCCTGACCAGTCGGGCGACGGTGTCCCAGGACGTCAGACCAATCACCACCGCGATGATGCTGACGGTCGACTGGGTAATTGAGACCACCACCACGACCAGCAAAAACGAGGGGGTGGTCTGGAACAGCTCGATCAGCCAGGTCAGCGCGCGGTCGACCCGTCCTCCGAAATAACCGGCGAGCGCGCCAATCAGGGTACCTATCAACACGCTGACCAGCGCCGCCGTTACGCCAACCAGCAGCGAAACACGCGCACCGTGGGCCAGGCCTGCCGCCAGATCACGTCCCAATGCGTCGGTGCCCAGTGGAAACTGCCAGTCTTCGCCGGGTGCCAACAGCGGTTGCGCGGCCATGTCCAGCGGATCGCCGGGGTAGAGATAGCCTGCCGCCAGCGCCACCAGCACGATCAGGGTCAGGACGCTGATGCCCGCCACCGCGCCAGGTGAATGCAACAACGCGTAGGTGATCGGCCAGCGGCTCTGGGGCGAACGCTGTTCCTGGGCCAGCGAATCATCTTCGGTCGACGAACCTTTGCCGGCCGGCGCGAAACGTCCGAGCAACGTCGCACTCAGCTGTTGGCGCCATGAGCTGTCCGGCAGCCGGACCGGTGCAGAAGGCGCGCGGTCGAGAATCGGGTTGGGGGTGTGAGCGCTCATCGATCAGGCCCCCTTTGAGCGGGCGGCGATGCGCGGATCGAGCCGGGCGTGGAGCAGGTCCACCAGAATATTGGCGACGATCACAATGAACGACGACATCAGCAGAATACCCAGGAGCACCTTGTATTCGCGTGCCTGCACGGCTTCGAGCGTCAGCCGCCCGATACCCGGCCAGCCAAATACCGTTTCCGCCACCGCAGCCCCGCCCAACAACCCGCCAAGGTGCGCGCCGGCGACGGTGGTCAAGGGCAACAGGGCATTGCGCAACACGTGCCGCCAGGTGATACGCCACGGCGACAACCCTTTGGCCCGCGCGGTACGCACGTAATCCTGGGTCAGTACTTCAAGCACCGAGGCGCGGGTCAGACGGGCGTAAATGGCGACGAAGAAACTGGCGAGGGTCAAGGCCGGGAGAATCGCGTACTGCAACTTGTCGACAAACTTGTCCACGCCGGTCAGGCCCGCGCCGATAGTGCCGTCGCCGCCGCTGGGCAGCCACTCAAGCTTGACCGCGAACAGCACGATCGCCATCAGGCCGATCCAGAAGCCCGGTGTCGAATACAGTACAAATGCGATCGACGACAGCACCCGATCCGGCCATTTACCCTTCCACAGCGCCATGACCACACCCAGGCAGACACCCACCACCAACGAGATCACCAGCGCCAGCCCCATCAACAACAGGGTGTTGGGCAGTCGCTGGGTGATCACGTCCATCACCGGGATGCCATAGCGCGGCGAATCACCGAGGCTCAAATGGCCGAGTTGGTTGAGGTAATCACCAAATTGGGCCAGCGAAGACTTGTCCAGCCCGTATTGCTGGCGCAGCAAGGCTGTGGTTTCCGCCGTCGCCGAGCCAGCTTCGGCCACCAGTGCGTCCACCGCATCGCCCGGCACCATCTGGAGCAGGATGAAGTTGAGAACAATCACCCCAACCGCGGTTGGAACAGCCCGGAACAAGGGTCCACGAAATCCTGAATGGAGGATGTAAGTCACACGCTGATAGAAAGTGCTGGCCGGCATCGGGTTCTCTACAAACAATCGCATTGAGTGGGTACTGTTAACGGCCAACACTAATACAGGATTTCAATAAGCCGAACACCAGCAAAAAAGTTCTAAACTTATTATCGCTTCAGGTATTGAGACTGCACTTAACGTTATAAGACCGTACTTGAATAACGCTGAAACTATCCGTTAGGCTCGCTATTCTGTTCTGACGCCCAACAGAACATCGCCCGACCCCTCCTTTTTATTAAACGCCGCGTCGGTTCTAACCCTGGAACTGAATAGCCGTGCGCTTCTTACTAATCGTTTTACCAAAGGTGCAGCATGTCGTTAACCAGAAGGACGTTTATCAAGGACTCGATGATCCTCGCGGCCGGTATGGGAATGTCGGGGCATGTGTCTGGGGTGTTCGCTGCTGTCGACGGCGGACAGACGCTGGTGGTGTCGCAATACCCTGAACCCACTGTCCTGACCAACGCACTGACCACTGACGGGACCATTTACACCGTGACCAGCAAGCTGTTCGACGGCCTGCTGTCCTACGATGCGCAGCGCCAGCCCGTACCGCGACTGGCCACCGACTGGCAGGTCAGCACCGATGGCCTGGTCTACACCTTCAACCTGCGACAAGGGGTGAAATGGCACGACGGCCAGCCCTTCGGTGCCGAGGACGTGGCGTTTTCTTTGCAAAATATCTGGCGCAAATTCAACTCCCGGGGCATCACTACGTTTGCTCCGGTGAGCAAGGTCGAAACGCCGACGCCACTGCAGGTGGTCCTGACGCTATCGAAGCCTGCACCCTATCTGCTCAGCGCGCTGTCATCGACCGACGCACAAGTCTTGCCCAAACACCTTTACGACAGCGGCAACCCGCTGGCCAACCCCAACAACATCAAACCCATCGGCACCGGCCCGTTCAAGTTCGAGCGCTGGGACCGTGGCGTATCGATCAATCTGGTGAAAAACGAAGACTACTGGGACACCGGCAAACCGCATCTGGACGCGCTGATCTTCCGCATCATTCCCGACCTGACGGCGGCATCGGCGGCACTGGAAACCCAAGCCGTGCAACTGGCGTCGGTGGCACTGAGCAACGTCAAGCGCCTGCGCGGGGTGCCGCAGTTGCAGGTCAGCGAAATCAGCGCGCCCTACTCACCCGGCCTGGTGGGCTTCGAATTCAATCTGGAAAAGCCGGTGTTCCGGGACGTGCGGGTGCGTCAGGCGTTTGCCTACGCCGTGGACCGCGATTTCATCGTCAAAAATATCTACTTCGGTTTTGCCCAGCCAGCGTTCAGCGCGATCCCCGCCAGCATGAGCGACTTCTACGACGACAGTGTGCCGCGTTACCCCTTCGACCTGGCCAAAGCCGAAGCCCTGCTTGAAGAAGCAGGCCTGAAGAAAGGCGCCGACGGCATACGCCTGACCGTGTTCAACGACCCCAACCCAGCCAATGAAACCCAGCAGATCGCCCATTACCTTCGCAGCAATCTGGCGAAGATTGGAGTCAAGCTGGTGATTCGCTCCCAGGACTTCCCCGAGTACGTCAATCGCGTCTACACCCGCCGCGACTTCGACACCACGCTGATCAGCGCCACCGCCGGGCCCGATCCGGTGATGGGCACGCAACGGTTTTATCACTCCTCGAACTTCAAACCCGGTATCGCGTTCTCCAACGGCGCGCGTTATGCCAACCCCAGGGTCGATCAATTACTCGATCTGGGCCAGGCCGAACTGGACCCAATCAAACGCAAAGCCTGGTACGGCGAATTTCAGCAGATCGTGCTCACCGACCTGCCGAAGATCCCGCTCGTATCCCCCACCGTGGTGGTGGTCACGCAGAAGCAATTGAAAGATTTTTTCAACTCATCAGAAGCGCTGTACGGCAATTTCGCCGACGCGAGTTATCAGGCTTGAATGATCCGCGGCTGAACCGTCGATGCTCCCAAGGAACAGGACTCACCCATGACCGATACCGGATTTGCCGCACCACGCTTTATATCCTCCGAACCGCAGCACCGACCGGTTGTTGCACCGACAACGGCGGCGCACGTGATTGTCAGTGAGAATGAGGCGGTGGAAATCGCCCAGCGTTTGGCTGCGCAGTTCAGAACCACTGCGCAGGTGCGCGACGTCGAGCGCCATTTGCCGTGGCAGGAACTGGAAGACTGCGCGCGCAGCGGCTTGCTGGCAATCCGCGTACCGCGTGCCTATGGCGGCGTTGAAGTCTCGTACCTGACATTGACCAAAGTGGTGGCGATCATCGGTGAGGCCGACGCCTCCATTGGCCAGTTGCTACTGAGCATTATCCTGGCGTGCAGCGTGATCGAAGCGGTGGGCCGCGAAGAACAGAAGCAGCTGTTCTTTGGCAAGATTCTCCAGGGCTATCGCTGGGGCAATGGCCATGCGGAGGGCGGCAGCCTGCCGGCGGGCACTACGCGCACGCAGATCACTCGCGAAGGCGATCACTACCGGGTCAATGGCTCGAAGGCGTATTCCACAGGGGCGCTGTTTTCGCAGCTGATTTCCATCGGTTGTGTGGACGAGGATGGTCTGTCGAAAACCGCCGTGCTGGACCGTTATGCCCCTGGCCTGACCATCATCGATGACTGGGATGGTTTCGGTCAGCGCACCACTGCCAGCGGCACACTGCTGCTGGACAACGTACGCGTCGAGCACAGCCATGTACTGAACACCGAACTGGGTAAAAACCAGGGCAATACCTACGGTATTCCTGACCTTTTTCACAGCGCGCTGGACCTGGGCATCGCCCGCGCTGCGTTTGCCGACACCCTCAGTTACGTCCGCGAGCATGCCAGGCCATATGCGCGTACTGGCGTGAGCGATGTGGCTCAGGACCCGTATGTGCTGGAAATCATCGGTGACCTGCACACCCGGATTCATGCTGGAGAAGCCGTGCTGGAACGAGCGGCGGCATTGTTTGATCAGGTCACGGCCGCGCAAGGACCGGGGCCGTCAGCGAAGGTGTCCTCGGCATTGGCGGCGGCAAAAATCCTCACCACCGAAGCCGCGTTGCTGGCCAGCAACAAACTGTTCCAACTTGGGGGCGCCAGCTCCACGCGCCTTGAATACGGCTTCGACCGCCACTGGCGCAATGCCCGTACTCACACCGTTCACGACCCAGTGGCGTGGAAATTCAACCTGATCGGCAAATACCATTTGCTTGGGCAGGACTAAAAAACGCGTTTCTGCTGGAGCGAGGCTTGCCCGTGAAGTTGGCTCTGCGGTTTGTCTGAAACACCGCGATCGCAGCCTCGCGTTGCTCGTCAGCTCCTACAGGTAGCGTGGCACATCAACAAGGAGACACCCACCCGAAAAAACACTCGAAGCGGCACATACGAACACCACTCCCATTTGCCAGGCTCAAACCAGCCAGCGTCCAACCACTACTGCACACACAGCCCAGAATGCAGAGGCAATACCAGGCACGCACACATGTCTTCACTCCAGTCCAGACGACACACCCTAGGCGTTGTATTTTCCATGGGCGCGGTCAGCCTTGCGCCGATCGACAGCGTAAAAGCCGAAACCGATTACGAAAAAGAACGACTTGAAACCGTGGTCGTCACCGGCTCCAGGGTCGAGACCACCGCGCTCAAAGCTCTGGCTCCAGTGCAACTGATCAAAGGCGACGCGTTGCGCGCCACCGGTGCCAGCGATCTGCGCCGGGCCCTGTCTCAGGTCGCGCCGTCTTATACCAACATCAACAGCAACGGTGGCGCCCTGTCCAAGAACGTCGGCGGCTCTTCCCTGCGCGGCCTTTCAGGCAATCAGGTGTTGGTGCTGGTCAACGGCAAGCGGCGGCACGGCACCTCGATGATCAACAACAGCGGCGGCGCAACCCTGGGTTCTTCCGCAGCTGATCTGGGCCTGATTCCGATCTCGGCGGTTGAACGGGTTGAAGTGCTCACCGACGGGGCCGCTGCCCAATACGGTTCCGACGCGATTGCCGGGGTGATCAACGTGATCCTCAAGTCAGCCTCCTCAGGCGGCTCGGCGGATGTGTCCTATGGCGAGTACAACCACGATGTATCCAAGGTCGGCAACCTCGGCGATGCCGGTGCCACCTACACCGGCGGATTGAACTCAGGGTTTGCGCTGGGGGAAAACGGCGGGTTTGCCAACCTCAGCCTGTCGTACCTGAAAACCGGCGACAGCCATACCGTCGGGCCGTGGAAGCAACCGACCCAATCGATCTGGCAAATCTACGCCGCCCCCGGCGATCCCCGTGAGGCCACCGCCGATCGCAACGTGCCGGAAAACTACGAAGTCGTGCCGATTCAGGAAAGCACCAGCTTTGCCTATAACCTTGGCCTGCCGCTCAATGACAACCTTTCGCTGTACTCCTTCGCGACCTATAGCCCGCGCACATCGGAAGCCAAGGGCTCGTTCCGCTCCGAGACCAACGCCACCGCCAACATCGTCACCACGCCCGGCGGTTACAGCTCGCGATTGCAGACCAAGGAAGACGACCTGCAACTGAACCTGGGCATCAAGGCCGAGGACATTCTGGGCTGGAGTTGGGATGCGGGACTGAGCTACGGCCAGAACCGCGCGGACATCAATATCCTCAACACCACCAACCCCTCTTTCGGCGCGCTGTTGCCATTGCAGAACATGCACGCCGGGGACCTGAAGTTTTCGGAGAGCATTCTCTCGCTGACCGGACAGCGCGCGTTCGACACCGGGTTGTTCGTCTCGCCGCTGAACGTGACCGTCGGCACCGAGTATCGCTATGACAGCCTGGAACTGGGCGCCGGTGAGTATTACTCCTATGCCGGTGGAGGCTATCGCTACCCCAACGATTACCCGGCAGTGAATTTGCGCGGCAGATTGGCCGGGGCGGGTTCGGCGTTCCTTACCGGTTTCAGCCCGCAGTTCGAGTTCGACGAGTCGCGCCACAACACCGCGTACTACATCGATCTGGCGCAGAAGATCACCGCCAAGTGGGACACCGGTCTGGCGGTGCGCTATGAGGATTATTCGGACTTCGGTTCGGCGGTGGCTGGCAAGTTTTCCAACCGTTACCAGTTCAATGACCAGGTCGCGGTGCGCGGCACGTTGAGCAACGGATTCCGCGCGCCGTCCCTTGCCGAGCAGAACTACCAGAGCGCGACGGTGCAGCCGGTCAACGACCCGATCACCAACACGTCTTACATTTCCTATTACTACGACACGCTGCGCCCGGACTCTCCTGCCGCCCAGGCATTGGGCGCGAAGAAACTCAAGCCGGAAAAATCCACCAACGTCAGCTTCGGCCTGGTGTTCACGCCCACCGACCGACTTTCGGCGTCGGTGGACGTTTACCAGATCGACATCCGTGACCGGATCTTTCTCACCGGCGCCTTCAACGGCTTCAACAACGCGGCGGTGGCGCAAGCGCTGACCAACGCGGGGCTGACCAGCCAACAGCAGGTGCGTTACTTCACCAACTTTGGCGATACCCAGACGCGAGGTATCGAATTCAAGGCCGACTACGACGCCGATTACGATCAGTTCGGCAGGGCGCACTGGGGGCTGTCGTATGCGCGCAACAAGAACAAGGTGAAAAGCGTCGACGACCCTGCGGTGCTGACCAATGCAGGGCTGAGTTTGCTGGATCGCGAGCGCATCACCTTGCTGGAACAGGCGCTGCCGCAGAACATCGTGCGTGCTTCGCTGGACTGGCAACTGGGCAAGTTCGAGGTGCAGTTGACCGAGCATTACTACTCCAAGACCCGCGCCGTGAACAACGTGCTCAACAGCGCGCAAGACTCGACCACCAGTGACTCGTTCATTACCGATGCCAGCCTCAGTTATCTGGTGACCGACAACGTGAAAGCGACCCTTGGGGCCAACAACCTGTTCAACAAACGGGCGCCGGATCAGCCTGACACCCTCGCCTCCACCATCAACCACGAAGACCCTTACGCCAACCGCAACACGCCGTACGGTATTGGCGGCGGCTTCTATTACGCACGGGTGAGCTACGACTGGTAAGTGCTGTTAGCGACGGTCAACGGGTTTCTGTGGAGCGAGGCTTGCCCGCGAAGTCCATAGCACGGTGTATCAGGTAAACCGCGTTTCCAGCTTCGCGGGCAAGCCTCGCTCCAACCGGATTTGCGTTAGGTCGGGTGCAACTGAGGCGTCTTGATTTGGGGCCGCTCCGCGCCTGAGACGAGAAACACAGCTGCTACGCCCGTCGGGCAGAAACGTCATGACTAACGATGAAATAAGGAATCAATCCACATGGTGACGCGACGTACATTTCTCGGCTATTCGCTGGCTTCCACCGCTGCGGTCGGTTTGCTCGGACAGCGCCTGGCTTTCGCTGACAGCGCAGGCGGCACATTGATCATTGCGCAAAACCCTGAACCCACGGTGTTGACGACCGGCCTGACCACGGCGCCGGCAACTCAGCTAATTTCGCCGAAGATTTTCGATGGCCTGCTCTACCTCAGCCCCACCAACGGCCCGCAGCCCCAGCTCGCCGAAAGCTGGAGTTTCAGCCCCGATGGCTTGCAGGTCACCTTCAAGCTGCGCCCCGGCGTGCTCTGGCACGACGGCAAGCCGTTCACTTCAGCGGACGTCGCTTTCTCGGTCATGGAGGTATGGAAAAAATATAGCTCCCGGGGCCGCTCGGCGTTCCCCAACGTGCAAAGCGTCGACACCCCGGACCCGCTCACCGCCGTCTGGAACCTGTCCAAACCAACCCCCTATTTGCTGAGTGCGCTCAACGCCCGCGACTCGCAAGTGCTGCCCAAACATCTTTACGCTGGCACCGACATTCTCAACAATCCGGCCAACACCGCACCCATCGGCACCGGACCGTTTCGGGTCAAGGAATGGGTGCGCGGCAACTACCTGACCCTGGAGCGCAATCCCCATTACTGGCAGGTCGGCAAACCGCTGCTGGATCAGGTGATCTATCGCTTCATCGCTGACCCGTCTTCGGTATCGGCCGCGCTGGAAACCGGCGCCGTGCAGGTGGCCTACGCCGACACCCTGTCCAACAGCGAAATCAAACGCCTGAAAACCAACCCGGCACTGACTGTTTACGACCGTTTGAACACCTACGGCGGCACCGGCATCATGGCGCTGGAATTCAACCTGCAACGGCCGGAATTCCAGGATATTCGCGTCCGTCAGGCCTTCGCCCACGCCATCGACAAGGAGTTCATTCTGAAAAATATCCTGCTGGGGCAAGGCACCACCGCTGACTCGCCGATCCCGAAGAATTTCCCGCAGTTCTACAGCGCCGATGTGCCGCAATACCCCTTCGATCTGAAACGTGCCGAAGCGCTGCTGGAAGCAGCCGGCCTGACAAAGGACAAGGACGGCATTCGCTTGCGCATCAGGAATGACCCCAGTCCTTCAGCGATGTATCAACAGACCGCGAACTTCCTGCGCAGCACCTTTGCCAAGATCGGCATCAAGCTGGAGATCCGCAATCAGGATTACGCGCAGTTCATCGACCGTGTTTACGGCCGTTATGACTTCGATACCAACCTGTCCCCCGCCTCCACCGCGCCGGACCCAGCCATCGGCCTGCAGCGTTTTTACTGGTCCAAAAACATCCAGTCAGGCGTTGCGTATTCCAACGCCACCCACTATTCCAGCGCCGAAGTCGATGGTTTGCTGGAGCAGGCACAGGTCGACAACGACCCGAAACGCCGCTGGGATCTCTATCACCAGGTGCAGACCAAAGTGCTGGAGGACCTGCCGCGCATCCCGATCATCTCAAGCGAAGACGCATTGCTGGCGCGCAGCACCGTGCTCAACCTGACGGACTCCACCGGCGGCGGCTTCATTGGCAATTTGTCTGAAGTGCGCCTGGCCTAACGCGGCACCAATGCCCTGAGCGCGTGGGCCTTGATCAGGAGGTCCAGCAACTGCCGCAGATCGCGACCGGCGATCTGTGGCAACCCGTCACTGAGGCTGCGCAGATTGAACGCGGTTTGTCGTTGCTGCAGCCAAACGATGGCAGGCCGCAGCGCATACGGGATCTCACTGTCCAAAGTGACGCGCTGGCGCCAGTCCTGATCAAGGGCAGTGACCTGCAATCGCGGTCGCAACAACCCATTTGACGCCTGCGGGCTGTCGGTCCACGTGAGATGCGAGCCAGGCACTCGCAGTAATTCCGACTCCTCGGCCGAAGGCTCTGCGTTCCAGCGCAAAACAGGGGTGACGGCGTTCTCGCTCAATCGCCCTGCCAGCTCCGAGAACAGCGTTTGCACGTCAGCTTTGTCGACGTCGCCATACAGCGGCAGACGCCAGCGCGGATCTCCCATCAGCCACGGCTTTAACCAGCCCAGCAGTGCCTCAGCCACCACGGGCGGGCGGATCACGATACTCAGCGACAGTGATGGCGCCTGAGCCTCGGTTTTATGCCAGGTCCCGCGCGGGAGATACAGCACCGAGCCTGGCTGCATCTCTTGGGTTTCGAAGGTCACGTGCGCAGGATCGGGAAAGCCGTCGCGAGCCTGTTCGTAGAGGTTTTCCACGGCCACCATGTCCGGCCCGAACTGGGCGCCATAGGGCAACGGGATCTCGGTCATGGGCGCGAAGTGAAAGGTCTTTCGCCCCAGCAGCTGGATGGAAATCACTTCTTCGGCGTCGTAGTGACAGGACACGCCGTCGTCACCCGCAGAGGCGAACGCGCTCAGCCTGGCGCTGCCGGCCGCGACCCCGAGTTCACGCTCCAGTTCACGCAGAAAAGCTGGCGCGCCATTGAGGGTGCCAGCCACGTCCTGCAGGAAAACAGTGAGCCCCAATTGCAGCAGGCTGGCGGCGTTGGCATGACTGTCAAAGGTCTGCGGCGAGCGTAAACCACGACCAAACGACAACGGGCCTCGGTAGCGGTCGGCCAAAGACTCAAGGCTGTTCAACAGCGGCTGTTGAAACAGCGCCGGCAGTCGGCTCAACGGCCCATGCTTGACCCGAATCGACGACGGCCACGCTGCGCCTTCGGGTATCAGCCTGCTGACGCCGAACAGTTGATCGATCAGGCTTGCTTCAGGCATGTCTGGCCACAGCGGCGCGCACCAGAGGAATCACGTCACGGCCGAAAATCAGCGTGTCCGGCACCGGATCGAAACCACGAATCAAGAATTTATCGACGCCGATCTTGTGGTATTCGAGCAACGCATCGGCCACCTGCTGCGGGGTGCCGACCAGTGCGGTCGAGTTACCGTGGGCGCCGGTCGCAGCGGCAAATTCGGTCCACAGGCGTTGATCCAGTACCGCGCCTTGGGCTGCGGCGTCGCGCAATCGCTGGGAGCCGACGTTTTCATTCAGCGTCGGCGCCGGTGGATATTTGGCCCTCGCCGCAGCCAACAGCTCGCGGCTGCGGGCCCAGGCGGCCTCTTCGGTGTCAGCCACCAACGGCCGAAACGCCAGCAGGAATTTGATCTGATCCTCGCGTCCGTATCTGGCGGCCGCCCTACGCACGTTGGCGATGGTTTCCGCCGTTTGCGCCAGGGACTCGCCCCACAACGCATACACCTCGGCATGCTGGCCTGCGACCTCGAACGCGGCTGCCGATGAACCGCCGAAGAAGATTGGCACGCCCTCTGGACGCACCGGTTTGACGGTCGACAGCGCGCCTTTCACGCGGTAGTAATCGCCCTGATGATCAAAGGGCTGATCGCTGTGCCAGACCTTTTTCACCACCGTCAGGTACTCAGCGGTGCGCGCATAACGTTCGTCGTGGGCGAGGAAATCACCGTCGCGCTGTTGATCGGCATCGGTGCCGCCGCTGATGACATGCACCGCCAGCCGACCGTCGCTGAACTGATCCAGCGTTGCCAATTGCCGCGCGGCCACGGTCGGGGCGACGAAGCCCGGCCGATGGGCAAGCATCACCCCCAGCCGTTCGGTGTTGTGCAGCACGTAGGCGGCGATCTGGTTGTTGTCCGGCCAGGTCGCGAAACTGCCGATCAGCAAGCGATCAAAACCGTTGGCTTCGGCAATCTGCGCCAGGTTCTTGATATACGCCTTGTCGATGATCGGGCCGCTGGCCCCGATCACCTCGGCACCGCTGCGGCTGCTGGTATGGCCGATGAACTCCAGACTCATGATGTGCTCCTGATGAATAGATGATTGACCATTTTTCAGTGGATCACCGCCGCCGCATCTTCTGTAGAGCCAACTCGTTGGCGAGGCGACTGGAAATGGTCATTCAGCCAAAACCGCCTCGCGAACAAGTTCGCTCCTACAGTTCAGCTGCGCCGCTGTGACCCGTATGATCACACCCTCAAACCCGCTTCCTTGAGCAGCGGCAAGATGCGTTCGCCGAAGTGCTTCAGGTCCACCGCGAAGTCGTGGAAATTCAACTGCACGCCGTCGATCCCTGCCGCTTTGAGCGCCACCAGTTGCTCGACCACCTGCTCCGGGGTGCCGACGATTTCGATGTTGCCGCCCAGCCCCAACCCGGTATTGCGCGAGCCTTCCGCGCGGCCGCGCCAGGCGTGGGCGTCGCTGGCGTACGCCTTGTGGTTGCCGAACGCGCCGGGTACTTTGTTGCCGACGATGCCTTCCAGGTACTCCCGGGTCTCCTGTTCGGTGTCGCGGCTGACGATGATCGGATTGATGATCGTGCGCACTTCACGTCCAAAATGACGGGCGCGGGCCTTGATCTTCTGCACGTGGGCCGGGATGTCTTCCAAGGTTTCGCGAATGCCCGAACCGGATGAATTGGTGATGAAGATCAGGTCGGACTGGCTGGTAGCGAAATCAATGCCCGCCTCGGAACCGGTGGCAGTAACTAGTATCGGTCGGCCATACAACGGCTTGGGCGTGATGAACCCGTCCTTGATTTTCCAGCCGTGCTGCCCCTCGTAGGTGAAATTCTCGTTGCTGCTCCACAACGTGTTCAACACGTCGAACAGCTCACCCGCCAGCTGATAGCGCTGGTCGTGCTCGATTTGCGGACGACCGAACATCTCATGCTCCACAGGCCGGTGCCCGGTAACAATATTGATGCCCCAGCGGCCCTTGGCGATGTGGTCCAGCGTCGCGCCGTATTTGGCGATGTGCAGCGGATGCAGCGGTCCGTACAGCACATGAATGGTCGAGACCAGCATGATGCTTTTGGTGATCGCCGCCATGGCCCCGAGAGCAATGAACGAGTCCAGCGACGCTTCGCCGTCATAACCGCCCTTGGGCAGCCACTGCGTGCGACTGAACGCCAGCTCGAACCCGAGCGCTTCCGCCTGCTGAACGATTTTGGCGTTGTAGTCGAACGTCCAGGTGTTGGACGTCGGGTGATTGGTCAGGCGGATGTCCTGCATGTTGAGAAACACCCCCAGCAACAACGGTTGCTTGAGGGCTTTGCTCAACGGGCTGTCGGCATGATCCAGCGGTGTAGGAAAGGCCGACCGTTCAAACGTTGGGTTGAGTTGTGGCTGAGCCATTTCGGTGTCCTGTTCTGGATCGGTTGAAAGAGCGCGAATGAAAGGCTGAGGCGGCCAGGTCTGGATAGACCCGACCGCCGCCGCGATTACCAGAAGTAGTCGAGTCGCGCGTAGTAATAGCCGCCGTCCACGCCGTAGGGCGAGTACCAGCTGTAGGCCGGGTTATCCACCGGAAACAGGTAATAGGCTTTGGCCTGTTCGGAGAGCTGCTCGGGCCGTTTGTTGAAAATATTCAGGCCGCCAATCGACACTTTCATCTGGTCGCTGACATTGAACCCAACGTCCAGATCGGTGATAAATGCGGGCCGAATCTTCTCGTCGCGGTTTTCGTTGTAGTAGTTCTTGCCAGTCACCGCCGAATAGCGGGTTTCCTTGAGCGTGACCTCGAAGTCATCGATGAACCAGGTGTGCTGCAATGCCGTCTTGTTCTTCGGGAACGCGCTGGTCAGGTTGCCCTGCTTGTCGCGACCGAGCACGCTCACGCCGGTACCCGCCAATGTGTCGGGCTCATTGATGCCACGGATTTCCTGAAGGCTCTGAGTGCTGGTCAGGGTCCACTTGCCCCGACCGTAGGGGCCGTAATCGGTCCGATAATCCCCAACCAGATCGATACCGCGAGTGCGGGTGTCGGCCAGGTTGCCGTAGTAGGAGACTGCCTGGCTGGTGCTCAAACCGGCGGCGGCCAGAAGACTGGCGACATTGGGGTCGTTAAGTCCGCTCAGGGAGCTGGTCTGAAGGATGCGGTCCTTGATGTCGATCTGGTAGAAATCGACCGTCAGGTCCAGATTCTTGGTCGGTGTCGCCACGAAACCGACGCTGTAGTTACGCGACTTTTCGGGCTTGAGTTCCTTGGAGCCCAGCGCCGAGGCGGCCACCGATCCCGGCACGGCGTAATTGGTGACCTGTTGCTGCAGTTGGCCGGTGATCGGGCTTACGCCCCAGGCCGAGGTGCTTGACGAAAAGTGTTGCTGCTGCAGCGAAGGTGCACGGAAGCCATTGTTGATCGCGCCACGCAAGGCGAACTCAGGTGTCAGCTGATAGCGCGTGGACAGCTTGCCGCTGGTCGTGTCGCCCACATCGCTGTAATGCTCGAAGCGCCCGGCCAGGCTTGCTTCCCATTTGTCGGTGAGCTTCTGCGTGAAATCGACGTAACCTGCGGTGTTGCTGCGGTCCCAGCTGCCCTCGGCAGCGGGGCTGAAGCCGCCCCATCCTGCGGAGCCCGAGTTGGGGCGTTTGCCGGCATTCGGGGATCCGACCGGGTACACGTAGCCGCCATCGGCATAGGACTGGAATTCACCTTTGCGGATCTGATAGGTGTCGACCCGGTATTCCACACCTGCTGCGACACGCAGCGGATCGTTGAAAACGCCCGTGTCGAAGCCACGATTGATGTCGAGATTGTTGGTCCATTGGCTGAAAATGGCATCGCCGTTATCGAAATCGGTTTTGCTGGCGGGTCCGAACGAGGCGTTGAGCGAGTCGTCGTTACGCAGGTTGACGTCGTTGCGGCCCCAGTTGGTCGAGGCGTCCCAGTCCCACCCCAGGACGTCCTTGCCCTTGAGGCCGAACGCGCCCTGAAAGTCATCTTCTACCGAGCGAAATTTCGGCTGGAAACCATCGGGATAGATTTCTGGAACGTTCTGCGCCGAGACCGCAGTACGGAATGTGCCAAAGCCTGTGGAATCACGGTGACTGAAGGTCGAGAACGAGTAGAAATCCAGCTCGTCGTTGAGGGGAAGCTCCATGTTGTAAGCGGCGTTATAAGTCTGAACCCGCGGCTGACCCATGGTCTGCCGGTAGCGACTTTCACCGTATTCGCGCGGGTCGTTGCCGGCGTAGATCTTGGTGCGATCGGGCACAGAGCCCGCCGCGTTGCTGGTCTCCTGGATTTTGACGTCGCCGCTCAAGCTGAAGAAACCATCGTTGGGCAGCTCGAAACCCTGATTGAGCGAGGTTTGACCGGTGGCCCCGTAAAACCCTTTGTGCCCTTCCCGCTCGCCGTATTGGCCATAGAGCGCGGTGGCCTGCCCTCCACTTTTGTTGCGTTTGAGGATGATGTTGATCACCCCTGCGATCGCATCGGAACCGTACTGGGCCGCGGCACCGTCTCGCAGCACTTCAATGTGATCGACCGCGCTGATTGGAATCAGGTCCAGGTCTACCGGTGACTGGCCGTTGGAGGTGGCCGAAGACTGGTGAAAAATCTGCGCGGTGTTGTGCCGGCGCTTGCCGTTGACCAGCACCAGCACCGCGTTACCACCCAGCCCACGCAGGGTCGCTGACTTCACGGCGATGCCGCTGGCACCGGTAAAACCCGCGTCGTTGGTGTACGACGGCACTTGCGCGGCCAATGCATCGCGCAAGTTCTGTTTGCCTGAGCGCGCCAGGTCCTCGGCACTGATCACATCGATCGGCGCAAGGCTTTGCGCCACGGTGCGCTTCTCGGCGCGGGACCCGGTGACCACGACAGTTTCCAGGGCATCGTCGCCTTTACCGGACTGGGCGGAGTTGCGGGGGGCACTGGCGTCATCGGCAAACACGGCGGCGCTGCCGCACAGCGTCATGACGCCGATGGACACCATCAGTCCAAGGGGCGAGCGTGGGGTATTCAAACGAGCATTCATGCGACTACCTGCAAAAAATCGATTTATTGCTGGCGTGGTGGACGTTCCTGGCCATCGAACAAGGATTATTAAAAGAGCGGTACCTGGCGGGGTCTTGCGCGTTTATAGTTTTCAGCTGACACGGTGTTGATACGGTGAACCGGTTGAAACATTGAACGGTGTTGCACTTAGACGCCGATCAGGACCTAAAAGACCAGTCCTTCGCGCAAGTGTGTGGTGTTGTCATTCAAGTAGTAGTCACCCACAACGCGGGCTTTGTGCAATAACGGGTTGTGATTGAGCACTGTCCGAATGTTTCTCCAGTGCCGATCAAAATTGTATTTACGTGACGTGGCGGACCCACCGCCCACTTCAAACAACACTTCAGCGGAACGCAGGGCCAGTTTGGCAACCACCACTTGCATTTGCGCATTGCTAATCGATGCATCTATCAACTGTTGATCAAGTGTTGCTGGAGCAACAAACAACGCAACCGAACTTTGATCAAGAATGCGCGCGGTATTGGCAATCAATGCATCCACAGCATAGGTATTAGCGGCTATTTCGCCGACGACTTGTTGCACGAACTGATCGTCGCGGGCGATATCCGCCGGGCTGTGCATAGCGGCCCGGGCCTGTTTGCGCACATAACTGATTGCGTCCTCGCGAATGTTGCGCACTACGCCCGCAGCACAGGCTGCCAGGTGCAACTGGCGCAGGCTTGAGCAATGGCGTCCGACGTCGGCGTTGTGGCTGCGGGTCTTGATCTCGCTGGCGAACACCTCGACGTTGTCGAGCAGCACACCGCCACTGGCCGTCAGGCGCTGCCCCATGCCGTCCCAGTCGTCCAACACATGAATGCCAGCCCTGTCAGCGGGGAGCAGCACTGAAATCAATTTGCCGCTGTCGTCGGTGGCGGAGAAAGACAGAAAGTCTGCGTACGCAGAGCCCGTGGCGTACCATTTCTTGCCGTTGAGACGGTAATTGGCGCCGTCCTGAGTCAGCCTCGTCAGAATCGTCCCCAGCGGCGCCCCCACTTCAGTGTGTGCGCCGGCGAAAAGCTTGCCGTCAAGAATCTTGCTGATGTAATCGCGTTTTTCCGGGCTATCAGGGCTATGGATCACCGCTTCGCTGAAATTGAAGTGTGAGCGCAGCGCGTGTGCAACATTGGGGTCGGCGCTTGCCAGAGTGGCGATCAGCTCAATGTACTGACTGACACCGCCGCCTGGGCCACCCAAATCTCCAGGCACCCGTAACGCGCCAAGCCCGGCAGCGCTGATCAGTTTGAAAGCTGCAAACGGCAGTTCCCGCTCCAGATCACGCCGGGAAGCGTCTTTGGCTATTTCTTCGACCAATTCGGGTACTTTTGCCAGCAAACGCTGCAAACGGTCGGCGGGCGAAGTGTCGAAACGGGTCGAGTCAACATCAATAGAATGATTAAGCGCCACACTAGCCTCATTTAATTAAGCAGGGACAAGCGTTCCACCCACTTTGGTGGCCCCTATAACTTTTCGGAATATGCGAAAATTGTACAGCGCATGTAACAGGTTGGAGGCCGACAGTAATGATCCGACTGCGGCCCGTCAATCTCCGGGCATTGACCAAGGTATATCTTTTTTATCTATGCTTAGATAAGTGCAAAGGCATAACGTTATTACTTTTTCATTCATTGACAAAGGTTATAAGCAAATAGTTAATAGCGCCGCACTTGCCGGGATCATTCAATGAAGATATTGCTGACATTAAGCAACGCCGTCTGGCGCACTTTGCTGCACACCGTGCCGACCATGCTCGGTATTCTGTTGATCAACTTTCTTCTGTTGCAACTGGCCCCCGGCGATGCAGCCGACGTCATGGCTGGCGAATCCGGATCAGCGACCAAAGAAAGTCTCGCCGCACTGCGCTCCCAGTTTGGTCTGGACCAGTCGATCCCCGTGCAACTCTGGCATTACCTGAACAATCTGGCGCACTTGAACCTGGGTTATTCGCCACGCTACGGCTCAACCGTCGAAGCCCTGATCTCCCAGCGTCTGGGTACCACCCTGACCTTGATGCTGCTGGCGCTGTTTTTCTCGCTGGTGCTGGGCATCGCGCTGGGCATGCTCATGGCCCACTGGCACGGGCGCTGGCCCGATCGCGTGCTGTCGGTGTGTTCGCAGTTCTTTTATTCAGTGCCCGGTTTCTGGATCGGCCTGATGCTGATCGTGGTGTTCTCGGTCAAATTGGGCTGGTTGCCCACAGGCGGAGCCGGCACGATCGGCGCAGACCTGCACGGCTGGGCGGGCATCCTCGACACCTTGCGCTACATGGCGCTGCCGGCCAGCTCCCTGGCGCTGATCTACATCGCGATCTACGCGCGGCTAACCCGCGCTTCAATGCTCGAAGCAGGCGCTCAAGACTACGTGCGCACTGCTGCCGCCAAGGGCCTGTCGCCCTGGGTCATCACGTTCAAGCATGTACTGCGCAACGCGCTGTTGCCGATCACCACCATGGCCGGACTACATTTTGGCGGCATGCTGGGGGGCGCGGTAGTGATCGAAACCGTGTTCAGCCTCCCGGGTCTCGGACGCCTGGCCTACGACGCGGTGATGGCGCGTGACTACAACGTGCTGCTGGGCATTCTGTTGATCTCCTCACTGCTGGTGATCATCACCAACGTGCTCGTGGATCTGCTGCAAACCTGGCTTGACCCGCGCATCCGGAGCCCTCGATGAGTTCGCGCCGCAGCCCTGCCTTCAAGCGCTTTGTGCGTAACCCCACCGCAGTGGCCGGGCTGATTTTCCTGATTGCCATCACCGCCCTCGCCGTGTTTGCGCCCCTGCTCTACCCCGGTGATCCGCTGAGTATGGAAGCCGACGCCTTGCTCTGGCCGGGACAAGATTGGCATTACCCACTGGGCACCGACGCGTTGGGCCGCGACGTGATGGCCGGTGTGGTTCACGGCGGGCGCGTGTCGCTCCAGGTAGGGATTCTGGCGAGCCTGTTCGGCGTCGCTCTGGGGTTGAGCATTGGCGCCCTCGCCGGCTATTTCGGTGGCCAGATCGACTACAGCCTGCAGCGCCTGATCGAGATCTTCCAGACCATGCCCAGCTTCGTATTGATGGTGGCGCTGGTCGCGATTGCGCAGCCTTCAGTGCCGACCCTGATTTTCGCCATCGGCATCATTTCCTGGCCCACGGTAGCCCGTCTGGTGCGCGCCGAAGTGCGCTCGATCCGCGAACGCGAGTACATCCTCGCCGCCCGCAGCGTTGGTTACACGCACCTGCGGATCATCGTGCTGGAGGTCCTGCCGAACATTCTGCCGACGCTGATCGTCACCGCTTCGATCATGGTCGCCTCGGCGGTACTGATGGAATCGGCACTGTCGTTCATGGGCCTGGGCGATCCGAATCAGGTGAGTTGGGGCAGCATGATCGGCAGCGGTCGCGAACAGATTCGTACCGCCTGGTACCTCACGGCGATCCCCGGCCTTGCAATCTTTCTCACGGTACTGGCTTTCAACCTGATCGGCGACGGCCTCACCGACGCGTTCAATCCCACTCACGCTCAAGGCCGTAAATGACTTCGGCCCAGCCCTGACGGAAACCCATGATGACCCTGACTCGACGCCAACTGCTGGCCTACGCCGGTGCCAGCGGCACCCTCCTGCAACTGACGCCGCGCTTCTCGTTCGCCGACGACACCCCCGTGCGCGGCGGCACCCTGAAAATGCATATCGCCATCGAACCGCCGATTCTGGTAAACCTGACGCACACGGCGGGCGCTGCGGTGTACATCACCGGCAAGGTCACCGAAGGCTTGTTGACCTACGATCTGGACCTTAAGCCGCTGCCGCAACTCGCCACCGCCTGGACCGTGAGCGATGACGGCCTGGAATACAGCTTCAAATTGCGCGAAGGGGTGAAGTGGCACGACGGTCAGGATTTTACCGCCGACGACGTCGTGTATTCGCTGCAAACCCTGAAGGCCTCCAACCCGCGAGGCCGCGCGACCTTCGCCAACGTCGCGAGCGTCACGGCAATCAACCCGCATCTAATGCAGCTCAAGCTGAGCAAGCCTGCGCCGTATCTGCTCACGGCACTCGCTGCATGCGAATCGCCGATTGTGGCCAAACACGTGTACGGCGACGCGCGCCCGGAAACCCACGCCAACGCCACCGCGCCTATCGGCACCGGGCCTTTCGTGTTCAAGGAATGGGTGCGCGGCAGCCATGTGATTCTGGAGCGCAACCCCAACTATTGGGACGCGCCCAAACCGTATCTCGATCGCATCATCGTGCGTTTCATTGCCGACTCGGCGGCCACCGTTGCTGCGCTGGAGGCCGGTGAAATCGATATCTCGACCGGCGGCGTGCCGCTCAGTGATATCGACCGGATCAAAAGCAATACGCGCCTGAGCATCGAGGATCGCGGCGAGCCGTACATCAACGGCATCACCCGCGTGGAATTCAACTTCGACAATCAGTACCTGCAAAAACATGAGGTGCGCACCGCCATTGCCCACGCGATCAACCTTGAGTTCATCCGCAAGACCATTTTCCTTGGCTACGGGCAGCCGCTTTACGGGCCGATCAGCCCGGACATGAAAGCGTTCTATGCACCGGACTTGCCGCGTTACGCGTTCGACGTGGCCAAAGCTAATCAGTTGCTCGACGACGCGGGATTTGCCCGCGATGGCAGCGGCGTACGCTTCAAGCTTACGCTGGACCCATTGCCTGGCCCTGAAACCTATCGACGCACCGCCGACTACATCAAGCAAGCGCTGGCGAAGATCGGCATTCAGGTGACCCTGCGCTCACAGGATTTTGCGACCTACGTGAAACGCGTCTACACCGACCGCGATTTCGATTTCACCCTCAACGGCATGAGCAACCTGTTTGATCCGACCGTGGGCGTGCAGCGGCTGTATTGGTCGAAGAATTTCCAGCCCGGCGTGCCGTTCTCCAACGGCGCTCACTACAGCAATCCGAAGGTCGACCAGCTGCTGGAAGCGGCTGCGGTGGAGACCGATGTGTCCAAACGTTTTGCGCTGTTTTCCGAGTTCCAGAAAACCATTGTCGAGGACCTGCCCGATCTGGGCATTTCGACCGTGGTCAACCCCATCGTCTACGACAAACGCGTGAGCGACTTCTTTGTCGGGGCCGAGGGGCTGGGTGGTAATGCGGCGCAGATATACTTCAAGGCATGACAGCTGCGGTCTAATGGGTCGTGTAAATGGGCGAACGTTGGCTGTGCACTGCGTCGATGGGCTTAAAATCAAACGTATAAGCTCATTCCAACTCGGTATTTAGCACTTGGCCATGCGCTACCTAGAATCGCCTCCCCTATTGTTCGCGGATTGACGTCACGATGTCTCGCCTTACCGTCCTGGATCGCCAGAACCTTGAACCCACCACTGCCAACACCCTTGATCGCCTGCTACAAGACTATGGCCCATACGCCAGTCTGCTCGGCGCATTCGCCCATCGCCCTCCAGCGCTGGAACATTTGTTCGGGTATCTGGTTCAGTCCAAGCGCGATGGGCTGATTTCACCCCGGCATCTGGAAATCGCCCTGCTCACCGCGTCCAAGGCCCATGCCTGCCATTACTGCATCACCCTGCATGAACCCAAGCTTGCGGCGCAGGGCATCAGCCTTGAGGCGATCGAGCACTTGCTCGATGAGCAAGTACCCGGCCTGGACGCACAGGACCTGCTGGTGCGCGATTACTCGCGGCTGGTCACCTTGACACCCAACCGGATCAGCGATGATGTGCATCGCCGACTGCGCGAGTACTACAGCGAAGAACAGGTTGTGGAATTGACCATCCGCATCGCCCTGTGCAGTTTTTTCAAGCGTTTCAACGAAGCCCTGGAAGTGCCGAACGAGGACATCGTCGCCGCCGAGCTGCATGAGGATCACTCGGCATGACGGCCAAACTGGCGATAAGTCAGTTGTGCAAAACCTTCAACACTAACGCTCAGGCCGTACCGGTGCTCGACGACATTAACCTGCAGGTCCAGGCCGGCGAGTTTGTCAGCATCATCGGCCCTTCCGGCTGCGGGAAGTCAACCCTGTTCAATATCCTCGCTGGCCTGCTTGAACACGACAGCGGACGTATCGCACTGGACGGTCAAGAGGTGCCTCATCTGCGCGGACGCGTCGGCTACATGCTGCAGCGCGACCTGTTGATGCCGTGGCGCACGGTGCTGGAAAACGTAATCGTCGGTCTGGAGGTCAAGGGCACGCCACGAGCGGAGTCCGTCGAGCGGGCCCGTGAGTATCTGCAGAATTTCGGTCTGCTGCCCTTTCAGAACAGCTACCCCAAAGAGCTGTCCGGCGGCATGCGTCAGCGTGTGGCGCTGGCGAGAACCTTGTTGCCCGATCCCGACATCCTGCTGCTGGACGAACCGTTCTCGGCGCTGGATTACCAGACCCGTCTCTATCTGGAAGCCATGTTAGTGGACACCGCCAGCCAGCAAGGCAAAACAGTGGTGCTGGTCACTCACGACATCGATGAGGCCATCGCCCTTTCCCAGCGCATCTACGTGCTCAGCGCGCGTCCCGGCCGGGTCAAAAGCGAGCAACGTATCGATCTGCAAACCCGTTCCCCGCTGGAAGCGCGCCACGATCCCCGCTTTGCCGGTTACTTCGACCTGCTATGTCGAGAACTGGACATCCAGACCGCTGCCAGGACCCACGCCTCATGAGCCAGTCATCTTCAACTGCGACCCTGCCGATCAAGGCCCCACCAGCGCCGCCTCAACGTATCCCCGTGGGACTGGTGCAACTGGCGATTCTGCTGATCGTCGTGGGTACATGGGAGTACGGCGTACGGGCGGGATTCATTTCTGCTTTTCTGTTCGGCTCTCCCAGCGGCACCGTGTTGGCGGGCTGGAAGCTGATTCAATCGGGCGAACTGTGGGAACACGCGTATTACACGCTGTGGGCTTCGATTGTCGGCTTCGTCGCGGGCACTGTATTAGGCACCGCGCCAGGTTTGCTGCTGTGGTATTCCCCGTACGTGGCCAGAGTGATCGAGCCCTTCCTGGTGGCCATCAACAGCGTGCCAAAAATAGCCTTCGCGCCGTTGGTGATTCTTTGGTTCGGCACCGGCCTGATCTCCAAGATCGCGCTGTCGATTTCTTTGACCTCGATCGTGGCTTTGCTGGCGGCGTTTCAGGCGGCCAAAGACACAGACCCGGATCTGCAGAAAATGCTGATCTCGCTGGGTGCCAGCAAGTGGCAGATATTCACCAAAGTGGTCGTGCCTTCGTCTCTGCCCTACGTGATCAGTACCTTCCGCATCAACATTGGTTTCGCGCTGGTCGGCACCGTGGTCGGCGAGTTCATTTCTTCCAGCTACGGCATCGGCCATGTGATTTTCGTCGCGTCTTCGCTGTACGACCTGAACACCGTCTGGGTCGGGATTTTCAGCCTGATGGCGCTGGGGTTTGTGCTCTACGCCGGTGTTGAACTCGCCGAGCGCAAGTTGCTGCGCTGGAAAGACCAGACCTACGCCACTCATTTCAAACTTTAGGAATCAGCATGAAATTGTCCCTGCCTGCTCAACTGGCAACTCTGGCCCTGGCCTCTTCATTGTCCTTGAGCGCCTTCGCCGAAGACCAGACCGTGGTCTCCGCAGCATTCAAATCCGTGTTTTACCTGCCGGTGTATTTCGCCGAGGAGCACGGTTACTTCAAGGACGAAGGCCTGAATGTGCGCATCGATGTCGCATCGTCTTCGACCAATGCACTGGCCTCGGTGATCTCGCGCAGCGCCGACTTTTCCCTGCACGGCCCTGAGTGGACAGCCATTTCCTTTAGCCGGGGCGCTCCAGTGAAAATCATCGGCGGCACCCTCAATCGTCTAGGCGTGTGGCTGACCTGTAAGGCCGACTTGCCGTTCAACGGCTTTGCCAGCCTGGCGGGCAAGACTATCTCCACCGGCACTATGCCCACCACCAGCACCTCGGCATTCCTGCGGCTGGTGCAGCAGGCCGGGTTGAACCCGAAGAAAGACATCAAGCTGCTGGAAGTTCCGATGGGTAACGAGATCGGTCCGCTCAGTTCCGGCCAGGCCGACTGCGCCGTGCTCTATGAACCCGGCGCGTCCCAGGCCGAAGCCCAGGGCTACAAGGTCGTGGCGGCCTTTTCCAAACAGATGGGTCCCTACACCTTCTCGGCGATTTCCACCCGCAAGGACATCGATCCGCAGGTGTCGCACAAATTGGTCAGCGGCATCGATCGCGCGCTCAAAGCCATTCATAACGATCCTGAGGCGGCAGTCGCCAGCGGCCTGAAACTGTTCCCCAATCTGGACGCTGCCGTGGTACGCGCCTCAGTGCTGCGTCTGATCAGCGACGGCGTGTTCGCAGAATCGGTTGCGGTCGAGCCCAAGGCGTTGCAAGACGCGCTGCAAACCCAGGTCGATCTGGGCAATCTGCCTGAGGTGCCCAAAGACCAAAGCTGGATCGATCTGCAGTGGGCGGACCAGCAGGCCGCCAAGCACTATTGAGTGAACGCGCCTGCCACGATTGCCGGTGTCAGGCGCCAGGGAAAACCCATGAGCAAAGAGATCCGCTTCAATGCCTTCATGATGAACTGCGTCGGACACCTGGCTCCCGGTCAATGGACCGCCGCCGGCGATGACTCGGTTCGTTATCTGGACCCCGATTACTGGGCTGAGCTGGCTCGTTTGCTGGAGCGCGGTCTGTTTGACGCGCTGTTTCTGGGGGATGTGCTGGGGGTTTACGACGTAGATTCGCAATCGGCCGAGCCTGCGCTGCGCAATGCCGCGCAGGTGCCGATGAATGATCCGTTTCCTTTGATACCACTGATGTCCCAGGTCACCACTCATCTAGGGTTTGGCATCACCGCGTCGGCGACCTATGAGCCGCCCTACTTGCTCGCGCGGCGATTAACCACCCTCGATCACCTGACACGTGGCCGCGTGGCTTGGAACATCGTGACGTCTTATCTGGAGAGTGGCGCACGCAGTCTGGGGCTTGATGCACAGGTCGGCCACGACGATCGTTACGAGCGCGCCGACGACTACCTGACGCTGTGCTACAAACTGTGGGAAGGCAGCTGGGAAGACAGCGCGGTGCAGATCGACCGCGACGCGGGACAGTATGCAGCCCCTGGGAAAGTCCATCGCATCCAGCACAACGGCCCCTACTACCGAAGCGAAGGCGTCTACCAGTGCGAACCGTCGCCGCAGCGCACGCCGCTGTTGTTTCAGGCGGGAGGGTCACGCAGAGGGCAAGCCTTCGCGGCGACGCACGCCGAATGCATCTTCGTCGGCGCGCCAACGCGCAACGGCCTCAAACGCAGTGTCGACCAATTGCGTCTGGCGCTTGCAGCGCAGGGTCGACCTGCCGACAGCGTGCGCTTCTTCGCCATGTTTACGGTCATCGTTGAACCCACCAGCCTTCTTGCGGCGCAACGTCTGGCCCAGCTGCAAGGCCGGATCAGTTACGAAGGTGCCCGGGCGTTGCTGTCCGGCTGGACAGGCATCGATCTGTCTCGCTATGCGCCGGGGGACACGCTGACCTATGTCGACACCGAAGCCGGACAATCAGCCCTCGCCTCCTTCAGCAAGCTCGACCCTACACACGTCTGGACCGTCAAAGATGCTGTGGAGTTTGTTGCGCTAGGCGGGCGAGGCCCTGTCGTCGCGGGTAATCCGCAGGAAGTCGCCGATGCGTTGCAGAGCTGGATGGACGACACCGGCATCGATGGCTTCAATCTGGCCTATGTCGAGTCCACCCGGACTTTCAAAAACATCGTTGAACTGCTCGTACCCGAACTGCAGAAACGTAGCGCTTACAAGGCTGCCTACACGCCGGGGACCCTGCGTGAGAAGCTATTGGGAAAAGGGCCAGGATTGGCAACAACCCATTCGGGCTACCAGTACCGCGTCGGCAGGCCGTGAGCGGTAGTCGGAACGGGCTTTGGGGATCGGTTCAACCTTCGCGGCGAAAATAACCGTTGGGCATAGCCTTATGCTTTCATTCTGGTAGCAACGGGCATGAGTCATCGGCGATGCTTTGAGGCCCTATCATCGCTTCTAGCAAGGACATGCCATGCCGCGCCATTTAATCTTTGCCCTGTTTTGCCTCCTGCTTTCTGCCGCCGCAAACGCAGTCGAACGCTGGGAAACCCTACCTCCGACTCCCGCCCCGGTAACCGGCGCCAAAACAGGATACGCTGCGGTCAACGCTGTAAAAATCTACTACGCCATCAGCGGACATGGCTCGCCGGTGGTGTTGCTGCACGGCGGTTTGTCGAACTCCGATTACTGGGGCAGGCAGGTCCAGGCGCTGGCTGCAAAACACACAGTGATCACCCTCGACAGCCGGGGCCATGGCCGCAGCTCCAGAGATTCACAGCCCTTCGGCTATGAATTGATGAGCGATGATGTGGTTGCCGTGCTGGACACGTTGAAGATCCCGCGCGCAGACATTGTGGGCTGGAGCGACGGCGCAATCATCGGTCTGGACCTAGCGATCCGATACCCGAAACGCATCGGAAAGGTGTTTGCTTTCGCCCCCAACACGTTGACTTCCGGGGTGAAGGACAACGTTGATAAAAATCCGAATTTCGCCGCTTTCATCGAGCGTGCCGGCAAGGAATACGCACACCTGTCACCGACGCCCAGGGATTACGACGCCTTCGTAGAGCAGATCAGCCACATGTGGGCCAGCCAGCCAAACTGGACCGATGCCGACCTGAAGAAAATCAGCTCACCGATCCTGATCGTTGACGGCGATCATGATGAAGCCATCAAGCGTGATCACCTTGAATATGTTGCTTCCACCATCCCCCACGCAGGACTGCTGATCTTGCCCAATGTCAGTCACTTCGCCTTCATTCAGGACCCAGATTTTTTCAATGCTGCTGTGCTGCATTTTCTTGGAAAGGCACCGCCACCCGTCGCGCTAGAAGGTAAGCCACGTGCGGCCAGGCAAACGCGTGAAATATCAGAAGCACCCACACCCAGGCTGGCGTCGGTACGGTAAACAGAACGGCCGCGACTGCACAAAACCCGACCGCTGACCCCAGAACTCTAGGCAGGTAGATGCGCTTGGCGAAGGAGATGGCTTTGGGGGACATTATTCATCACAGGTCGTGGGGGCAGCATACTAACTGGGCATTAGTGGCACTGTGCTATGCAGTATGACCGACGGTGATGTAATGCGTTCGGGAAAGAAAATAAAGCAGGTATGAGCGTGAGCGTTGAATCGCAGCCGCGTCTGTTTGGTGCCCAAGCTGCCCGCGATTGCTGAGCGACCCTCATGGATTCATTATGAGATCGTGGGTTAACAGCCGTATACCGTTGCCTTAGGCTGCCACTAGGAGCAGTCAGCAGTCCCCGGTTAACAAATCCCGGCATAACTCGCCCAGCTTACCTTTCTGACGGGCGCGAACGATGCAGCAAGCCATAAGCTGGCTGGCGCTAATCCCACGATTGACCACGAGTAAGCCTCATGAAGTTTGATACGCCTGCGAGTACCAATCCCATCGATCAAATGAAGGTGATCGGTCAACCCAAGGATCGCGTTGAAGGCAAGCTGAAGACGACCGGCACGGCGACCTACGCTTACGAACAGCAGGCCGCTGTCAGCCCCCCGGCCTACGGCTATATCGTGGGTTCAGCCATCAGCAAGGGGCGGATCTCCTCGATTGATTCGAGCGACGCACGCCAGGCCAGCGGCGTTATCGCAATTGTCACCCATGAGAACGCAGGTCCACTGGACCGGGGCGAATTTTACGTTGATCGCGCGCTGGCCGGCCCCACGGTCGATCACTATCACCAGGCAGTTGCCATCATCGTCGCACACACGTTCGAACAAGCCAGGGCTGCTTCGGCTTTGCTCCGGATCTCCTATGTCAGAGAGCCTGGCGCTTTCGATCTGGCAGCGCAGCGACAGTCGGCCACGACGCCCGCGCCAGGTGCGTTCGGCCCTCCTCCACAGACCTCGATCGGGGATTTCGACAACGCGTTCCGGCAGGCTCCGTTCACGCTCGAAGGCCACTACACCACCCCGGATCACGCCCACGCGATGATGGAGCCCCACGCGACCCTTGCTCAGTGGCAGGGCGACAAGCTGACGCTCTGGACTTCCATCCAGCAGATCAACTGGGGTGTCAGGGACCTGGCTAAAACGCTGGGTATTCCTAAAGACAACATTCACCTGATCTCGCCCTACATCGGCGGCGGCTTCGGTGGAAAAGGCACCATCCTGTGCGACGCCGTACTGGCGGCTTTGGCAGCCAGAGAAGCCGGGCGCCCGGTCAAGGTCGCACTCCCCCGCCCGCTCATGTTCAACAACCTGACCCACAGGCCCGCGACGATTCAACGAATAAGGCTCGGCGCCAATCCGGATGGCACACTCACCGCCATCGGCCACGAGAGCTGGTCCGGCAATTTGCGCGGCGGCCGGACTGAAGCCGCCACTGCATCGACCCGGACGTTGTATGCGGGCGCCAACCGTATGACCCGCTTGTACCTTGCCCAACTGGACCTGGCCGAAGGCAGTGCCATGCGCGCGCCGGGTGAGGCGCCAGGCATGATGGCGCTGGAAATCGCCATGGACGAAATGGCTGAGAAATTGGGGATCGACCCTGTGAAGTTTCGCGTCATCAACGACACCCAGGTCGACCCGGAACAACCTGATCGCCGGTTTTCTCAGCGCCAGTTAATAGAGTGCCTGAACACCGGCGCCGATCATTTTGGCTGGGCTCGGCGTAACCCCCATCCCGCTCAGGAATTGCATGACGGCTGGTGGGTCGGCGTCGGGATGGCGTCTGCGATTCGGGGCGCACCCACGACAAAGTCGGCTGCTCGGGTTCGGCTGGATCGCAACGGTATGATCACTGTCGAAACCGACATGACCGACATCGGCACCGGCTCTTACACCATCATTGCCCAGACCGCGGCGGAGATGCTCGGCGTCGACATGGATAAGGTGACCGTCCACCTGGGGGATTCATGGTTCCCGGAGTCTTCGGGTTCCGGCGGGCAATGGGGAGCCGCCTCATCCACCGCCGGCGTCTACGCTGCCTGTGTGAAACTCAGGGAAGCCATCGCGACCCGGTTGGGATTAGATCCGACGAGCGCCGAATTCATCGATGGCCACGTTCGTGACGGATTAAACAACCGCCCACTGGCAGACGCTGCGGTGGACGGCGACCTGGTGGCACAAGACACGATGGAGTTCGGTGACTTGGCAAAACAATACGCTCAGCAGACCTTTGGCGCGCATTTTGTCGAGGTGGGTGTCCATGCCGCCACAGGGGAAATCCGCATTCGCCGGCAGTTGGCCGTGTGCGCAGCGGGCCGAATACTCAACCCCAAGACAGCCCGCAGTCAGATCATCGGGGGCATGACCATGGGCGCCGGTGCTGCGCTGATGGAAGAAATGGTTGTGGACACTCGACTGGGTTTCTTCGTCAATCACGATCTGGCGGGCTACGAAGTGCCGGTGCACGCCGATATCCCCCATCAGGAGGTGATTTTCCTGGATGAACCAGACCCCTACGCGACGCCTCTCAAAGCCAAAGGTGTCGGCGAGCTCGGCATATCCGGCGCGGCAGCGGCGATTGCCAACGCGGTTTATAACGCGACGGGCATAAGGGTTCGCGATTACCCCATCACGCTCGATAAACTCATCGACCAGTTGCCCGCTCTGGGCTGATTACCCTTCATTGACGTGGTTTTGGAGTCATCCATGCAGCTCAGCCGCACCAATTTGGCAGACATTGTTTATTTCCTCGCCATCGCGCGGCAACAAAGCTTCAGAAAGGCCGGTCAAGAGTTGGGAATCAGCGCCTCAGCGCTCAGCCATGCCATGAAAGGACTTGAGACGCGGCTTGGCGTTCGGCTGCTCAATCGCACCACGCGCAGCGTGACCCTCACGGCCGCTGGCGAAGAGCTGCAGGGGCTCATCAGCGCTCCGGTCAACGATATCGGACAAGCGCTGGAGACCCTGAACCGCCTGCGCAACGAGCCCGCCGGGCGTATCCGTCTGAACGTCTTGAGCGACGGCGCAAAACTGCTGCTGGGCCCCGTCCTGCCGGTGTTTGTCAATCGCTATCCGGATATCGAGGTCGACGTCACCGTGACCAATCGCATGGTCGACATCATCGGCGACGGGCATGATGCGGGCATTCGTTTTGGTGGGACGGTGCCCGAAGACATGATCGCTCAACGACTTTCTCCCGATGTCGCCTGGGCCGTTGTGGGAGCGCCTGATTACCTGGCGCGGTTCGGTACCCCGAAACATCCGGACGATCTGCACCGACATCGTTGCTTGCGCGTGCGCTTGGGCAACGCCCGCATTTACCACTGGCAATTCTCGAAAGAGGATCAACAGATGGAAATCGACGTGCCCGGCGCCATCACCATCGATGAAACCCGCGTCGGTCTCGCGATGGCGATGCGTGGGGCCGGCTTGATGTACGTACCGGCGGCGGTCGTGGAACGACAGATCGCCGAAGGCACCCTGCAGCGCGTCCTGGAGGACTGGACTCACCACGACCCGGGTTTTCACATCTATTACTCAAGCTTCAGACAGGTGCCAGTCGGTCTTCGTCTGCTCATTGACCTCATCCGCGAACTGGAGCCGATGGGGCCACTGCCCTGCCCCCTCGGTGCCCCGCCCTCTTTCCCAGTCACGGGTTGAGTCGGCTCAGCGCATGGCGCAGCTCGACATTGCTCCCGCCCAGGGCGCTGGTCGCCATGGCGGCGTGGCGCAACAGAATGGACGCTGCATGATGGAGGTGTTCTTTGAGCAATCGGTCGGAGGGCCCGGAAAGCGTCAATGCGCCCTTGAGTTCGTAGCCCGTCGAAAAGACCGGCACGGAAACAGCCGTGGTTTCCGGGTCGCGCTCACCGATGGAACTGGCCCAGAACTGCTCACGTATGTCAGTCAGCGCGACGTCTGGCTGGCGCGAAAAGGCACGCAGGATTTTCCCCGAAGCGCCGGCGTTGAGCGGGAAACGCGCGCCTTCGAGCACTGACACACGAACTGCTCGCTTGGGCTCGACGCGAAATAACACCACCCTGCTGCCGTTCTCCAGCACATAGAAAGAGGAGGTCTCTCCGCTTTCCTCGGCGATCGACTCCAACAGGGGATGGATGACGTCGCGCAGACGAAACGACGCTTGATAAAGCTGGGACAACCGCAGCGGTTCAGGCCCCACAGAATAGTTGCCATCGCTCAGACGGCGGACGAACCCGGCTTTTTCCAACGACATTATCAGGCGCAGGATCGTACTTTTATAAAGCCCCGTGCGTCTGGCCAGTTCAGCCAGGCTCAGACTGCTCTGCTCTGCCTGGAACGCGGACAGTATTGCGAAGGCACGATCAACGGCGGCGACGCCGCCTTCGCCGCTGTGGGATTGCTCGGAGATGCTGGATTCGGGATCGGTTTTCATAGCCACTCAATGTCAAGTCGGGGCGACCATTGACCCCGGCGACTGGAACGCCGCCGGGTGTCGGCACGACAACTATAGTGGGCTCAAGATACCCGTTGAGGGGTGTGAGAACCAGTGCGTCACTGTTCGCGCAGGAACAGCCTTAACGAGACCACCATGGCGGCTGCAATGAACATGATGCAGCCCATGACCATCAGTCCGGCGGTGAACGAGCCGGTGTAGTCCTTCAAGAAGCCCATCAGGTACGGCCCTACAAAACCGCCGAACGCGCCAATGGAATTGATCAAGGCGATACCGCCCGCCGCTGCCTGCCCGCGCAGAAACTTGCCCGGCAGGGTGTAGAAGATCGTCTTGCCGGCAATCGTCCCCACCAACGCGAACGTGATCCCGACCAGCGCAGGTATTAGCGCATCCATCTGCAACGCAAAAATCAACGCCACCCCGGCCAACAGCATGGCGAGCGTGAGATTCAGTATGCCTTTACCCGTGCGGTCCACGTATTTGGCCCAGACCAGCAGGCCGACCGTCGCGAAGAAGTACGGAATGGCGGCCACCCAGCCGATCATGCTGAGTTCAACGCCATGGGCCTTGAGCATCTGCGGCAACCAGATCCCGATGCCGTACGATCCGAGGGTGAAACTGAAGGTGATGGAGCTGAGAATCCACACCCGCGGATCCTTCAGGGCGGCCCTGAAACCATGACTGTGATCGCCCTTGCTTTGCTCGTCGGCGAGCATATCGGTCAGGGTCGTACGCTCCTGGGGTGACAACCACGTTGCTTCAGCAGGATGGTTGGTCAACACCTTGAACGTGATCAGCCCCAGGATGCAGGCCGGCACGCCCTCAATGATGAACATCCACTGCCAGCCCGCCAGCCCCAGAAAACCATGCATCTGCAGCAGCCAGACAGACAGCGGGCCACCGACGAGGAAGGAGATCGGGGTTGCCACGGTGAACCACGCCAGCACGCGGGTGCGGTACTGAGCCGGAAACCACAACGTCAGAAAGAAAATCACCCCGGGGAAGAAGCCCGCCTCGGCAATGCCCAGGATCAGCCTGACGGCGTAGAAGCTGTACGGCCCGACCACTAACGCCGTGGCTGCCGCTGCCAGCCCCCAGGTGATCATGATCCTGGACATCCACAAGCGCGCGCCGAAGCGATACATCGCCAGGTTGCTCGGCACCTCGCACAGGCAGTAGCCAAAGAACATGATCCCGGCACCGAGCCCGAATTGAGTGGCCGTCAGGCCGAGCTGATCGGTCATCTGCAGGGCGGCGTAACCCACGCTGGTACGGTCCAGGTAGTTGAAAAAATATGCCAGTGCCAACAGCGGTATCAGGCGCCACGCCGCCTTGTGCAAGACCCGGGTCTGCTCCGCATTGAGCGTCAGCGCTGTCGCCGGTGTGGGTTGTTCCTGAGATGTCGTGACAGTAGCCATGACCTTTTCCTCGACTTTTATTTTTATAAGCTGACGGTGGAAAAACCCGTCAGCAACAGGGTTCAGAAAGCCTGCCTGGCATCTACTAGCGAACAATCCCTCGACCACGGAGCGCATCGATATCGCCTGCCCCATAGCCCATTTCCTGAAGCAGTTCTTGCGAGTGGCTACCCAGTGAAGGAACGTTGAGGCGCGTGTCGAAACGATGCCCGTTCATCTCGAACGGGAGCATCGGTACTTTCACGGCGTCGCCGTTCTCCAGTTCAAGATGAGCCAGCCCACCGGACTCATTGAGATGGCGGTCTTCGAACAGATCCTGCGGCCGCTGGATAGGTGAGAACGGCAAGCCGGCCTGCTCGCACATCTGCATGACATCCTGCTTGCTGAGGGCGACCAGCCGCGCTTTGACCACCGGCAGGATCTTTGCGCGTGCGTGAACGCGCTGGATATTGCTGGCAAGCGCCGGATCACTGCCGAGTTCTTCAAACCCGAACACGGCGCAGAAGCTGACCCACTGGTTGTCGCTCACGACGCCCATGAACACCTGCTCGTCGTTCAAAGTGGTGAACACGTCATAGATGGCCCACGCCGACAGGCGACTGGGCATCGGCGCAGCCGGTTTGCCCGTAGTCGCCATTTGCATCATGTGCTGGCCGACCAGAAACGCCGAGTTCTCGAACAGCCCGGTCTGAACGAACTGGCCTTCGCCGGTCGCCTTGCGCTGCCACAGGGCGGCGAGGATGGAGATGGCGCTGAACATGCCCCCCATGACATCGTTGACCGACGCCCCTGCCCGCAACGGACGTCCTTCCGGGCCCGTCATGTAGGCCAGGCCGGTCATCATCTGGACCACCTCATCCAGCGCCGTGCGATGTTCATACGGCCCGGGCAAAAACCCTTTCATGGAGCTGTAGATCACATCGGGGTTGATCGCCTTGACCTGCTCGTAGCCCAGCCCGAGTTTCTCCATCGCACCCGGGCGAAAGTTCTCGGTGACCACGTCCGCGCTTTCTATCAGCTTGCGCACCGCGGCCATCCCTTCCTCGGTCTTGATATCCACGGCGAAGCTTTTCTTGTTGCGGTTGTAGGTCATCCAGTAGCCGGCGCCGGAACCGGTCAGACGGCGGGTGTTATCGCCTTGCGGCGTAGGTTCTATCTTGATGACCTCTGCGCCCAGATCGGCCAGGACCAGTCCGCAGGTCGGCCCCATGACCATGTGCACGAACTCGATGACGCGTACGCCTGCCAGTGGCAAGTCCTGGGTATTCGGATTCTGCGTGCTCATCGTGCACCCCCGGCGTAGTGAAAGTTCTTACCGACACCGGCGTCCGGAATGAAGCCATACAGCGGCTCGCCGGGCAGTCCTTGCTTGAGCCACGCCCGTGCGGCCACCAGTTTGTCGATGTCGACACCCGTGCGCAGCCCCATGGATTCGAGCAGGTAAACCAGGTCTTCCGTGACAATGTTGCCGGAGGCCCCCGGCGCGTAAGGGCATCCGCCGATACCGCCTTGTGACGCATCAATGGTAGTGACACCTGCTTCAAGGGCCGCGACCACGTTCGCCAGGCCCTGGCCCCGGGTGTTATGAAAATGCGCGCTGCCCGCTTTGGACCCTATTTCATTGCGCAGCCGCGTGAACACGCTGCGAACCTGGGTCGGATTGGCATAGCCGACCGTATCGGCCAGACCGACTTCATCGACACCCAGCTCGGCCATGCGCAAGGCCATACGGATCACATCATCTTCGGGCACTTCCCCCTGGATCGTGCAGCCGAACACGGTCGACAACCCGGCCTCAACCTCTACGTGGGGGAATTGGGCGTTGCGAAGCGCGATGACCGTACGCACCTCTTCGTAGACTTGCTCGTGGGTCTTGCGAATGTTGGCCAGTGAGTGCGGTTCACTCACGGAGACAGGCATCGTGATTTTCTGCACGCCGGCACTGAAGGCCGCTTGAGCGCCTTTGAGATTAGGGACCAGCGCGGTGACGAACACCTCTGGCCTTTGGCGCATATGGGCGACGAGCTGCGCGGCATCGGCCATTTGCGGGAGCAGTTTGGGCGAGACAAAGGAGCCGATTTCGATTTCCCGGAGTCCGGAGTCCGCCAAGGCCGTCAGCCACATGAGCTTCAGCTCGGTCGGCATCGTCGTGCTGACGCTCTGCAACCCATCGCGCGGGCCAACCTCGCTGATCAGAATATCGATGTCATTTTTAGGGTTCATCGCCGTTTCTCCCGGCTGATTGTTATTTTGTTCTGTCTGTCAGAACGCAGTTCTGAAATAAATAATGGGCGCAACATTTTGTCGTGTCAATGCCGGTCCATCAGGACAAGTGAAGATGGCTAACCGTTGAGATCTGTCGACAAAACCCGTGGACATTTGCTGATTTGCCGGGTTGACACTGGGCGAAATTGCGTCGACATTTGTTCTATCTGAAAACACATAGTTCTATCAGGCAGAACAAAAACAACAGACCGAGAAGCTTTGCGTACCCGGAGAATGGGTTCGCCGGTGACTTCGCCATGCAGGAGATGAATCTGTGAGCCTTTACCCCCCACCCCGTGATCTGCCCACGCGTGTGTTCACCCGGTTGCCAGAACGGTTCTGCCGAGACGGAGACTCCGACTGGGTGCGCGCCAATAAACCCGGGCAGAAGGTCAAAAGTTTTCTGGAAGGCCCCTCCTTCGACCGCCATGGCAACCTCTATGTCACCGATATCCCTTACGGCCGGGTGTTCCGCATCGACGCCGGCGGCGACTGGTCACTGGTCGCCGAGTACGACGGCTGGCCCAACGGCCTGAAAATCCACCGGGACGGTCGGATCTTCATTGCCGACTACAAACGTGGAATTGTGCTGCTGGACCCCCAGCGTGGCGCCGTCACCCCCTTCCTCACCCATAGCCGCAGCGAAGGCTTCAAGGGCGTGAACGACTTGTTTTTCGACGCCGACGGCACGCTGTATTTCACCGATCAAGGGCAGACAGGACAGCAGGACCCGACAGGGCGGGTGTTTGCCTACGACCTGGAGAAAGACCGCCTCACGCTGCTGATCAACAACGGCCCCAGCCCCAATGGCCTGGTCATGGATCTGGCGCAGAACGCATTGTTTGTCGCCATGACCCGCGGCAACGCTGTCTGGCGCCTGCCCATCCAGCGAGACGGCGGCACAAGCAAGGTCGGGATTTTCACCGCGATGGCCGGTGGCGTCAGCGGCGCTGACGGCATGGCGCTGGACGTGCAGGGTAACCTCTACGTCTGCGATGCCGGCAATGCCTGCGTCTGGGTGTTCGACCCCCACGCGGTCCCGCTGTACCGGATCCGCTCATGCACCGAGGGCCGAACCCTGACAAACCTGGCCTTCGGCGGTCAGGACAACAAGCAGCTGTTCATCACCGACGCCTCCACCGGCACGATCCTGGTGGCGGACCTCGAACAGGCCGGCCAGCCGATGTTCTCTCACCGCTAACCGATAAAACGCTCAACCCGTTGCGCCCTGCGCAAGGGCGTCGTTCGGCCTGAAGAAAGCGAGCACAACCCGCTTGCCCCGACAAAATCAATAAAAGGGATGCACATGTTGATCTTCCTGAGTTACGCGATGATCGTATGCTTCATGTACCTGATCATGAGCAAACGCCTGTCGCCGCTGGTAGCGCTACTGCTCGTGCCCATCGTGTTCGGGTGTCTGGGGGGCTTCGCCACAGAGCTGGGCGCCATGATGTACGACGGGGTCAAAATGCTTGCCCCCACCGGCATCATGCTGACGTTCGCCATCCTCTACTTCTGCATGATGACCGACGCCGGGTTGTTCAACCCGTTGATCAAAGTGCTGCTGCGGCTGGTAAAAGGCGATCCGCGCAAGATTGTCGTGGGCACGGCGGTACTGGGACTGTGCGTGGGGCTCGATGGTGATGGGGCCACGACCTACATCATCGCGACCGCGGCCTTCCTGCCGCTGTACCGGCTGACCGGGATCCGCTTGCAGGTGATGGCAACCGTGCTGCTGATGGCCATCGGCGTGATGAACATTCTGCCGTGGGCCGGGCCCTTCTCCCGAGCCGCCAGCGCCATGCACGTGGACATCACCGCACTGTTTCTGGAAATGGCACCGATCATGGCGGCCGGGGCGGTCTGGGTGATCTTCGCGGCCTGGTGGCTGGGTCGCATGGAGTACCGGCGTCTCGGGTTGGTCAGTGTCAGCGAGGATGACGTGCTCAAAGGCTATGCACACATCCGTCTCAGCGATCCCCGGTTCCTGTTCAACGTCGTCCTGACCATTGCGCTGATCAGCAGCATGATGCTCAGCCTCATGCCCCTGCCGATCCTGTTCATGGTCGCCTTTGGCCTCGCATGCCTGGTGAACTACCCCAGTCTCAAGCAACAGAAAGAAGTGATCGCGCGGCACGCCGACAACGTAATGGCCGTGACCCTGTTGATCTTCGCAGCGGGTATCTTCGTCGGGATCATGAGCGGCACGGGGATGATCAAGGCGATTTCGGACAACCTGATCGTGATTCTGCCGGAGCAGGCGGGCCACTACATGTCGGTCATTACCGCCCTGCTGAGCATGCCGTTCACCTATGTGCTGACCAACGATGCATTTTACTTCGGCGTGCTCCCCATCCTGGCCGAGACCGCCGCACACTACGGTATCGGGCCCAATGAAATGGCGATCGCCTCGCTCATCGGGCAACCCGTGCATTTGCTCAGCCCCTTGGTCGCATCGACTTATCTGCTGTGCGGACTGCTGGACATTGATTACGGCGACAACCAACGCATTTCGTTGAAATGGACCTTCGGCACGGTGCTGGTCATGTTGGTCGCGGCGATCGCCGTCGGCGCGATCACTGTGGTCAACTGACGATCAGCTAGGGTGCCCCCAGCATCACCGTCCAATGAACTCGCACGCGGTCGCGCCATCCGCAGGCTACAAGACCAACGCATAAAACCGCGTGTCGACCTTCATTAACGGAAAGCTGGCTGGCAGGTGCTGCTGTTCGATGGACTCGAAGCCGTGCTTTTCATAGAAGCGATGGGCCGCCAGGAACTTTTCAGTGGTGCCCAGAAAGATCCGCTTCGCCCCGCGCGCTCTGGAGGTGTCAATCAGGTGTTCAAGCATCCGGCGGGCCACGCCTGATTCCCGGCCTCGCCAAGGGGCTGCAACGAACATCTTGCGTAACGCGACGTCGCCTTGGCCGATGTCCTTCAAACCAATCGTTCCGATCACGTCGCCCTGTCTGCGGGCTAACCAGAAATCACCGGTGCCGGTCTGATAGAACGACGGGATTTGCATCAGATCCGGCTGATCCTCCGCCGAGATATCAATGCCGAACTCCTCGCGCTGAATAGGCACGATCAAGGCCAGTACGTCTTTTTCATCGCCTGGCGCATATCGATCAATGCTAATGTCACCCATGCTTTACAGCTCCTGCTTGTCTTTGACGGACTGAAGAAATGTCCCATTACTGGCGTCACTACGCGGTTCCCCACATCGAGATCCGCAATGTCGAGGATGGCCGCACCTTCACCCATGGCAGCCATTCTCATGCGACCTTCTCCATCGGCGCAATCATGGCCGGGAAGAGTGCCTACCTCAATGGTCACAGCAGGCGTGACATTTCGGCCGGCAGCGTCGTGTTGATGAACCCGGGTGTGGTCCATGCGTGCAATCCATTGCACGACCAACCCTGGGCGTATCGCATGTTCTATGTTGATGCAGCCTGGCTGGCTTCGGTGCAACGTCAGGCAGGTATGGGCGGCCAAGACGGCTTCGTTCCGTTTGCCGAGCACTACAGCACCGATTCCACACTGTTTGCCAAACTGGACAACCTGTACGTCGCGTTGACAGCACCCGGCACCCGCCTTGAGACCCTTCAGGCGGCGGTGCTGAATTTCTTTCTATGGCTGGTGGCGCGGTTGCAGACAGCGAACGATCATCTGCCGGGCACACCGTGCAAGATGACTCAGGCCGCCGCTTTCATCCGCGCGCATTGCCTCCAGGCCCTGCCTCTGGAGGCGATCGCCGCAGCGGTGCAGCTTTCCCCGTCCTATTTGATTCGTGCGTTCAAGGCGCATTATGGCCTGACGCCCCATGGCTACCTGATTGACTGCCGTCTGCAGTTTGCCCGTGAAGGGTTGCGTCGGGGCGAGGGCATTGCCGAGGTCGCAGCCCAGTCCGGATTCGCCGATCAAGCGCATCTGCAGCGGCTGTTCAAACGCAGCCTGGCCGCCACCCCCGGGCAGTATCGGGGTCCGATTACTCCAGCAACAGATACGCCGCGCAGCCGGCCAGCAATGCGGCCATCCCCCGATTGAACCCGCGTATTGCGCCAGCATCCTTCAGGTAGCCTCGCAGCGAAGCGCCGGCCCAGGCCCAGCTGGCCAGCGACAACCAGCAGATCACCAGATACAGCAGCGAGAACATCCACACCCTGCGCACGTCGCCGTCGGCCGCAAAAGCGCCCATGCCCGCGAGGCTGGCCAGCCAGGCTTTCGGGTTGAGCCACTGCATCAGTGCGCCGCCCAGGGCAGAGGGGATTTTCTGACCCTGCGCGGTGCTCAGTTGACCGTCATCCCTGGCCAGCTGGTACGCCAGATACAGCAGGTACAACACGCCCGCGATACGAATCACCTGGGTCAGCAATGGCCACTGGCGCAGCACCTCATGCAGACCGAGACCGATCAGCAAAAGCAGCAGGATGAAACCCAATGTCGCACCGGTGACATGGGGAAGCGCAGCGCGCAGGCCGTAACGTGCGCCACATCCCAGCGAGACGATATTGACCGGGCCGGGACTGATGGAACAGGCCAGGGCAAACGCGGCCATGGACAAAGCAATGCTCATGAGGAACCTTCAATGCGTGTCAGTGAGCGCTGAAGGTAGGGTGAAACGACAGGACCGTATTGAAGGAAATTACCCTGCTGGTCAGATTGAACCGCTGGATCGTTGTGGCGCTGATACCTAGGCGCCCGCCGCCTGGCTGGGGGTGAATATGGACGTCTGCAGCGGCTCGCCTGCCCTTTCCGGCCCAACGGGCATTGTCCTCACACCACGCACCTGTCAGGCTCGCCATAGGTAAGGGGGGTATCCTATGGGTCACGTAAGTTCAAACAAAGACAGCCTGATCAAGCGCGTCAAGCGGATCGCCGGCCAACTACAGGCGGTTGAAAGAGCGCTGGAGTCCGAACAGGACTGCGGCACGACGCTGCATCTGGTGGCCGCCACGCGCGGCGCCATCAACGGTTTGATGGAAGAGATCATCGAAGAACATGCCCGGGCGCACGTCGCCCATCCTTCGCTCAGCGAAGAAGCGCGCAGCAAGGGCGTCGAAGAGCTTCTTGAAGCGATCCGGCGTTATTCCAGGTAATCATTCAGGCAGACGCCCATGAACAATGCTGAACACCTCGCACACGACCACGTGTTCCTCGGCTCGGCCCACGATGAAAACGCCCGGCGCACGCTGTGGGTCGTGATGTTGACCGTGGTGATGATGGTGGGCGAAATCGCCGCCGGTTACCTCACCGGGTCCATGGCCCTGCTCGCCGACGGCTTCCATATGGCGACCCATGCCGGCGCAATGGGCATCGCCGCCGCAGCCTATGCCTACGCCAGGCGTCACGCCTCCAGCGGGCGCTACAGCTTTGGCACCGGCAAAGTGGGCGACCTGGGCGGTTTCGCCTCGGCGCTGATCCTGGGCCTGGTTTCACTCGGGATCGCCGTCGAATCGCTCATCCGCCTGTTTGAACCGACCCAGGTGCAGTTCGGCACGGCGACGCTCATTGCCGTGGTCGGGCTGCTGGTCAACCTCGCAAGCGCCCTGTTGCTGGGCCACGGCCATAGCCATAACCACGATCACGATCACGATCACAGCCCTCACGGCAAGGACAACAACCTGAGGTCGGCCTACGTGCACGTTATCGCCGATGCGTTGACCTCGGTCCTGGCCATCGCCGCACTCCTGGCAGGCCGGTATCTGGGCTGGGTCTGGCTGGACCCGGCCATGGGCATCGTCGGCGCCATTGTCATCGGGCGCTGGGCGTGGACCTTGATGGGGGCCAGCGCCAGCGTGCTGCTGGATCAGACCGACGATCAAGTCGCCAAAGAGATTCGGGATCTGGTTGAACGGCCGGGCGACGCGACCATCACCGACCTGCACGTGTGGCGTGTAGGGCCGCAAGCCCATGCCGCCATCGTCAGCGTGCTGGGCAGCGCGAGCCTGGACGGCGACCGCATTCGCGAGCGGCTCAAACCGGTCCATGAAGTCAGTCACCTGACCGTCGAGTTCCGCCGCATCAACGCAACCTAGCCCTGCCCTCAACGGCCTTCCCCGCGTTCGCTCATCGATGTCAGCTTCATGAGCGGACAACAGCAGGCCTGGACCTGACAGCGGTCATGACTTTCATCTCTTTTGGAGTGCTTCCATGCCACTCAGCAAGCGCGACCAGGCACGCATCGAGCGTCGTCTGGTTGCATCCCTCACCCACGCCTGCGAGACCGCCAAAGCTGAAATCCCCGGATTCGAATGGCTGACCCACCAAGTGGACAGCGGGTCTTTTCCCGACAGTCTGCGGGTGATCTGGGTCTTCGATTCCCGAACCAGCAAGGAACTCGCGCTGGCAAACGGGCACGGCGCGCGCATGCGTGAGCTGACCCTGGCGGCACTGAGCGATGCGGATGTACAACCCATCAACGCCAGCCGCTGCGTGATGTTCGATTCAGAACAGGAGTGCCAGCAGCAGCATGGGGGAAACTGGGCGCTGCGGTTGAAGTAACCGTATAGCGTCGATAATCCGTTGCCGGAATACGAACTAAGCGGGGTGGATAACGCTCTGTTCCTTTATGGCGTCCGGGTAAATAACAAAGTGCATGTAACGTTCGATCATCGGCCTTTTTATCTAAAGACCCGAATGGATGGACTTAACTTTATCGCTATAGGGAAGCCGCCATTTCCGACTAAAGATCCGTTGACGGGCATCTTTCAGACGTCTATATGCTGAACGAACTGACTGCAGCACGTTAATCAGTGTTAATGCATCTAAGACCTGTTTTTTTACAGCAGTGAATACGTGATTCGCACGGACCTATGCATTTACAGCGCAAGGTGCTAATCATGGCGCTCAGAGAAAAGCGCAATCATAATGACATCATCCGGAAAGCGCTGACCAATCCCCTGCCGGGCCACTCTGTACATCGACGCTGATCGTCAGGGACACCTCCGGGGCCCCGGACCAGCCTCGGGAGCAATGGAATGTATAACAAGCTATTGAGTGATGCCGTGATCCTGGTGGTCGATGATCAAGCGACCGATGTCAGGATCCTGATTGAAGCCGTACGCGACCTGGGGCACGTCCATCTCGCCACTGACGGCCGCTCTGCGCTCGAGGCTGCGCGGCGCTGGCGGCCGGACGTGGTGCTGCTCGACATCCAGATGCCTGGCATGAATGGCTTCGCGGTGTGCAAAGCGCTCAAATCTGACCCCAAGACCTGCGACAGTGCAGTGATCTTCGTGACGTCCCACACCCAGACGGAAAACGAACTGCGGGCGCTTGATTTCGGGGGCGTCCATTTTCTGCAAAAGCCGCTGAACATCCCCGTCGCTCGCGCGCACATCAAAGCGCATCTGGCACTTCGCGCGGAAGCCAGGAAACTGGCCAACCATGACGCATTGACCGGCCTGCCCAACCGCACGCTGTTGCATGACCGAACCGAGCAGGCCTTGCAGCAGGCCCGGCATATCCATGGGCAAGTGGCGTTGTTGCTGATCGATCTCGATCATTTCAAGGCGCTCAACGATGCGGTCAGCCACACCACAGGCGATGTCGTCCTGCAAACCATTGCCAGCCGCCTGAAGGCCTTTGTGCGCCCGATAGACACCGTCAGTCGTCAGGGCGGTGACGCCTTCATGGTCCTGATGCCTGAAGTCGAGCACTTCGATGCGGTCGCAGACTTCGCGACTCAACTGCTGACTGTCGTTAACCGCCCGGTCTGTATTGAAAACCAGAGTTACCAGGTGACGGCAAGTATCGGCATCGGGCTGTATCCGGACGACAGCGATACGCTGGAGTCGCTGTACTGGCACGCCGACACCGCCATGTATCAAGCCAAGCAACAAGGCAGGAATCGTTACTGTTTCTTTTCGGCGCAAGTGGAAATCAACATGCGCGCCAGGCATCAACTTGATATGCAGATGCGCGGGGCCCTTGAAAACGATGGCTTTCGTGTTTTCTACCAGCCCAAGGTGGATGGCAGAACGCGACAAATGGTGGGAATGGAAGCCTTGGTTCGTCTTTTTATCGGCGATCAGATGATTCTGCCGGACACCTTTATTCCGTTGTCGGAAGAAAACGGCTTGATCGTTCCCATCGGGGAATGGGTGCTCAGACGAGCCTGCCTGGACGCGAAATCCTTGTGTGATCGGGGCCACCCCATTGCAGTGAGCGTCAACATCTCCCCCCGGCAATTCCAGGTGCCGTCATTTCTTGCCACGGTCAAAGTGCTCCTCGCCGAGTCCGGTCTTGAGCCTCGGTTACTGGAGCTGGAAATTACCGAGGGCGTGCTGGTCAAGGATATCGAACGCACGCGCGAGACACTGTCGGCACTCAGGGACCTTGGCGTGGGTATTTCGGTGGATGATTTCGGCACGGGGTATTCGAGTCTTGCCTACCTCAAGCACCTGCCGGTGGACGTCCTGAAAATAGATAAAAGTTTTGTCCGTACCATGCTTGAGGACAAAAGTGACGCGGCTATCGTCAGTACTATTATCACCCTTGCACAGTCGCTGGGGCTGAGCCTGGTGGCCGAGGGTGTCGAAACCGAAGAACAGGCGCTGGCCCTCATCGCCTTGGGGTGCAATCTGATGCAGGGCTACCTGTACTCACGCCCCGTGCCGTTCGCCGATATACCGTTGCTCCTCGAAAAGACAATGTAACCGGGCACCTACCTGAATGACCGCAAAGCCGTCGGGTTCACTTGGAGCTGTCCGCCATGAATGAGAAAAGTGCAGGCCCTTATCTCAACACCGCCGTTGTCGCCACACTGTTGATCGGCTTATTGGCAGCGGGCTTATGCGCCTGGGGATTCAGTCGGACCAACGACCGTCAGGCGCGTGCCGCCGTCGAGTTTGAAGCCCTTGAAGCCGCCGATGCAGTATCGAGTCGATTGAAGCTGTATGAATATGGTTTGCGCGGTGTGCGAGGGATCGTGTTGACAGCCGGTGAACAGCTGATTACACGCAACGCGTTTCGCCGTTACAGCCAAACGCGCGACCTGGCCGTCGAGTTTCCCGGTGCCAGGGGCTTCGGTTTTGTCCGCCGGGTGCCTATCGCACAGGAAACGTCCTTTATGGCAGAGGCCAGGGCCGACGCTCAACCCGACTTCGCCATCAAGGCCTTAGGCTCGACAGCCCACGACCGCCTGGTTGTCCAGTATCTGGAGCCCGCGTCTGAAAACAGCCAGGCCATTGGCCTGGATATCGCCTCTGAACCCAGTCGCCGGGCCGCGGCGATGGACGCCATCGACAGCGGCGCTGCCCGTCTGACCGCGCCGATCACACTGGTTCAGGCGGACGGCCAGCAGCACCAGTCATTTCTCATGCTGCTGCCGGTCTATCGAGAGCCACTGACGCCGGCAACCGTTGCCGAACGTGAGCAGAGCGCATTCGGCTTGAGTGTCGCGCCACTGGTGATCGCCGAAGTGCTGGCAGGCTTGCCCGGGCAGAACGCGTCAATTCATATCCGGCTCACCGACACTACGGTGCCCGGGCAGCCCGTGACCTTTTACGACAACGCCTCCGATTCATCGCACCCTGAAGACCTGTTTACCTACACCGGCAAGCTCCAGGTGTACGGCCGTCACTGGCAGATCGAGTTCAGCGCTCACCCCGCCTTTATTCAGGCATTGAACCTGATCTCCCCCGGACTGGTGTTTTTCCTCGGCGCCATGATCGCGTTGTTGGTCACCGTGTTGGTGAGTCTTGGCAACGTAAGCCGCCAGCGGCGGCGGTTGGCGGCCGACCGCCAGGCGTGGCTGTCGGCAATTGTCGAGAGTTCGTCCGACGGCATCATCGGCAAGACGCTGGAAGGCATCGTCACGAGCTGGAACAAAGGTGCCGAACGTCTGTTTGGTTATCACTCTGAAGAGGCCGTTGGCCAGCCGTTGCTCCAGCTGATTGTTCCCGCTGATCAGGAGCAGGAAGAGCTGGAGATCCTCGCGCGTATTGCCCGGGGTGAGCACATTGCCAGTTTCCAGACCCGGCGTCGGCGTCGCAACGGCACCCTGCTCGACGTCTCCGTCACGATTTCCCCGATCCACGATGAGACCGGGATCATCATCGGAGCCTCCAAGACCATCCGGGATATAACGGCCGAGAAGACCGCCGAGGCGAAGATTCTCGAACTCAACTCAAACCTCGAATCACAGATCATCCAGCGCACCTCGCAGTTGAACGAATCCAACCTGCTGCTGACCAGCGTGCTGAATTCGGCGTCCGAGATGTCGATCATCGCCACCAATCTCGATGGCGTCATCCAGGTGTTCAACAAGGGCGCCGAGCGCCTGCTGGGTTACACCGCCGAAGAGATGATCCATCGTCACACGCCCGCCATCATCCATGTGCCGGAAGAGGTCGCCAGACGCGGCGCTGAGTTGAGCGAGGAATCGGGCCCGTCTGTCACGGGTTTTCAGGCGCTGGTTTACCGGGCTGAAGTCGAAGGCCTGGCGCAAACTCATGAGTGGCATTACGTGCGCAAAGACGGCTCGCGTTTTCCGGTGATGCTGGTGGTGACGGCCATGCGCGATGATAACGGTCAGCTCAGCGGCTATCTGGGCATTGCGATCGACATCACCGAACGCCGCGAAATGGAATCGAGCCTGATGCAGGCCAAGCTGCAGGCAGATGCTGCCAATGCTGCCAAGTCGTCTTTCCTGGCCAATATGAGTCACGAAATCCGGACGCCGATGAGTGCGGTACTGGGCATGTTGCAGCTGTTGCTGCAAACGGAAATGAACGTTCGTCAACATGAATACGTGACCAACGCCCAGACGGCCGCCAAGTCATTGCTGGGATTGTTGAATGACATCCTCGACTATTCCAAGATCGAGGCCGACAAGTTACAGCTGGACCTGCACCCCTTCGAGCTGGAAGTCCTGCTACGTGACCTCGCCGTGGTGTTGGCCGGTAATCAAGCGTCCAAAGACGTCGAAGTGATGTTCGACATCGATGTCGGACTGCCTCCAGTGTTAATTGCAGACAGCCTGCGCCTGCAGCAAATCCTCATCAACCTGGCCGGCAACGCGCTTAAATTCACTGCAAGCGGCCAGGTGGTCGTCAGCGTTAAAAAACTCAACGAGACCGCCAGTGGCATCCTGCTGCGCATCGCGGTAGCCGACACCGGGATCGGCATCACGCCCGAGCAGCTGGAACGCATATTTGACGGTTTCACCCAGGCCGAAGCGTCCACGTCACGCCGCTTCGGGGGTACCGGGCTGGGCCTGGTGATTTGCCGCAAGATGGTCCAGCTGATGGGCGGCGTGCTGCAGGTAGAAAGCCGCGAAGGTTCGGGCAGCCGCTTCTGGTTCGATATTGAACTCAGCGTCGCGGACACCCTGCCAGCGCCGGACCGCCAACGAGCCGCACACTCAGGCATGCGTATCCTGATCGCCGACGATAACGTGATCGCCTGCGAAATCATGATGCGCACCGTCCATGCATTGGGCTGGCAGGCAGACTGCGTGACGCAAGGTGCTTCAGCGGTCGAGCGCGTCCGCCAGGCCCGGGAACAGGGTCGAGGGTACAGCGTGGTGCTGATGGACTGGCGGATGCCGGGACTGGACGGGCTCAGCGCCGCTGAAATCATTCATCGCCAGAACATCCACCACCACCCTCCTCCTGTGGTGATCATGATCACCGCCCATGGCCGCGAGGTGCTTAATGATCTTTACCACGAGGGCAGCGCGCCCTTTGTCGGGCTATTGACCAAACCCGTCACGCCGCAACAACTGGCGACCACCCTTGAGGCGGCGATCTCGGGCATCCGCACGCCGCATCCTGGCCATCGTTTGCCCGCCTCCCTGCATGGGAAGCGACTGGCAGGGCTTCGCTTATTGATCGTTGATGACAACATGATCAATCGCCAGATAGCCCAGGCATTGCTCAGCGGCGAAGGCGCGATCGTTGACCTGGCAGAGAGCGGCATGGAAGGCGTCAACCGTGTGTTCGCGGGCGTCGAAGTGTTCGATGCTGTCCTGATGGATATGCAAATGCCTGACCTCGACGGTCTTGAGGCCACCCGGCGTATCCGTTCAGACCCGGCCTTCGCGAAGCTGCCCATTGTGGCGATGACGGCAAACGCCTCCAGGACGGATCGTGACCTCTGTCTGGCTGCGGGGATGAATGAGCATGTCGGCAAACCGATAGACCTCGAACAACTGGTCGCCACCCTGTTGGCGCAGACCGGAAAAACCCTTGAAGGGCAGGTCATGCAGCCAGAGGAAGCGGACGACGGCGTCCTGGAACCCAGGCAGTCGATTGCTCGACGCATGGGCGGCAATCTGGAGTTCATCAGAACCGGCTTGCAGCATTTCGCGCCGGAAATGCACAGGCAGTTCGCACGCCTTGAACAACAACTCACCGGCCATGACGCGACCGGCGTATTACGAGTCCTGCACGCCATCCGTGGCAGTGCCGGGACCATGGGCGCCATGGCCCTGTCACGGCAAGTCGCGCACCTGGAGGCTCAGTTGCTTGAGGCAGGAAACCAGGTGCCTGGCGAGGTGCTGACGGCCCACAGGTTGAGCGAGTTGAAATCACTGATGATGCTCAGCGTTGCCCGGCTGGAATCCGAGTATGGCACCGGTCGATAACCCCCCCGCACACGGCAGACCGCTCGCCAGAGCGGTCCTGTGGGGTGCGCTGTTCGCGCAGTTTTCCTTCAGCGCGACAGGAAAATCTTAACTTCAGGCGAGCATGCCGATTTTCTTCGCTGGCTATTGCGCCTGAACAACCAACGCTTCCTCCTCCGGGCTGGCCGCTGCTTCCAGGCGAGACTGCTCCAGCAGATCATTCAACGCGGTGTGCAGTTTTTGCAGGGCACCTTCCTTGTTTACCCACCATTCCGTGGACCACAGCCGCACCAGGTGCCAGCCCAGGCCGGTGAGAATCGCGCCCCGGACTTTGTCCCGGTCCCGGGCAGTCGCCGCGCTGTGGTACGTGGCGCCATCACACTCGACACCCGCCAGGTAATCGCCGGGACGGTCCGGGTGGACAATCCCCAGGTCGATGCGGAAGCGCGACACACCGATCTGCGGCACAACTTGCCAACCCATTCGCCGCAGCCCTTGGGCCACCGCTTCCTCGAACGGCGAGTCGTAACCGCCCACCGAGCCCTGTACCGCTTCGGCCAGCGCCCTCGGACCGCGCTGGGCGAACTCGATGAAGTGCTTCAGATCCCGCACGGCGCGGGCATTGGTGCGGTTCAGGTCGATCATCGACGGGTCGAACGAGGTGAACACCAGCATCTCTCGGCGAGAGCGGGTGATGGCTACGTTCAGCCTGCGCCAGCCGCCGTCTTTGTTGAGCGGCCCGAAGTTCATCGACATGACCTGCGAGCCTGGCTCGGTGGGGCCGTAGCCGATCCCGAGCATGATCAGATCGCGCTCGTCGCCCTGCACCGTTTCCAGGTTCTTGACCACCACCGGTTCGGTCTGGCTGTCCTGGAAAAACGGCTCGATCTCCGGGTATTGCTGACGTGCCTTGTCCAGCAGGTCGTTGATCAGCGTCTGCTGATCGGCGTTCAGGGTGATGATCCCGATGGAATGGCCCGCCGCGACAAACGCAGGATCAGTCAGGCGCTTGACGGTCTCGTTGACGATGGCTTCGGCTTCGGCCTGGTTGTAACGGCCTTTGCCTTTGGCGTAGACGCCCTCGACCCGGCGCCATTCGACGGCACTGGCGCGGGTCTCGGCCGCCGGAAAGGTGATCAGGTTGCTGTCGTAATAGCGGTGGTTGGAGAACGCGATCAGGCTTTCATGGCGACTGCGGTAGTGCCAGCTCAAGCTGTGGCTCGGCACCCCGGCCCCCAGGCATTCGTCCAGAATGCTCTCCATGTCCTCGGCGGTGTCGTCGTCGCCGGCGTTCGGGCCGCGGTTGAAAAAGTTGGTAGGCGGCATCTGCCGCGGGTCGCCGGCGATCACCACCTGCTTGCCCCGGGCGATGGAACCGATGGCGTCCCACGGCGCAATCTGTGACGCCTCATCGAAGATCACCAGATCAAACGGCGGCTGATCGGCCGGCAGGAACTGCGCAATCGACAGCGGGCTCATGAGCATGCACGGGGCCAGGCGATTCAGCGCATCGCCCATCTCGATGGCCAACTGGCGGACCGGTTTGTGCCGGCGCGACTTCTGCAACTCGTGCTTGAGAATGGCGAAGCCACTGTTCCTCGGGATGTCGTTCTTGGACGGAATCAAGCCGCACAGCTTCGCCCGGATGTAGCGCACGGTCAGCGTCGCCATTTCGTCATCCAAGCGCACGAATGCACCGATGTCACTCATGTGCTCGGCCGCCACGAAGGTCCTCAGCAGCGGTTCAGCGTCGATGCCCTGGGTCGCAAACCAGTGGGCATAGGCCGTGAGAAAAGTGTCCTCAACGGCGGACGGCAACAGACTGCCCGACTCCAGCCCGTGGGCGAGGCTCCCCAGACCGGCCTCGCTCGCCTGTTCGCGGACGCGGCACCAGTCGCACCAGGCCTTGAGCTGTTGCTCGTGCTGCTGGATCGACAGCGAGGTCGCTCGCAATGCGGCAACGGACGGCCGGATCTCGGTGTCGATGGCCGCCAATCCGGCGAACAGCCGAGCCGCCTCGTCGTAGCGGGACAAGGCCTGCTGCAACGTCGATAACGCGGCACCGATTTGCCCGCCGGGCGCGAGCATGTCATTGGCATCGATGACCAACCGGGCGACGGCGCCGCGCAATGACACCAGGTGCTCGGGTGAGTCGGCCAGGCCAACGAGCACGCCACGCAAACGCTCGGCCAGAGAGACCGCGCGCAGCATACGGGCCGTGTCGCTGGCCAGGCTTTGCCAGCCGGGAATCGACTGCAGGTCGCTGGCCAATGCGTCCAGTTCCGTAAGCTGCGCGTGCAGGCGCTCGAAAATCGCGAGATCGCCCAGGGTGTCCGGCAGCCCCGCCGCACCACCCAGTGAGGCGAGTTTTTTCGCCACGTTTTTCTTGGCCAGCGTCGCCAGGAACCAGAATTTCCCTTCGGCGTCACGCCAGTCGCTGTGCAGCTGTGCGAAGGGAATACGCCGGCAGGCTTCGTCGGCGTAATCCAGCGACAGGCTTTGCTCAAGCTCCCGATAGCTTTCGAGCAACTGACAGGCACGCCGGGCGGCTTCGATACGCGCGGCCGCGTCGGGGGCAAAGGCGAATGACAGGTTCAGGCCATGGGATTCAACGACCAGCGCGAGCAGATCGTTAAGCTGCTGGACCTGGATCACTTCAGCCACCGGCAACGGCAGTTGGGTCAGGCCCAACAGCCTTTCGCTGGCGGCATTCAGCGCATCCAGCGCCAGCGGCAATTCCCGCGCCGCGCTGGCGATCTGCGCCTGCCAGGCGTTCGACCATTGGGTCTGTGCCAGCAGGCCGAACAGGGGCGAAAGCTCCCGGGCGGCCGCACCGTTCAGCCCAAGGCGACGTGCCAGGTCCAGGAGCTGGCCGTACGCGGCGGCGTCGTGCCCGGTGTTGGCCGGCCACACCAGGCGCGGCGTTTGCGGGCTGTGGTCGCGCACCACACGGCCAATCGCCTGATGCAGGGACAGACCGTTGCCTGCACGTCGATGCAGGACTTCAACCAGTTCGTTGAGGCGCGAGCGCAAGGTCTGCAACCGGGCGGCTTCGCGTTCCCACTCCTCGGCGCTCAATGCATCCCTCACGTCCCAGGCGCGATCCAGCTGCTTGAGCACTTCCACTTTCGACGTCTTGCTGGAATGCAGCTCCAGGCAAAATTCGCCCAGGCCCTTCTCGGCCAGACGCCGATAAACCACGTCCAGGGCCGCACGCTTTTCTGCCACGAACAGCACCCGGCGGCCCAGCGCCAGGTTGTGGGCGATCATGTTGGCGATGGTCTGCGATTTACCGGTGCCGGGCGGCCCGTCCATCACAAAACTGTGGGTGCTGGCCGAGGCCACGACGGCGGACAGCTGCGACGAGTCCGCCGGCAACGGCGCGAACAGTTGCGCCGGGGTGACGGTGGCGTCCAAGCGCTCGGGCCGGGGGAACTCGTCCGATCCGGAAAAGCCCTCGCCCGCTTCATTGGGCGTCAGCAGATGCTTGACCAACGGGCTTTGCAGCAGCTGCGCGGCGTTGGCGTTCAGGTCTTTCCACATCAAATATTTGGCAAACGAGAAGGTGCCCAACACCAGCTCGGTGCTGACCTCGAATCCGGGGACGTCGCGTACTGCGCGGCGCACCAGGTTCCAGATGCCCTGCACATCGATACCGCTTTCATCGCTGGGCAAGTCGCCGTCGAGCCCGGGGATGAGCAACTCAAAGTCATGGCGCAGCAATTCAAGCAGCGTCAGGTTGAAACGGGGTTCCTCGTCCAGCAGGGTCAACGTCACCCCGGACAGCGCGCTTTTACGTTCCAGCTTCACCGGCAAGAGGATCAGCGGCGCGGAGTAGGTTTTCGGGTCGTCGGCGGTTTTCTTCCACTTCAGAAAGCCAATGGCCAGGTACAAGGTGTTGGCACCGCCCTCCTCCAGATCGCTGCGGGCCTTGCGGAACAGATCGATCAGCGTGGACTCCAGCTTGACCTTTTCCAGACTGGCGAGCACTTCACCCCGGGCCAGTGCCTGACGGGCGACTTCGTTGAGCAGGTTTTCGTGATGTTGTTGCTCGTACAACGCCTCATCACGGCCGCTGGTGTTCAGGTCCGGCACCGGCAGGACCCGAATCCGCCCGCCGCTGGACAGCAGGTCTTCCAGCGCCGCAGGGTCCGGGCAGACCAGCCGCACACCTTTTGCGCTGTCCGGCAGGTGCAGCAGGCGGTTACGCGTGGTCAGGTCCAGCAGTTTGCGTTGCCACAGCGTCAGCTTGCCGGCAGGCCCGTCGCTGGTTTCATTGATCTCGACGTCGAACCCCGGCAGCGCCGGCGCTTCCTCCAGGCCAGGGGCGACCGGCGGTGCGTCATCGCTGGCATCGACCGGATTCACGACCGAAACCAGGGCCAGCGGGCGGATTTTCTGCATCCGGGCGCGGTGCAGGTCGATGGCCATGATGAACTGCTCGTCATCCAGCTGCCGTTCGGCCGCCGCCACCGCCTGGCTGAAGCCCGGCGCCGGGGCCTGGGTGGCCAGGGTGGTTTCGAACACCACCATTTCCTTGAGGTCCAGCCGCTTGCGCACGGCCGATGCTTCATCGGTCAACAGCTGGGAAAACTCCTGCGGCTGCAACCAGACGCCGGCGAACGCATGCCCCTTGGTCATGATCAACAGGGCATTCAACCCTGCCTGCTCCAACGCCGCGGCGAACAGCAACGCGGTGTCCAGACAGGTCGTCACGCCGTTTTCCAGCACCACGCTCGGTGGCCGGATCTTCTGCCCCTGTTGCTCGAAACTGGCCGGGGGCAAGGCGTAGCTCAATTGAAAGCTGCAGACCCCGGACCAGATGGCCGAAGCCAGTTCCCAGGTGCGGGTGCGGGATTTGCTTTCATAGCCGTCGATGCCGTCTTTCTTGCCGGCGCGGCGCAAGACCTCGGACGCCGCCTTGAGCACCCGGTCCACGGCCGGGTCATTGGGCATGCAGAACGCGGCCAGCAGTTCCGGCATGGCGCTCAGGCCGCCCCATTCGGTGCGCGCGAGCAGTTCGGTGGGAAAACGCTGCTCCACCAGCAGGGTGTCGCCCTGGGACAGGCGCAGGATGACGTCGGCACTCAGGCTTTCACTCAAGCCCGACAGGTACGCGGCGTTAAGGGTGATGTCGCGTTCGGCAATGCTGAGCCGGTCACCCGGCTGGAGACGGTCGATGTGCCAGGTTTTGCGGTCGACGAAATCCGGGTCGGTGCTTAACGTCAGCACCAAGTTTTCAAAGGGGGTTTGTTCCTGATTCCAGAGGCTCAGTTCGCGCACCAGCGGAACGGCATTCTGGTGCGAGGCAAAGCCGATCTTGCGGGCGATCAGCGCCTCAATCTTGATGTTCATCCACGGGCTCCTGGAGCTGCGAGCGCTGGCCTCACGCAGAGGCCGCCAAATGGCGCCTATAGTCCACGAGTAATCGATGGTTGGGAATGTGTTTATCAGCAAATGCGACGCGCTGAATGCACCACACCCCAACTCTTCTGTAGCAGCGAACGTGTTCGCGAATGTCGGCTACCGAGAATGGCCTCCCCTACCGCTTGCTGCGCCGGGCCGCGCCCGGTTCCCAGAAAATCACCCGGCGTTGCAGCCAGCGCACCGATTGCGCGCCGCACAGGCCGATCACGGCCAGCAGGACCACGCCGGAAAACATGGTGGCCAGGCTCATGCTCACCGAGCTTGAAGCGATCATGTAGCCCAGGCCGCGCTGCGCCGACAGAAACTCCCCCACCACCGCGCCGATGAGCGCCAGCGACACGCCGATTTGCAGACCGGCGAAAATTTCACCGGCCGCCGCGGGCAGCTTGACGTGCATCAGCAGGTACAGGCGCGACGCCGAAAATGCGCGACAGGCGTCCAGCAGCTCGGGATCGGTGCGGCGGATGCCGTTGACCGTGTTGACGAACAGCGGAAAGAAACACACCAGCGCCACGAGCACGATTTTCGAGGCCAGGCCGAAGCCGAACCAGACCAGAATGATCGGCCCGAGCGCCACTTTGGGCGTGGCTTGCAGGCCGATAAGCAACGGGTAGACAAAGCGCTCGAACGTCCGGGATTCGGCCAGCAGCGCGCCCAGCGCAATGGCCAGCACGCAGCCGATCAAATAGCCGCTGAGCATCTCGCCCAGGGTCGCGCCGATGTGCGGCCACAGGCTGCCGCTGGCAAAGCCGCTGGCCAGTGCGTCATAGACCGCCAAGGGCGGTGGCAGCACGTAATCCGGGATGGCCAGCAGCTTCACCGCCAGGCCCCAGACCACAATCAGCACCGCCAGGCTGATGAGCGGATACAGCAGCGAGAGGAATCTATTCATGGGTGAAGTGCCTGCGCAGGTGTTGGCAAAGCCCGGTGAATTGACTGTCGACCAGCGTTTCCAACGTACGAGGCCGAGGCAGCGGGATGATCAGTTCGTCGATGATCCGCCCCGGTCGCGGGGACATCACCAGCACCCGGTCGGCAAGAAACACCGCCTCCTGACTGCTGTGGGTGATGAACAGCACCGACTTGCGTTGCTGGCTCCAGATGCGTTGCAGCTCCAGGGTCAGGGATTCCCGGGCCAGGGCATCCAGCGCGGCGAAGGGTTCGTCCATCAGCAGCAGGTCCGGGTCGTGCAACAGCATGCGGGCGATGCCGACACGCTGCTGCATGCCGCCCGACAACTCGAACGGGTAGTCGTTGGCGAAGGCCCCAAGGCCCACCAGCTCCAGCAATTGCGTCGCCCGTTCCACCGCCGGCTGCCGCGCCAGACCCAGGGTCCGCGCGGGCAGCAGGACGTTGTTCAGCACGGTTTTCCACGGCAACAGATTGGGCTTCTGAAACACCACGCCGGTGTGTCGACTGGGCCCAGCCACCGCGTTCCCCGCCAGTTCCACCTGCCCACGAGACGCCGCCAGCAAACCGGCTGCCAGCTTGAGCACGGTGGATTTGCCGCAGCCGGACGGCCCCAGCAGCGCGACGAATTCCCCGGGCTGGATACTCAGGTCGATGTCCGCCAGCGCCTCGATTTCGCCGCGTCGGGTGGCGTAGGTCAGGCCCACGTCGCGCAACGCCAACGCCGCGCTCATGAGTCAGCTCCCTTGGCGGCGACGGCGGCGGCAAGAAAATCCAACACCCGCGCCCAGCTCAGGCGATTGGCCTGGGCATTGGCGTGCGCCGTGCCCCCGCCGCTGATGACCACGCCCGCCACCGGATGCAGCCTGGCAATCACCGTCGTCGGCACATACGGAAAACCGATGGCGTGCCCTGCCCCTTCGTTGCGCACGTGTTCCACCGGCCATGGATGGTGGGCCGCCTTCATCTGAGCCGCAATGCGCTCGCTGTACGCGGTGGAGGGCCAGAAGCCGTCGTCTGTGCCGGAAATCAACAGCACCGGCCCGGCAATGCGCTCCACGGGAATCCGCGCCGCCGCGACAAACGCCGCGCCCTGTTCAACCTGGCTGAAGGCCGGGGCCTGGCGAATCGGCGCACCGACCGTGGGTGGATGATCAAACGCGGTCCAGTCGGCGTGGGGATTGCCGCGCCAGACATTGCGCAACGGCTGTCCTTGCCAGGTCCAGGCATCGGCGTCCCGGGGTTGCTCGGGGCGGCCTGCACGCAAGGTGCCGTGGACCACCGCACTGGGCACGTAGCCGATCACTGCCGACACGCGTTCGGGAAAGGTCGCGCCCAGCAACAGCGCCAGTTCGCCGCCCCGGGACAGTCCGGCCACCGCGATAAAGCCGTGTTTGGGCGCAAGCGTACGGCTGACCCAGTCCAGCGCCGTCTGAAAGTATTCCAGCGGCGTGTCAGAAATGTGGTCCGGGCGCCCGGGCGCCTTGAAGTAGGCCAGGGCAACGCCGATGTAACCGTGCGCCGCATACAGCGCGGCCCGCTGTTCCGGCGTGCCACCGCCCGAACCATTGAGGACGATCACCACCGGGTGCGGCCCGTCGCCGGCCGGGACGAACAGCGTGCCGGACAACCCCTCATCAAGGATCTCCCGACGGATTACCGCAAACGGCTGAAAGCGCTGAATGAACGCCGCCGACGCCCGCGCGCCCGAGGCGTCTTCGAGCTCGACCTCCACCGTGAGCGGTGCGACGCCTTCGCTGAGCGCCGGCGCCACCGGGGCACTCAACTGACGCATGGCCCACACGCAGGCCATGGGCTCGGGCTCGTGCCAGTCCCCCGATTGCGGCGTCTGCCGGTTAACGTCCAGCACGCCGTCCGCCGCCATCAAGAACTGCGCCTGACTACGCCAGTGACTGCCGTCGGGATGCGCCAGGGTCGTGGTGAGTGTCGCGATGCCGGCGGCCAGGCCCGACGCGGTGATTTTCCGCGGCTGGTCGATCAGCCCGTCGGCTACATCAATGAGCAAACGAAGGGTCATTGGGCGGCCTCCGCGCGTTGGCGCAATGCCGCTTTGTCGAAGTCGCTGAACGCCGGCACGAATTCGTTGGAGAAGATGCGTTCCACCGGCACCTCGGCCGTGGGGAACTCACCGGTGCTGGCCATGGCCGCGATGGCCTGGCGGATCACGTCGAGGTTGTATTCACCCGGCGCCCGGGCGCTGCCATCGGCTCGGTACAGGGTCCGCTGCAGGCGTCGCGTCAACAGGGTTTTGGCGTCTTCCAGCCCTTTGCCCTCGGCGTCGGCCGGTTTGCTCTCGGGGTGCTGACGCCAGAAGGCCTGGACACAGAACGCCGGATTGACCTCGCACACGAACTGCGCCTCGGTGTAGGCGCGGCCGAAGCGACGGATCAGGTCGGGGTTGTCTTTGAAGGTGTCCTCGTGGGCGATAAAGCCATTGCCCGGATTCTCCTGAAACACCGGCGGGTAGGCGATGCGGCGAATGGCGGTGCCCGGCAATTCCAGCATGTCATCCCAGCTGCTGTTGAAATTCAGGGCGTCCACCTGCTTGCTGCGCAGCGCCTGAAAGCCTGCGCCCAGGGCGCCGACGGCGACGAATTCGACGTTTTCACCCGGCGTCAGCCCCGCGACTTTCAGCGCGGCGCGGCTGTTGGGCAGCGTGCCCCAGGTCAGCGCGCCCACGCCGATTTTCTTGTCTTTCAAATCCGCCAGCGTCTTGATCGGCGAGTCCGCCAGCACCGCGTATTCCAGGGTCTGGCTCGGCACGCCGTTGTAGAAATAGCGCACCGGCAGCGGGTTCTTGCCGTTGAAGTAGCTGGAGATCACCGGCTCGGCCACGGGAAAGCCGAAGGTCACGCGCTTGCTGGCCACCTGAGGCAGCAAGGCGCCGGCGCCCTGGAACACCACGACGTTGACCGCCAGCCCTTGCTCCTTGAACAGCCCCAGTGCTTCAGCCGCCGCATACGGCGCGCCGTCGTGCACGGCCGGCGGGATGGCCAGGGCGACGGTCACTTCGTCCAGGGCGTGGGCCGAAGCGGCGTAAGCCAGCGTCAACGGCAGCAGATAAGTCAGGCGCATGTCGGGTTCCTTGATCCGAAGGGTTATCGAAAGACGAGCAGTGGGTGTCAGGCCGATGCGTCGGCTTGCAGGCGCCGGGTGGCGTCCTGCAACAGGGCCGGCCGGTCGATTTTGTTGGTGCTGGCCAGCGGCAGCGCGTCGACGAACCAGATACGCCGGGGGTGTTGATAGGCCGGCGCGTGTTCGAGGGTGAACGCTTTGATCTGCGCCTCGCTGGCCTCGGCGCCTGCACTGAGCACCACAAACGCCATGGGTTTGAAGCCTTTGATTTCATCGGCCACCGGCACCACGCAGGCCTGTTGCACGGCGGGATGACGCTCCAGCAATTTTTCGATTTCGCCGGGGTAGATGTTCTCGCCGCCGCTGACGAACATGTCGTCACGCCGGCCGACGAAGGTGTAGAAGCCGTTGCCGTCGCGGCTGAACACGTCACCGGTGATGTAGAAACCGTCGTCGGTGAACGGCGCACGCAGGTCCGGCCGATTGTGGTAACCGGACATCAGGCCCGGGCTTTTGAGCTCCAGCACGCCTTCGTCGCTGAGCTGCCCGTGCTCGTCACGCAGGCGCAGTTGCACGTCAGGATGGGCATAGCCCACCGACAGCGGCGGACTCGTCAAACCCTGCGGGTGCGGACCGAAGACCACCGGGCCGCCTTCGGTGGTGCCGTAGGCATTGATGACCCGCGCAGTGGCCAACAAACGATGGATCTGCCCCAGCAGGCTGGCACTGACCGGGGCCGACCCCATCCGGACCACCCGCACCGAACTCAGGTCCGCCCGGGCCAGATGCGCCTGCTCGCGCAACATCATGGCGATCATCGGCGGCACGGCGGTCAGCCAGGTGCAGCGGTAGCGTTCGATGGCGTCGATGTAGCCGCTGGCGGTGAATTGTGGCAGCAGCACGGCACTCGCCCCGCTGGCCAGGGACAACAGCGCCAGGGCCAAGGCGTTCATGTGGTAAAGGGGCGCGGCGATGAGGGCGCGTTCCTGCGCCAGGGGCGTTGCGTGCAAGCGGGTGCGCACCACCCACAAATGCGCGGCATGACTCAGGATCACCCCTTTGGGTTTGCCGGTGGAACCGGAGGTGTACAGCATCATCGCCGGTTCGTCCTCGACCGGCTGAAAGGAGTCGAATGCACCGGCTTCGATGAATTGATCCAGCCCTTCCCCGCTGCCGCGCACCAACGACACCTGCGGCACATCGCCCGGCGCGAGCGCAGCATGGGCCGCATCGCAGAACAGCAGGCGCGCGCCACTGTCGCCGACCACGTACTCGATCAGCGCCCTGGGGAACCGATGATTGACCGGCACCGCCACCAGACCCGCGCGCATGATCCCCAGCACCACCGCGATGAACTCCACCGAATTGGCCCCCAGCAGCGCGATGCGGTCGCCCTGCGCATAACCGCGGGCCTTGAGTCCTCGGGCCACGCCGTTGGCCAGTTCATCCAGTTGGTCGAAGCGATAAGGCGATTCGCGCAGGTCGGCGTCCAGCCCCATGAACGCCAGCTGATCAGCCGGACTGTGGGCGCCGACCACATCGCCCAGGTTGCGAATGGCGTCGATCATGGGATGAACTCCAGCAAGGTGTCGAAGGCGGGAATGGCAAGCACGACCCGCTCGCTGTCCCGCTGATGCGCGAGGCCCAGGTTCGCTGCGCGCTGGGCAATCCCCGCCAGGTCAGCGCCACGCAAGGTGATCGCGGCGAAGCGCTCGGGGCGCTGGGTTTGCTGACTGGCCAAGTCACCGAAACGCAGGGCCAGCGCCGAGGCGTCCACCATGTCCAGCCGGAAACGCTCATCGAACGTGCCCAGTCTGGCGTACTGCTGACGGGTCGTTTCCGGGTCTTCGCTGACCACGGTCAAACCCGCGACAGCCGTAACACCGTTGGCATGGCCCAGCCATTCCGGGCGCCAGACCAGTTCCGGTGTTTCGTGATGACAGAAGTACACGCGGCCGGCAGCGAACTGACCGGGCGCCAGGCGTACCGTGCCGAACCGCGCATTACGGCTGATGCCGTCGATCTCCACGGGGCGGGAGAAATGCTGCACCGGCTGCACCAGGAAACCCTCGCGCACCAGTTCGGCATGAGTGGATTTCGGGTCGTGGGTGGCGATCACCAGCCCGTCGATGCCCCGAGGGCTGTCGAGCACTTCCTGGCGCAGGGTGTCGGTGCCCAACGGCAAGCCGATCAGTTCCAGATAGCCTTCGGCGAACATCATCAGGTGGTTGATCGAGCCCAGGGAGTGATGGCCACGGGGCGTGAGGGTGAAGCCCAGCTGCGTGAACAGCGTCGCAGCGGCATCCGTGTCGAAACGGGTGTTGATGACCAGATGGTCCAGTGCGGCGCTCATGGTTCAGGCCTTCGCCACGGGGGTGGAATACACGCCGCGACCGCTGGCCACCAGGTTGCCCTCGGTATCGAACAGTTGCGCCTCGGCCACCGAGAATTGCTTGCCGAACCTGATCACTTTGCCGCTGGCCCGCAGGTCGCCTTTGGCCGGGCGGTGGTAATCGACGCGCAGGTCGATGGTCGGTACGCCTTTCCCGGTGCGCGAAACCAGCGCCCAGTCGGCGGTCAAATCCACCAGCGCTGCAAGAATGCCGCCGTGGGTGTAGCCGCCCTCGACGTTGACCACCCATTCTTCGCGCCAGGTGGCGCTGAGCTCGATGGTGCCCTCGCCCACGTCAAGCACGTGCAGGCCAAGCCATTGGTGGTACGGCGCCTTGAGCAAGCGGGCCTGGATCTCTTCAGCGGTGGGCAGCGTGTTGTCGGTCATGAGAGTGGTTCCTTTCATAGCAAGAAGGTCCGGCACCGGCCGCGCGGGGTCGAGCGCGGGCGGTACGGGTGAATTGCGTGGCGATCAGACGATCAAGGCGTGACCACCACCTTGCCCAGCACCTCGCGGTCGCGGATCAGTGCCAGGCCTTCGGCGGCCTGTTCCAGGGGCAGGACGCGGTCGATGATCGGGTCGATTTTGCCCTCGGCGATCAGGTCCAGCAGACCGACCAGGTTGTCCTCGTAAAAGCTGTTGGAGCCCTTGATGTTCAGCTCGAAGCTCCAGACGTAACGCAGGTCTTCCTTGGGGTCGTGGCCGGCCGTGGCGCCGCAGACCAGCAAGGTGCCGCCGCGCTTGATGCACTTGAGTGATGGCAGCCAGGTGTCGCCGCCGGTGAAGTTGATCACCACGTCGACGCCGCCTTCGTGGTTGCGGCGTTGCGGCTTGCCGTATTGGCCGATGGCCCATTTGGAGAAGTCGGTGTCGCGGTAATTGATGACGTGGTCGGCGCCCAGCGCCTTGAGGCGCTCGCCTTTCTCGTCGCTGCCGGCACAGGCGATGACTTCGGCGCCCAGCAGTTTGGCGAGGATCACGCAGGCGGTGCCGACGCCGCCACTGGCGCCGAGGATCAACACCTTGTCGCCGGCCTTGACCGTGTTGTGGGTGATCAGCATGCGGTGTGCCGTGCCGTAGGCCACCGGCAGCGCGGCGGCCTGCTCGAAGCTCACGGCCTCTGGCAGGCGGATCAACTGACGGGCATCGACCAGGGTGTATTCGGCCATGCCGCCGTCGACCATTTCGCCCATCAGACCGACGTCAGGCTTGAGCGGGTTGATCAGCACCCGGTCGCCCACCTGCCAGCCTTCGACGCCGTCGCCGAGCTCGCTGACGGTACCGGCCAGGTCCAGGCCGATCACCACCGGCAGCGGCACCTTGATGCCGGGCATGCCCTTGACGGTGAACACGTCGTGATAGTTGAAGGACGAGGCGCCCACGCGGATCAGTACATGCCCGGCGCTGACGGCCGGGACCGGCTTGTTGGTGACGACGTGCAACCGGTCGAGGTCGCCGTGTTCGTCGAGTACCAGGGCTTTCATGGTTTTGCTCACAGTCGTTGTCTCCGTGATTACTTGAGGTTCTTGGATTGGGCGTACGGTTCGGTGGCGAACAGGTCGGCCGTAAGCTCGCCCTTGATCAGGCCGCTGTCGGCAAACACCTGATGTTCGCGGCGCAGGGTGTCGAGGTCTTGGGGCTCGAACGCCAGGCGGTTCATGGCGTTCCACTGGCCGACGTACACCCGTGCATCGTTTTCCGGGAGGTTGGCGCTTTTCTTCAGGATCGCGACCACGTCATCGGGGTGTGCGTCACCCCAGGCCAGGGTGTCGCGCAGGGCGGCAATCACCCGCGCCACCGTTTCCGGATGGGCGTCCACCAGTTTGGCGCTGACCGCACCGACGCCGATGTAAGGCACCGCGTCGGACTTGGTCAGGGTTTTCCATTCGTCCGCAAAGCTGCCCAGGCGCTTGAGCTTGAGCTCGTCACCCAGTTGCGCGATGGTCACGGAGCGCAAGGCGGCGCCGTCCACTTGCTTCTGTGCGAGAAACTGCGCCAGGCGTGCTTCGTTGCCGCCCACCAGGGAGAAGTCGTTGACCTTGATCCCGTGGTTGCCTTCCAGCACGGCGCTGGCGATCACCGCCACCGAAGACCCGGCGGGCGACATGCCGATTTTCTTGCCCATGAGTGCTTCGATGGAGTTGATCGGCGAGTCGGCCGGGACCACAAACTGCACATCGGCCGGCTGGGTGGCGGCAAAGATCTTGATCGGCACCCCTTCGGCCGCCGAGCTGAACACCCCGGCCAGCGGCGCGCCGAACGCCAGGTCAATGGAGCCGGCCGCCAGGGCGCGGATCGGCGCATTGACGTCCGGGAAGTGGAAGAACTCAGCCTCGATGCCGCGCTTGGCTAGGAAATCGCTGGCTTCCAGCACCGAGCCGTAGCCCAGGCTGACGCCGCTGGTCCAGTAGCCGATCCGAACCTTGTCCGCCGCGTGGGCAGCAACGGACAACACAGCGGTCGCAGCCAGCGCGGCGACAATGATCAATTTACGCATGGGTCGGAACCTTATGGGTTAAAGACTGTGGGTTTTCCAGCGGAACAGCCAGCGTTCCAGCGGCTTGAGCACACCGGCTTCGAGCAACAACATCAGGGCCACCAGCAGCACCGTCCAGGCGAACACCTGATCGCTTTGCACCAGATCCGCCGCCTGGCGCAGGCGATAGCCGATGCCGTCCGAGGCGCCCAGGGTTTCGGCCACCAGCGACACCCGCCAGCCGAAGCCGAACGCCAGGCGCGCCCCGGAAAAGAAGTACGGCAGGATGCTCGGCAGCGAAATTTTCAGCAGGATCTGCAGGCGCGACATGCGGAACGAGCGCGCCAGTTCGACGTACTGCCGCTCCACGGTCTGGGCGCCTTGCCAGACATTGGTCAGGATCAGCGGCATGGCGGTCATGAACACCACGAACACGGTGGTGGCATCGGAAATACCGAACCAGATGATCGCGAAAATCGCCCAGATCGCCGAAGACACCGTGTTGAATACCGCCAGCAACGGTTCGAAGAAACGCGCCAGCACCCGGCTCGTGCCCAACGCCAGGCCCAGCGGCGTACCCACCGCCACGGCCAGGAGAAAACCGCTGAACACCCGACCCATGGTGGCGCCGACGTCATGCAAAAACGTTTCGCTGTGCAGCAAAGCGTTGAGCGCAGCGAACACCTTTTGTGGCCCCGGCAACACGAACGACGGCAATCGCCCGGCGGCGTACCACCAGAGCACGGCGAAGACCGCGATCAGGGCAAGGCGCTGCAAGAACAGACTGGTATAGCGTTTGGCGTTGTGCATCTCACAGCTCCAGCCGCAGTTGACGAACCTGCTCGGTCACGGCCGGATCGGTCGGGATCCGTGGCCGGGCCAGGCTCATGGACTTGATCGCGCGGATGCGGCCCGGCCGTGGTTCCAGCACGATCACCCGGTCGGCCAGCACCACCGCCTCTTCAACGTCGTGGGTGACAAACAGCACGGTCATCGAGGTCAGCGCCTGCAGGCGCAGCAACTCGTCATGCATCTGGCTGCGGGTGTGGGGGTCCAGCTTGGAAAACGGCTCGTCCATCAACAGAATCTGCGGTTGCACCACCAGGCTGCGCGCCAGGGCCACGCGGCTGCGCATCCCGCCGGAAAGCTGATGGGGCCAGGCATTGGCGAACGCTTCGAGGTCCACCAGACGCAGCATCTGCGCCACCCGTTCTGCCCGCTCGTGCTTGCCGAGCGACGTGGCTTCCAGGCCAAACGCGACATTGGCCTTGACGCTGCGCCACGGCAGCAGGCGGTCTTCCTGAAACAGGTACGCCACGCGCTGCCAGTCCTGGAACTGCGCGGCGGGTTCGCCCTCGATGGCGAAGCTGCCGCGGTCCGGTTTCAACAGCCCGGAGACGATGTTGAGCAGCGTGCTTTTGCCGCAGCCCGAGGTGCCGAGCAAGGCGACGATCTCGCCGTTGGCCACGTCGAACGAGATATCCCGCAGCACTTCAAGGGCATCGAAATGTTTGCCAACGCCCTCAAGGCTGAGGGCGACCGCCTCGCGTTTGACTTCCAGTGCCGCATTCATCGCGCGAACCTCGCCGCCAGCAAGGGCAGAGACGCACCGGCTTCGCTGAGGCTGGCGTAGACCTTTTCCAGGGTCATGGCCTGGAAGGTTTCGATGTGGCGACGGGCGATCAGCTCGACACGTTTGGCGTCGCCCTCCTCGAACGCGGCGATCATGGCGTTGTGGTCGTGCTTGATTTCGGGTTTGGTGCCCTGGACGTTGAAGCCCAGCGCCACCAGGCGACTCATTTCGTCCATCAGGCTGGACAAGGTGCGCAGCAGCCGTTCATTGCCGGCGGCCTGGGCGATTTCCAGGTGAAACGCCTTGTTGGCATCCATGAACACGTCGATCTGATCCGGCAACGGCACCGGGTGCCTGACCCGGCACGCCGCTTCCAGCGCTTTCAGCCGTTCAATATCCACCCGTCCAACGGCGAGCCGCGCGGCCAGGGGTTCCAGCTGCACGCGCAGCATGAACACTTCTTCGACGTCTTTGACGGTGATGGTCGCGACCTGATAGCCCTTTCGCGGGCGGGAGGTCACCAGGTGTTCGTGGCACAACCGGGTCAAGGCAATGCGGCAACTGCTTTTGCCGATGCCGTAGCTTTCCATCAACCCCGGCTCGGTGATGTTCACCCCCGGCATCAGGCGGCACGACAGGATGTCCCGACGAATGCGGGCATAGGCGCAGGCGCCTTGGCTGGCAGTGTCAAACACAGCGCCTGGAGCGGCAGAGCAGATTGACATGGCGGGCCTCACTGAAACGAGTGGGCAGCTCACAGAGGGTGTCTGTGGGGCTTACCGAAGGCCGTTAAGCTAGATCAAACGCCCGCGTTCCCGAACGATTTGTTTTCACTATGAATATGCCGCCATCGCATAACGTAGGCGGCTCAGACGAGATTTATCTGATAATGCCGGGCCGCCAAAATCCCTCACGGGTTGCACTGCGCGGCCTGCAGCCGATTAACCCGAGGTTTTCAACATGTCCTTGAACGCGGCAGACAGGTAATTTTTCACTTCAAAGAAATTGCGGGAGTGGGACCGCGCCGGGTCCCAGACCAGGCCGACGTCCATGGACGGCACTGGATCGGTCAGCTGCCGCCGCACGATACGGTGACCGTCCAGTGACCACGGACGGTAAACCAGGTCCGACAGAATCGTGATCCCCTGCCCCGATGCCACCAGGCTGCGCACGGCCTCGATCGAGGAACTGCGAAACCCCACATCCGGCCTCAGGTTGTACTCACCCCAGTATTTGTCGACGGTCGAGACGTGCTCGTCCATGTCCAGCAGGAGGTAACGGTGCCGGGCCACGTCGGCCAGGCCCACACGGTCGGCAGTCATCAGCGGATGTTCCGGCGGCCCCCACAGCTGCCGGGGTGAACGGATCAAGGGCTGGCATTCCAGGGATTCATCGGCAGGCAGGTTAGAGGCCAGCAACAGCGCCATTTCCAGCGTGCCCTGGCGCACCTCTGCCTCGATTTCACTGCGCTCACGCTCGACAAACGTCGGCACCAGCCCGGGGAATTTCTTTTCCAGGGCTCGCATGACCGGCGACAGCACGTAGGCTGAAATGGTTTCGGTCACGCCGATCTTGATCGGGCCGCTGGCGGGTGACGGCCGCAAGGCCACGGAGTCCATGGCTTCGCGCATCACGATTTCGACGTGTTGGGCGTGGCGCAGAAAGCGCTCCCCCGCCTCCGTCAATCGCACCCCCGCCGCGTGACGGGTGAACAACGTCGCGCCCACCGTGGTTTCCAGCGCCTTGAGCGAAGCTGTCATCGACGACTGAGTCACGTGGCAGCGCTGCGCCGCACGGGACACCTGCCCGGTGTCCGCGATGGCGATGAAGTACTGCAGCTGTCTCAAGGTCGGAAGCATCGGTTTTCTCAATATCGCATTACACACTCATTGAATTTTCAATGTGAGCCATCAGAGTAATACCATCGACCCACAACATTCTCCAAGGGTGCATCAGCCATGAGCGTTACCCAACGGCAAGACAAGGTGGGCTATTGCACCCTCTGCCGTTCCCGCTGCGGAACGGTGAACACCGTCGAGGGCGACCGGCTGATTGAAGTGCGCCCCGACACTGACCACCCCACCGGCAAGGCGATGTGCCTGAAGGGCAAGGCAGCGCCCGAGTTGCTGCACAGCGCTGATCGCCAGTTATACCCGATGCGTCGCACCCACCCGAAAAACCACCCGGACCCCGGCTGGCAGGTGATTTCCTGGGACGAAGCGCTGAGCGAAGTGGCCGGGCGTCTTGAGCGGGCGCGACGCGAACAGGGCGCGGAATCGGTCGCCTTTGCCGTGACCACCCCCAGCGGCACACCGTTGAGCGACAGCATCGACTGGATCGAGCGCTTCATCCGGCTCTATGGCAGCCCCAACACCTGTTACGCCACCGAGATCTGCAACTGGCACAAGGATCACGCCCACGCCTTCACCTTTGGCTGCGGCATGCCCACCGCCGATTACCGTCGGGCCGACCTGATTCTGCTCTGGGGCCACAACCCCACCAACACCTGGCTGGCCCAGGCCGATGCCATCGGTGCAGGCCAGGCCGCCGGGGCGCGCATGATCGTGGTTGACCCGCGCAAGACCGCCCTGGCCGGGCAGGCAGACAGTTGGCTCCGCGTCTGCCCCGGCACCGATCTGGCCCTGGCCATGGGCCTTGCCAACCTGTTGATCGCCGGCAACACCTTTGACCAGGCCTTCGTCCGTCAATGGAGCAACGCCCCGCTGCTGGTGCGAGCCGACAACGGCCACTTCCTGCGGTGTGCCGACATCGGCATTGCCGGTGATCAGGATTACGTGGTGTGGAACGCCGTGCTCAACGCACCCGAGGCCTCCTCGGCCTTAAGCGCCGAGGTCCTCGAGCAGGCCAGTGTGCGCGGGCGCTTCACCCTGCTTCTGGAAGAAACGAGCGCGGCGCTGGAATGCTCGCCGGTGTTCGAGCTGTATGCCCGTGAATGCGCGCTGTACACGCCGCAGCGGGTCGAGGCCTTGACCCACGTGCCGGTCGAGCAGCTGGCGCAGGCGGCGGCGTTGATCGGCTCGTCTTCGCGGGTCGCGTTTCACGCCTGGTCCGGCGTCGGCCAGCAGGACAACGCTTCGCAGACCGACCGCGCTATCGCCTGCCTGTACGCCCTGACCGGCAGTTTCGACCGCAACGGCGGCAACCGGATTTACCAGAAACCGCCCTACAACCCGGTGATGTCATTCGACCTGCTGGCCCCCGAGCAACGCGCCAAGGCGCTGGGGCTGAGCGAGCGACCGCTGGGTCCGCCGTCCCAGGGCTGGGTCACGGCGCGGGACATGTATCAGGCCATCGTCCATGAACAGCCCTACCCGATTCGCACACTGATGGCCTTCGGCACCAACCTCCTGCTCTCCCAGCCCGACGTTCACTTGGGCGCAGAGGCGTTGGAGAAGCTGGACTTCTACGTGCACTGCGACCTGTTCGAATCCCCCAGCGCGCGCTACGCCGACATCTTTTTGCCGGTGAACACGCCGTGGGAGCGCGAAGGCCTGCGCATCGGTTTCGAGATCTCCGCCGAGGCCGATCGACTCGTACAACTGCGCCAGCAGATGGTCTCGCCACGGGGTGAATCCCGGTCCGACAGCGACATCGTGTTCGACCTCGCCACCCGCCTGGGCATGGGCGACGATTTCTTCGGCGGCTCGCTTGAAGCCGGCTGGAACCACATGCTCGAGCCCCTGGGCCTGACCGTCGAGCATTTGCGCCGCCAGCCTCAAGGCGTGTCCATCGAGACCCCTGATCAGGAACGCAAGTACGCCGCAAAACCGCGGCATCAGGGGTTCAACACGCCCACCGGGCTGGTGGAATTCTATTCGGAAAAACTGCTGCGCCACGGCTACAGCCCGCTGCCACGCGCTCTGGCCAACGACCCGCGCAAGGAAGCCCTGCACCGGGCGTTCCCGCTGGTGCTGACCTCGGCCAAGAACGGCTATTTCTGTCACAGCCAACACCGCAGCCTGGCGTCCTTGCGCCGCAAGGCCTTGCACCCGGTCCTGGAAATCTCGGCCGCGCTGGCCGCGCAACAGCGGATCGATGCGGGCGCCACCGTGCTGGTGACCACCGACAGCGGCCAGGCGAAGTTTTCCGCCAGCATCGTCGAGGGCTTGCACCCGTCCGTGGTGGTCGGTGAATACGGTTGGTGGCAACGCTGTGAAGCCCTGGGTCAGGACGAGCTGCCGGTACAGGGCCGCCACGGCAGCAACTTCAACAGCCTGGTCAGCGACGCGGCCTTCGACCCCATCAGCGGTTCTTCGCCCTTGCGCGCCTATCGCTGCACGGTGCAACGGGACACCCTCAGTGACGATCAACAGTGCCGCTGGGAGGGTTTGCGCCTGTTCACGGTCACGGCCCTCACCCCCGAGGCCGCCGACGTGACCACGGTCAGCTTCGAGGCCAGCGACGGCGGCGCCGTGCCTGACTTCCAGCCCGGTCAGCACATCACTCTCGAGCTGAACACGCCCGACGAACCCACGTTGCGCTCTTATTCGATGACCGGGCGCGCGCAGGTGCAGGATCGACGGGGTTATCAGATTTCGGTCCGCCGGGCGATGGCGACAGACGCCCAAGGCAGCCCGCAACTCGGGCTGGGCTCGGGCTTCATTCACGATCAATTGAAAGTGGGCGACACGCTGCTGGCGCACTTGCCATCGGGGCATTTCATTCTGCCGCTGCACAGTCGCCGGCCATTGCTGCTGATTGCTTCGGGCATCGGTATCACCCCGTTCCTGAACCTGCTGGAATCCCTGCACGATCAGCCGGACACCCCCAGCATTCTGTTGCTGTACGGCAACCGCAACGGCGAGACCCATGCCTTCAAAGAGCGGCTCAAGGCCCTGGCCCACGCGCTGCCGAAGGTGAAGATCGTCAATTTCTACAGCCTGCCGGCCGCGTCAGACCGCCAGGGCGAGGATTACGACGTGGCTGGCCGGGTCAGCGCCGAACACGTTCCCAAGGCGCTGCTGCGCCAGCGTCCGTTGATTTACCTGTGCGGCGCGGCCGCGATGATGGCCGAGGTCGGCAGTGCGTTGCTTGAACGCGGGGTGCCACGCTTCGACATCCAGCAGGAGGCCTTCAAGTCACCGGTCAAGCCCGTGATCACCCCGGGCCAGGCCCACGACGTGACGTTCAGTCGCTCCGGCATCACGGCGCGGTGGACATCCGACGAAGGCCCGCTGTTGACCTTCGCCGAAAAACTGGGCGTGCGCCTGCCCAGCGGTTGTCGCGTGGGCCAGTGCGAAAGCTGCGCCGTCACTATGCAGCACGGCCAGGTCATGCACCTGCACGGCCAGGAACCGGATACCCCCTCGACCTGCCTGGCCTGCCAGGCGATTCCGTCCAGCGCCCTGACGCTGGACGCTTGATATGTGTGAAAACCAAGGTGACTCATGCTGATCATTGATGCCGAACAAACCCGGGCGCTGCTGCCCTTCGCGCAACTCATTCCCGCCCTGAAGGCGGCGTTCCGGGAAGAGGTGCACGTCCCGCTGCGGCACAACCATGCCCTCCATCCCGAATCCTCAGCGCCGGGTTGCATGCTCTTGATGCCCGCCTGGAACGACCAGGGCTTCCTCGGCATCAAGACCGTCACCATTTTTCCGCAGAACGCCGCAGCCGGGTTACCGGGCCTGCATTCCACGTACATGCTGCACAGCGCCACCACCGGTGCGCCGCTGGCGCTGATCGACGGCAACGAAATCACCTCCAGGCGCACCGCTGCTGCCTCGGCGCTGGCGGCAGACTACCTGAGCCGAACCGACGCCCGTTCGCTGCTGGTGGTGGGCGCAGGCCGGGTGGCGAGTCTTTTGCCCTACGCCTATCGCGCGGTCCGTCCGATCCAGCAGGTGGCGGTGTGGGACATCGACGCGGCAAACGCCGCGCGGCTGGTGGATCAGCTTCAGCGCGATGGTTTCCAGGCCCGGGTTGTCGACGACCTGGCCGCCGCCTGCGAACAGGCCGACATCATCACCTGTGCGACGTTATCGACGGCGCCGCTGATTCTGGGTGCCTGGTTGACGCCCGGCACTCACCTGGACCTGATTGGTGGCTTCACCCCGCAGATGCGCGAAAGTGACGACGCCTGCTTCGATGGCACCGAGGTGTTTATCGACACCGACGAAGCGCCGATGAAAGCCGGAGACCTGCTCAGCCCGCTGCACAGCGGTGTGCTGCACATGGAAGACATTCGCGCGGACCTGGCAAGCCTGTGCCGAGGAAAAAGCCCGGGCCGCATCGACGATCAGCACATCACGGTGTTCAAAGCGGTAGGCACGGCCCTGGAGGACCTGGCGGCTGCCCAACTGGTTTACGTTCAACACGCACAATAACTAGAAATTGCCCCTGCATGTCCCTTGCTGCCTTCCGCCCCGAACCTTCAGGAAGACATTATGAAAGAGTCTGTATTGCACCCCGGTGAGGCCGAAGAAAGCCTCGGTTTTTTTGAAAAAATTGCAGTCGGCGTCTCGAACTGGTCGGAACGCTGGTTTCCCGACTCGTACATCTTCGCGGCGCTGGCCGTGGTGCTGGTGGCGTTTGGCGCGCTGGCCACGGGCGCTTCGGTGAAGTCGGTGGCGGGCGCGTTTGGCGACGGCTACTGGAGCCTGATCCCGTTCACAATGCAGATGGCGCTGGTGGCCATTTCCGGCTACGTCGTCGCCGTCTCACCCCCCGCCTCCGTGCTGATCGAAAAACTCGCCGCCTTGCCCAAATCGGCGCGTGCCGCCGTGACCTTCGTGGCGTTCATCAGCATGGGGTTGTCGCTGTTCAACTGGGCGATCAGCCTGATCTTCAGCGGGCTGCTGGTGCGGGCGATGGCCCGTCGCACCGACTTGTCCATGGACTACCGCGCGGCCAGTGCCGCGGCCTATCTGGGCATGGGCGCCACCTGGGCGCTGGGCCTGAGTTCGGCAGCGGCGCAGTTACAGGCCAACCCCGCCAGCCTGCCCAAATCGCTGCTGGACATCACCGGCGTCATCCCGTTCTCGCAAACCATCTTCCTCTGGCAGTCGATGACCATGGCCGCGGTGCTGATCGTGGTGTCCTTGCTGGTGGCCTGGTTTTCCACCCCCACCGGCAAACGGGCGCGCACGGCCCAGGACATGGGTGTTGACCTCAGCGTCACCGACGAAGCCGCCGAGGGCCCTCGGCGCCCCGGCGAATGGCTGGAATACTCGCCGATACTGACCCTGTTGCTGGTGGCGCTGGGTGCCATCTGGTTGTTCAACGAGTTCACCACCAAGGACCCGATCTTCGCGATCTCTTCGCTGAACACTTACAACTTCCTGTTCCTGATGCTGGGCATGCTGCTCAACTGGCGACCCAAGCGCTTTCTCAACGCCATCGCCAAGTCGGTGCCGTCGGTGGCGGGTGTGCTGATCCAGTTCCCGCTGTACGGCGCCATCGCGTTCATGATGACCAAAGCGCAAGGGGTCGACGGCGCGACCCTGTCGCACCACATCGCCTCGCTGTTCGTGGCGGTGGCAGACAGCGACAGCTTCGCGGTGGTGATGGGCGTGTACTCGGCGGTGCTCGGCTTCCTGATTCCTTCCGGCGGCGGCAAGTGGATCATCGAGGCGCCTTATGTGATGCAGGCCGCCAATGAGTTGCACGTCAACCTCGGGTGGGCGGTGCAGGTCTACAACGCAGCCGAAGCCCTGCCCAACCTGATCAACCCGTTCTGGATGCTGCCGTTACTGGGCGTGCTGGGGATCAAGGCCCGGGACGTGGTCGGCTTTACCTTCACCCAGTTGCTGGTCCATACCCCGCTGGTGCTGGTGATGCTCTGGGGGTTCTCCATGACACTGGCCTACACCCCGCCTATGATGCCGACGCCGTAACGGTTTTGCCGTTACACCCCCAAGGCTCAGGAGCGCCACGTGGCAGAAGAAGATTGCAGCGCAGACGCGCCATCGCCGCTGACCGCCAGGGAGGTGGGCCAGCTGCTGCGCGATGTCACGTTGGGCCGTCGCGCCATGGTCCGCGTGCGTCCGCCTCTGCGGGAAGAGAGGCCTGCCGGCCTCGTCGTGGTGGACGTGGACGGCTGGTCCCTCTCGATCCGCTATGACGGCGACGCACTGGACTACTGTGAAGCCTGCGAAAGCCCGGATGGCCGGCGCTGGTCATTCGAACCGGGCAACCGGTACGGCACCGACCCGGTGGCTTTACTGTCGACCTGGGAGCACGGGACGCTTCAACGGCTACTTGTGACGTAGGCACAGGCGCGGGAGGGAGCTTGCTCGCGATCTGTCGGGGACGGCAGCACACCCTGCCCAGGCGGTTTCGACAGACTGACCTCTGCCGCCTTTTTCAGGGCCGCTTCGCGCCCCATCGCGGGACAAGCCGCGCTCCCACGGCCTTCGGCCAGAATCAAAAGCCTTGGCTAACGCGATACGCCGGGCCGACACACATCCCTGTAGGCGTCGCGAGCAGGCTCCCTCCCACGGCCTTCGGCCAGAATCAAAAGCCTTGGCCAACGCGATACGCCTGCCCGACACACATCGCTGTAGGCGTCGCGAGCAAGCTCCCTCCCACGGCCTTCGGCCAGAATTAGAAGCCTTGGCTAACGCGATACGCCGGGCCGACGCAGAGTCCCCTCCCATGGAGATGGTGTGATCAACGCTGCCGCCCTCCACCCGCCTTTGCTAGAACGTGACGCTGGCGGTAATGCGCGCCGTCCGCAATGCACCCTCCTCGACCTGCAGCGTGCTGCTGCCGGTGGTGGACGGGTAATATTCCTTGTTGAACAGGTTGTCGACGTTCAGCTGCAGGCTGGTTTTGTAGTCGTGAGTCGGCAGGTCCCAGCGCAGGAACGCGTCGGCGACGGTGAAGCTGTCCATCCAGAAGCTGTTGGCATCGTCGCCCGGGCGCTGGCCGACGTAACGGGCGCCGGCACCGGCGTGCCATTTGCCCGTTTCAGCGGGCAGGGCCAGGCGATGGCTGAGGTAGAGGCTGGCGGTGTGCATCGGCGCGTTGGGCAATCGGTTGCCTTCCTGCTCCGGGGATTCGTCGTTTTTCAGCACCCGGGTCTGATCGTAGGCGTAGGTGCCGATGACGCTCCAGTCCGGGGTGATTTCGCCGGTGATGTCCAGTTCCACGCCGCGCGAACGCGCCTTGCCCACGGCCTCATCGATACTGTCGCCATTGCTTTGCAGCACGCTGTTGACCAGGTTTTTCTTGACGATGTCGTAGACCGCCAGGTTCACGTTGAGGGCCTGGACCGGGGTGTATTTGATGCCGACTTCGTAGCTGCGCCCCTCGGTGGGCTTGAAGCTGGTGCCCGCGTCGTCCGCATCGTTGGGCACGAACGAGCGGCTGTAGTTGGCGTAAAGCGCCACCGTGTCGGTGGGCTGGTACACGATGCCGCCGAACGGGATGAATTTGTCGCCGTTGGAGTCGGCGCCCTTGGCATAGGCGCTGCCCAGGCCTTGATCGCTGTATTGGTCCCAATGTTCCTGGCGACCGCCAAACACCAGAATCCAGCGGTCGTTGAGGTGCCAGTTGTCCTTGAAATACACCGAGCTGGTCACCCGGTTGTTTTCGGCGTTGCTCTGGGCCGCGCTCACGGTCACCGGCTCAGCGAGCCTGCCGTAGACCGGGTTTTGCAGGTTGATATTCCCGGCCGTACTGCTGGCGTTGCGGTAGGTCTTGCCGCGGTATTTGTCCAGCGACTCGTTGTCCACGCCCACCACGATCTCGTGGCGCTGGCCGAACAGTTGCTGGTCGCCCATCAGGTCCAGCGCGGTGTAACGGCTCTCGTAGTCGTAATGCCCGCCGTTGGCGATGCGCCGCAGGGTGTTGCCGTTCAAGGTGCTCGGCTGGGCGATGGACAGGCTGTAACGGTCCTCGGTCCAGCCGTAGGTCAGGCGGCTGCGCCATGCGTCGTTGAGCTGGTATTCGAACTTGGCCGTCGTGGTCTGGCTGATGCCGACGGTCTTGGCCCAGCGTTCATCCAGGCGGTCGCGGTAGCTGATGTTGGCCGGGCCGCCATTGACGAACACGGTGCCGCGATCAAAGGGGCTGGCATAGTCGTTGTAGGTGTAGGCCAGGGAGAAACTGGCCCGGTCGCCGATCCAGGCGATCGACGGCGCGATGAGGGTGTGTTCGTCGACGCCGTAGTTGCGCCAGTAATCCTCGTGGCTGCGCTCGGCGATCAGTCGGTACGCCAGATTGGTGTCGCCCAGGGCGCCGGTGGTGTCCAGGCCGAATGACCCGCCCCCTTCGCTGAAGCCCGAGCCGGTCAGCGTGGTGCTGGGGGTGAACTGCGGTTGTTTGCTGATCACGTTGATCAGGCCGCCGGGCTCCAGCGCGCCGTACATCAGCGACGCCGGGCCTTTGAGCACTTCCACGTGATCGGTGGTGGCGCCCAGGTTGCGGCCAACGGCCGAGCGGATGCCGTCGCGCAGGATGGAGTTGTCATCGTTGCTGCCGAAACCGCGCTTGATCACCGCGTCCTTGGTGCCGCCCAGGGTGTTGGTCTGCGAGACACCGCTGACAAAGCGCATGGCGTCGTTGAGGTCCTTGACCTGATAGTCGTTCAGGGTCTGTGCTGCCACGGTGTTGACGGTTTGCGCCTCGTCACGGTTCTGGGTCGTGGTTTTGCTGGCCGTGCTGCCCTCGGTCGAGGTGTAGGTGGAGGGATTGCCGGCGTCCAGCGTGGACTGGATGACACTGGCCGGCAACTCGGTCGCGGTCTGCGCGGCCATGGCCACAGTGGGAAGTGCAGAACACAGCAGAACCGAGGCGTTAATCCGATTGAACAACATGACCACAGGGATGACTCCGTACCTAATGCTTAAAGAGAATGCTTCGCATCCGTACTATACGTGGCCGCAAAAGATTAACGCAGGGGTTTGATGAATCTTTTCAGCAGATAAGCCCTTTCGCGGATAAATCCGCGCCGGTATGGCCGTGTTGATGGTTGCTCACGCAACGCGTGGGAATGCAGCCCTGGACGCTCCGCGTCCGACGCGGAGCGTCATGCAAGGCGTTACCACGCGGAGCGTGGGAACGATCATGCGTCGGTCAGGTGGGCGTGTTGATCGTTCCTCACGCTCCGCGTGGGCATGCAGCCCTGGACGCTCCGCGTCCGACGCGCAGCGTCATGAAAAACGTTACCACGCGGAGCGTGGGAACGATCATGCGTCGGTCAGATGGGCGTGTTGATCGTTCCTCACGCTCCGCGTGGGAATGCAGCCCTGGACGCTCCGCGTCCGACGCGGAGCGTCATGCAAGGCGTTACCACGCCGAGCGTGGGAACGATCATGCGTCGGTCAGATGGGCGTGTTGATCGTTCCTCACGCTCCGCGTGGGAATGCAGCCTTGGACGCTCCGCGTCCGACGCGCAGCGTCATGAAAAACGTTACCACGCGGAGCGTGGGAACGATCAGAAGCGGTTCGGTGGCGCAGTTTGGTTTTTGATTCTGGCCGCAGGCCGTGGGAGCTGGCTTGCCTGCGATCTGCCGGAGACCGGCAGCAAAACCTTCAAACGCGGTGGATCGGGAAGCCGAAAGCCTCGCTCCAACAGCAAGGCGTTACCACGCCGAGCGTGGGAACGATCAGTATTGCGAGCAAGCTGCCTCCCACAGGCCCGGTCGCTGTGCTGGGAGGGGTGTTCTATTGTTCGCTCCACGAACCGCCGAGCGCCGCTTGCAGCTGCACGCTGGTGATCAGTTGCGTGGCGACCAGGTTGAGCAGGGTCTGGCGTTCGCTGAGGCTGGTGGCCTGGGTGGTGGCGACGTCAAGGTAATCGATCACCCCGGCTTCGTACTGGTCGCGGCTGACCGCCGCCGACTCTTCGGCCGACTGCGCCGAATTGCGCCGGGCCTGCAGTTCCGGCTCCAGGGTGCGCAGTTCCACCAGGTAATCCTCTACTTCCCCCAACCCCGTCAACACGGTCTGGCGATAGGTCGCGACCGTGGCGTCGTAGGCATGCCGCGCCTGTTCCACGCTGGCCTGGGTCGCGCCGAAATCGAGGATCGTGCCGGTCAGGCTCGGGCCGATGGACCAGAACCGATTGGGCAGCGAAAACAGATTGCTGATCGTCGAGCCCTGATAACCGCCGCTGGCGCTCAGGGTCAGATCCGGGTAATACGCCGCGGTCGCCACCCCGACGGCGGCGTTGGCGGCCGCCATCTGCCGCTCGGCGGACGCGATGTCCGGGCGGCGTTCCAGCAGACGGCTCGGCACACCCAGCGGCACGGTCGGCACGTGGTACTGCCAGCCGGCGTCCGCCGCCAACGTGAAGTCCGCCGGCGGTTTGCCCATGAGCAAGGCGATGGCGTGCTCGTACTGGGCGCGCTGCCATTGCAGGTCGAGCATCGACGCCTGGGCGCTCTGCAGTTGGGTCTTGCCGGTGGCGAGGTCCGCGCGGGAGGAAATCTGCTCGTCGTACTTGTTCTGGATGATCTGCAAGTAGCGCTCGTACCCGGCAATGGTCTCGCGGTACAGGGCGATGCGCTGATCCAGCAGGCGCGCTTGAAAATAATCCTGGGCCAGGGACGACTGCGCACTGAGCGTGGCGTTGGCCAGATCGGCCGCGCTGGCCTGGGCGCTGGCGCGGTCCTGCTCGTTGGTGCGTCGCAGCCGGCCCCAGATGTCCACTTCCCAGCTCAGGTCCAGGGACGCCGAATGCTGCTTGCTCACCCCGCCCGCGCTGCTGCTGGACGATGACCCGGAGCCCGTCTGGCTGCGCGTGCTGTCCGCCGTGCCGGTGAGGGTCGGGAATTCCTCGGCCCGTGACTGGCGCACCAAAGCCAGGGCCTGTTGGTACTGAGCGGCATACACCGCCACGTTCTGGTTATTGAGCTGCACCTGCGCCACCAGCGCGTCCAGTTGCCGGTCCTGATAAAGCGCCCACCACGGTCCTTTGGGCAACTCGTCCTGGGGATTGGCCGCCTTCCAGCCCTGGGCTTCCTTGAACGTGGCGGAGATTGGCGCGGTGGGTGTCTGGTAGTCGGGGCCGACCATGCAACCACCCAAAAGGCTGCTGGCCAGCAGCACGGCGATACAGAGGCGGGACGGCGTAAAAGCGTTCATTTATTCAAACCTGTTGAGTCGGCCGGGCACGTGAGTGCGGCGAATACGCGTGTGCCAGAAATGCCGGGTAGCACGGCTCAGGCGGTCGAGATAGAGGTACACCACCGGGGTGGTGAACAGGGTCAGCAACTGGCTCAGCACCAGGCCACCGGCGATGGCCACACCCAGCGGCTTGCGCAGGTCGGCATCGCCGCCGCTGCCCAGGGCCAGGGGCAAGGCGCCGAAGAACGCCGCCAGGGTGGTCATCATGATCGGCCGGAAGCGCATGCGGCAGGCTTCGATGATGGCCTGCTCCGGCGACAGCTTGCGGCTGCGCTCGGCCATCAGGGCGAAGTCGATCATCATGATGGCGTTCTTTTTGACGATGCCGATCAGCAGCAGAATCCCGATCAAGGCGATCACTGTCAGCTGCATGTGCACCGCCTTGAGCAGCAACAACGCGCCGACCCCGGCCGAGGGCAAAGTCGACAGAATCGTCAGCGGGTGGATGTAACTTTCGTACAGCACCCCCAGCACGATGTACACCGCCAGCAAGGCCGCGCCGATCAGCCACGGCATGCTCGCCGCCAGCGCCGCATAGGCCTGGGCGGTGCCAGCGAAACCGTACTGAATGTCCCTTGGCAGGCCCACCTTGTCCACGGCGGCATTGATCGCCAGCGTGGCCTGATCCAGCGACACCCCGTCCTGCAAGTTGAAGGCAATGGTGCTGGTGGCGGACTGGCCCTGGTGAGCGACTGCCAGCGGTGCGTTGTCCGGGCTGAAGGTGGCGAACGCGGTCAGCGGCACTTGCTGGTTGTCGCTGCTGATCACGTACATGCGCTCAAGCATGGTGGCGTCGCGGGTGTAGACCGGGTCCAGGCCCATGATCACGTGGTACTGATTGAGGGTCTTGTACAGCGTCGCGACCTGGCGCTGGCTGAAGGCATTGTTCAGCAGGTTGTCGATGTCGCTGACACTCACCCCCAGCCGGCTGGCGGCGGCGCGGTCGATGTGCAGCTTCATCTCCTGGCCGCCGGTCTGCGAGTCGGAATCGATCCCGGTCAGTTGCGGCAAACCACGCAGCGCCGCCTCGACTTTCGGCGCCCACACCCGCAGCAGGTCCAGATCGTCGGCCTGCAGGCTGAACTGGTACGTGGCGTTGGCGCTGCGCCCGCCGACACGAATGTCCTCGGCCGGCATCAGGAACACCTGGATCCCCGCCACCTTGTTGTTGGCTTTGGTCAGCCGATTGGCCACGGCGGCGGCGCTGCTGGTGCGCTGTTTGTAATCCTTAAGCCGAATGAAGAAGTCGCCGGTGTTACGCGAACCGGCGCGGCCGCTGCCAGTGGACGACATCACCGCTTCCACGTCCGGGTCGGCGGCCAAGTCATGGGCGATCTGCATCAGATGCGGCTTGAGGGCCTGGAACGAGATGTTCTGATCGGCCCGCACCGCGCCCATCAGCACCCCGGTGTCCTGGGCCGGAAAGAAGCCCTTTTCAACGGTGGCGTACAGATAGACGTTGAACGCCACGGTCAGCAACAGGCTGAACATCGTCAGCACCCGGTGACGCATGACCCAGGTCAGCGCCGTCAGGTACGCCCCCTGCATCCGCGCTAGCCCGGTTTCGATCCAGCGGTAAATCCGTGGCTGTCGGGCATCGTGAGGCGGTTGACGCAGCAGCATCACGCACAGCACCGGCGTCAGGCTCAACGACACGATCATCGACAGGCACAGGGCGATGCTCAGGGTCACGGCGAACTCGCGAAACAGCCGGCCCACGATGTCGCCCATCAGCAGGATTGGAATGAACACCGCAATCAGCGACAAGGTCATGGACAACACGGTGAAGCCCACTTCCCGGGTGCCCATCAACGCCGCCCGCAGCGGACGCATGCCCTGCTCCTGATAACGGGCGATGTTTTCCAGCACGACGATGGCGTCGTCCACCACGAACCCTGTGCAGATGATCAACGCCATCAGCGACAGGTTGTCGAGGCTGTAGCCCAGCAGGTACATGATGGCGCAGGTGCCGATCAGCGACACCGGCAGCACCACCGCCGGAATCAGCGTGGCCCGGGCGTTGCGCAGGAACACGAAGACCACGGCAATCACCAGCAGCGTGGCGATCAGCAGGGTTTCTTCGGTGTCGTGCAGCGACGAGCGCACCGTGGGGCCACGGTCGATGACGCTGATCAGTTGCACGTCGCCGGGGATCTCCCGTTGCAGTTCCGGCAGCAGGGCCTTGATGCTGTCGATGGTCTGCAGCATGTTGGCCCCGGCCTGGCGGGTCACGCCCAGGGTCACCGAGGGCTGGCCGTTGTAGTAGCCGCCGACGAAGGTGTCCTCCACCGAGTCATAGACGTTGGCCACATCCCGCAGGCGGATCGCGGCGCCGTTCTGGTAGGTGATCACCAGTTCCCGGTAGTCGGCGGCCTTGTCGATCTGGTCGTTGCCGTCGATGACCCAGCTCTGGGCACCGCCCTGCAGAATCCCCTTGGGCTTGGCCTGAGTGGCATTGCTGATGGCGGTGCGCACGGTTTCCAGGGAGATGCCGGCGTGGATCAGCAGGTTGGGCTGCACGTCGATGCGCACGGCGGGCAAGGCGCCGCCGCGCACCGACACTTCACCGACGCCGTTCACCTGGGCGATTTTCTGCTGCAGCTTGCTGTAGGCCAGGTCGTACAGCTCCCCCGGGCTGCGGGTGGACGAGGTCAGCGCCAGCATAAGCACCGGCGCTTCGGACGGGTTGGCCTTGCGGTACGTCGGCAGCGACGGCATGGAACTGGGCAACAGCGCGCGCGATGCGTTGATCGCCGCCTGCACGTCCCGGGCCGCGCCGTTGATGTCGCGGTCCAGTTCGAATTGCAGGATCAGGGTGGTGGAGCCCTGACTGCTGGTGGAGGTCATTTCGGTGATGCCGGCAATCTGCCCGAGGCTGCGTTCCAGCGGCGTGGCCACCGTAGCCGCCATGGTTTCCGGGCTGGCGCCGGGCAACGAGGCGCTGACCATGATGGTGGGGTAATCCACCTGGGGCAGCGGCGCCACCGGCAGCAATTTATAACCGAGGATCCCGGCCAGGGTGATGCTCAGGCTCAGGAGCAAGGTCGCCACCGGACGGCGGATGAACAGCCGCGACAGGTTCATTCCGGCGCCCTGTCCCGGTTGCTGTCTCGATGACGGCCCCGAGTAAACCGCGCCTTGGCCCGCTCGGACAGGCCATCAAACATCAGGTAGATCACCGGCGTGGTGAACAGCGTCAGCACCTGGCTGAGCAACAGCCCGCCGACGATCACCAGGCCCAACGGCCGCCGCAGCTCGGCACCGGCGCCGGTGGCGAGCATCAGCGGCAAGGCGCCGAACAGCGCCGCCAGGGTGGTCATCAGGATCGGCCGCAAGCGCAGCAACGCCGCGCGGTGGATGGCGTCGCGCGCATTGAGGCGCTGCTGTTGCCGTCCTTCGAGGGCGAAGTCGATCATCATGATCGCGTTCTTTTTCACGATGCCGATCAACAGCACCACCCCGATCAGGGCGATCAGGCTGAATTCGGTGCCGGTCAGCAGCAACGCCAGCAAGGCACCAATGGCCGCCGACGGCAGCGTCGAGAGGATGGTCACCGGGTGAATGAAGCTCTCGTAAAGCATGCCGAGCACGATGTACATGGTCACCAGCGCCGCCAGAATCAGCCACAGCGTGTTGCCGGTGGCGCGCTGGAACGCATCCGCCGCGCCCTGGTAACGCAGGGTGATGCTGCTCGGCGCGTCCAGCTCCGCCATGACCTCGGTGATGGCCTGTTGTGCCTGCTCCAGCGAGTAACCGTCGGCCAGGTTGAACGACAGGGTCACGGCCGGGAACTGATCCAGACGGCTCAGGGACAGCGAACCGGTGCGCTGGCCGACCTTGGCGATGTCAGTCAGGCGCACCATCTGCGCGGCGCTGCTGGTGGTGGCCGTGGTGGCCGTGCTGGTGACTGACGCAGCGCTGCTGGCGGTCGATGCCGTGGTGGTGCCGGTCACCGCCGCCAGGTAGATGTTGTCGAACGCTGCCAGGGATTGCTGGAACGTGCCCGGCACTTGAAGCACCACGCGGTACTGGTTGGACTGGGTAAAGATGGTGGAAATCAGGCGCTGGCCGAAGGCGTTGTACAGCGCGGTGTCCACGTCCGAGGCGCTGATGCCGTAACGCATGGCCGCAGCCCGGTCCAGCTCGACGTAGGCCACAAGGCCCTGGTCCTGCAGGTTGTCGATGACGTCGCGCATTTGCGCGCGGTGCTGCAATTTTTCCACCATCCTGGGCACCAGCGCCGACAGGTTGGCGCTTTCCGAATCGTCCAGGGTGAACTGGTACTGGCTCGGGGTCAGTTGGTCATCCACGGTGAGGTCCTGGGACGACACCAGATTGAGCTGGATACCGGCCACCGCCGTGGCGGATTTCTCCAGCCGGGTGATGACCTGAGTCGCCGTGTCGTCCCGGTCTTCGAACGGCTTGAGGTCGATCTGCAGCCGGCTGTTGTTCAGCGAGTTGTTGGTGCCGTCGACGCCAATGGTGGACGACACCGACTGCACGGCCGGGTCGTGACGCACCACCTCAACCATGGCCTGCTGACGGCGGGCCATTTCGCTGAATGACACGTCTTGCGAGGCACGGGTGAAGCCCTGAATCAGGCCCGTGTCCTGGGTCGGGAAAAACCCCTTGGGCACCACCAGATAAAGAAGCGCCGTCAGCGCCACGGTGCCGACCGCCACCAGCAGCGTCAGGCGCTGATGATCCAGCACCCACACCAGACCGCGGTCATACCCGTTCAGCACCTTCTGGTACTGGCGATCGCCCCAGGCCGCAAAGCGCCCCTTCTCGTCGTCGGGCACGTGGCGCAGCAGGTGGGCGCAGAGCATGGGCGTGAGGGTCAGGGATATGACCATCGACACCAGGATCGCCACCGCCAGGGTGATGGCGAACTCGCGAAACAGGCGCCCGACCACGTCGCCCATGAACAGCAGCGGGATCAGCACGGCGATCAACGAAAGGGTCAGGGAAATGATGGTGAAACCGATTTCCTGGGAGCCCTTGAAGGCCGCGGTCATCGGGTCTTCGCCCTCCTCCAGGTGCCGGGAAATATTCTCCACCACCACGATGGCGTCATCGATGACGAACCCGGTGGCCACGGTCAGGGCCATCAACGTCAGGTTGTTGATGCTGAAGCCCGCCAGGTACATCACCCCGAACGTGCCCACCAGCGACAGCGGCACCGCCAGGCTGGGAATCAGGGTCGCGGTGAAGTTGCCGAGGAAGGCAAAGGTCACCAGCACCACCAGGCCGATGGACAACAGCAGTTCGATCTGCACGTCCTTGATCGAGGCGCGGATTGTCTGGGTGCGGTCGCTGATCACCGTGAGCTTGACCGAGTCTGGCAAGGCCGACTGCAGGGTCAACAGCTTGGTCTTGATGCTGTCCACCACATCGATAACGTTGGCGCCGGGCTGTCGCTGCACCGAGATCACAATCGCCGGCTGGCCGTTGGCGGTGGCGGCCAGGTATTGGTCCTGGGGCGCTTCGGCGGTGGTGGCGACGTCCTTGAGGCGCAGGGCCGCGCCGTTTTCGTAGGCCAGCACCAGCTCGCCGTACTCCACCGCATCGCGCAGCTGGTCGTTGGCGTCGATGGTGATGGAATGCGACGGGCCGTCGAAACCACCCTTGGAACCGTTGACGTTGGCGGCGTTGACCTTGTCGTAGACGTCTTCCAGGGTCAGGCCGTGGGCCGCGAGGCTCGTCGGGTTGACCTCGATCTTCACCGCCGGCTGCTGACCGCCGGCCAGACTGACCATGCCCACGCCGGAAATCTGCGACAGCTTGAGCGCCACCCGGGTGTTGACCAGGTCCTGCACGCGGGTCAGCGGCAGACTGTCGGAGGTGGCGGCCAAGGTCAGCACGGCGGTGTCGGCCGGGTTGACCTTCTTGTAGGTGGGCGGGTTGGGCAGGTCATTGGGCAGCAGGCTGTCGGCGGCGTTGATCGCGGCCTGCACTTCCTGCTCGGCCACGTCCAGGGACAGGTCCAGCGAGAACTTCAGGGTGATCACCGACGCCCCGGCCGAACTGGTGGAATACATCTGCGACAGGCCGGACATCTGGCCCAACTGGCGCTCCAGCGGCGACGTGACGGCGGACGCCAGGACGCTGGAACTGGCGCCCGGGTACAACGTGCTGACCTGGATGGTCGGGTAATCGACCTCCGGCAGCGCCGAAGTGGACAGCAAGCGGTAGGCGAAGATGCCGGCCAGCATCACCGCCAGCATCAGCAGCAAGGTGGCGACCGGACGCTGGATGAACAGTCTGGACGGGTTCATGGGGCCACGGTGCCAGTGGCCGGCGTCGCGGCTTTTCCTGCCGCAAGGTCGGTGCTGGCCGGTTTCTCGATGTCGACCGTGCTGCCTTCGCGCAGGTGATCGATGCCCCGCGTGACCACTTGATCGCCCTTGTCCACGCCCTGGGTGACGACGGTTTGCTCACCCATCACCGGCCCAACCTTGATGCTGCGGCGGCTGACTTTGTTGTCCTTGACCACGTACAGGAACTCGCCCTCGCTGCTCAGTTGCACGGCGGCCGACGGCACCACCACGGCGTTGCGCAGGGTGTCGGTGGTCAGCTTCACGTTGACGAACTGGTTGGGGTAGAGCTTCTCGTCCGGGTTGGCGAACAGCGCCTTGAGCTTGATGCTGCCGGTGGCGGTGTCGATTTCGTTGCTGATGAATTTCAGCGTGCCGGTGGCCAGCGGCGTGTTGCCCAACTGGTCCATGGCCTGAACGCTCAGGGTTTCGCCCTTGCGTACTTTGGGCAGCAGGCTGGCGAGCTGGGCCTGGGGCAAACTGAAGGTCACGGCGATGGGGTTGGTCTGGGTCACGGTGACGATGCCGGTGGTGCTGCTGGACGCCACGATGTTGCCGGGGTCCACCAGTCGCAGGCCGACGTAGCCGTCGATGGGCGAAACAATTTTGGCGTAGATCAGATTCAGCCTGGCGGCGTCGATCTGCCCCTGATCTGCCTTCACCGCACCGGCGTACTGGCCGACGGTGGCGGTCTGGGTGTCCAGGTCCTGCTTGGCGATGGAATCCTTGGCGAACAGGCGCTTGTAGCGCTCGACGGTCAGCTGCGCACTCTTGAGCAGCGCCTGGTTCTGCGCCATGTCGCCTTGATATTGATCCAGCGTGGCCTGATAGGCGCGTGGGTCAATCTGGGCCAGCAACTGCCCCTTTTTCACGTACTGCCCTTCGGTGAAATACACCGCCATCAATTCGCCGTCCACCCGGCTGGTGACCGTGACCGAGTAGTTGGGAATGACCGTGCCCAAGGCCTGTTCGATCACCGGCACATCGGCGGTGCCCGCCGTACCGACCGCGACACTGACCGCCGCATTGGGGTCGGTCATGCCCGGCCCGCCGTGACGACCACCCGGCGCGCTGGCGGTGGCGGCGGCGCTGCCTGCCTGGGTGCTGACCGGGGTGGACGGGGTGTGCCTGACGTAGACAAAGACAGCGCCAATGGCTGCGGCTATCAGGAGCGCGATGACAAGGCGCTTGCGTGAGCGGGCTGCCGAAATCTGGGTCATTGAATACTTCTGTGGGGGCAAAGGGCTAGGAATCAGAAACTCTGGATGAAACGGCCAACGGCTTGACGCTGGGCACACGACCATCGGCACCGCGCGGCCGTTTTAAGCGGACACCGCGGCGCAGATCCGGGCAGGCCACAGGATTCAAGCGGGAGGATGTTTCGAATTGTTGCGACATTTAGCCTTGCGCAGCCTTAACGAACAACCCGCCACGGCCACCTTTGCAGATTATTTACACACTGCTGACGTCCCCGGCACTGCCCGCCAGGCCCTGGGCACGGGCGTTTCAGGGGCATTACCGCGCGGTTTCGCCGGTGGCCTCGGTGATCATCTGATACAAACGCTCGGCCGCCGGGGAAAGCACCCTGCCCCGGCGCTTGATCAGGCCGATGGTGCGATGGACGGTGGGCCGGGTCAGGGGAATGGCGCGCAGGGCTGGCTCGGCGAAATGCGGCAGGACCGCCAGTGCCGGCACGGCCGCGACGCCCAGCCCGGCGACCACCATGTCGACCACGGTGCGCACGTGGCGGGCTTCACAGATCGGTTCAGGCAAGTCCGGGATATCGGCCAGCGCCAGGTCCAGCAGCAGCCGGTTGCCGCTGGCCTTGGTCACCGCGATGTAATCGTGCTTCTTCAATTCGGCCCAGGTCACGTGGGCGCGGGACGCCAGCGCATGGTCATGGCGGCAGACCATCACGAACTGTTCCTTAAAGATCGGGATGAACTCCAGGTTCGCTTCCTGCACGCCAATGTAATTGATGCCGAAGTCCGCTTCGTTGCGCACCACGGTGGACAACACATCACTGGCGCCGTCGTCCAGCACCCGCACCAGGATCTGCGGATACCGCTGCCGATAGGCTTTCACCACGTCCAGCAGGCACTGTTTCACCGCAGTCGGCACGCAGGCGACGGTCACTTCACCGCGAATCCGGCCGGTCCCCTCGCCGATGCCCAGCAAGGATTCTTCAAAGGTATTGACCACCTGACGGGCCTTGCGCGCGAAGTCACGTCCGGTGGCGGTCAGTTCAACCCGGCGTGTGGTGCGTTCCACCAGGCGCACGCCCAGGTTGGCTTCCAGTTTCGAGATGCGCCGTGACAGCGCCGGCTGCGACAGGTGCAGCTCCCTGGCCGCCGCACTGAAACTGCCCAGCTCGGCCACCGCCACCAGCGCCCGCAGGTCGCCCATCTCTACATTCATGTTGGCCATGCATAAGTCCCACAGATTATTGCAATTAACTTAAGCGAAGTTGTGCCTCATGATCGACCGGTGCGCAAGCACGCGTGCATCCCACAATCACAACCACAGGAGCACCCATGAGTTCATTCAACCGCCGCACACTGCTGAAGGCCGGCGCCATCACGTCCGTCGCTGCCGCCGCACCCGGCCTGGTCGGCTCGGCTTTTGCCAAGACACCTGCTTCCCCCGACGCCGCTGCTGCGGCCAGCTCCACTGAAGCCGACGGCAAAGGCGTCACCCGCACCCTGGCTGCGTTTCTGGTCAAGGCCCGCTACGAGGACTTGCCGGCCAATGTGCGCAAGGAAGGCTGCCGCACCCTGTTGAACTGGGTCGGCGTGGCCGTCGGCGGTTCCCGCCACGAAACCGTCCAGCGGGCCATCGCGGCGCTCAAGCCGTTTTCCGGGCCGGAGCAGGCCAGTCTGCTGGGCCGCAACGAACGCTTCGACATCATGAACGCCGCCTTCATCAACGGCGTGTCCAGCCACATCTTCGACTTCGACGACACGCACCTGAAGACCATCATCCACCCGGCCGGTCCCGTGGTGTCAGCGATCCTGGCGCTGTCGGAATACAAGCCGGTGACCGGTAAGGAATTTCTCAACGCGCTGGTGTTGGGTGTTGAAACCGAGCTGCGCATCGGCAATTCGGTCTACCCCAATCACTACGATGTCGGCTGGCACATCACCGGCACCGCCGGCGTGTTCGGCGCTGCCGCGGCGGCCGGCAAACTGCTGGGGCTGACCGAGCAGCAGATGGTCTGGGCGCTGGGCCTTGCCGCGTCGCAACCGGTGGGGCTGCGAGAATCCTTCGGCTCCATGAACAAAAGCTTCAACCCCGGGCGCGCGGCCAGCAACGGGCTGTTTGCGGCGCTACTGGCGCAACAGAACTACACCAGTTCCGACGCCATGATCGAAGCCAAGCGTGGCTGGGCCCACACCATCAGCACCAAGCAGGACTTCAGCCAGATCACCGACGGCCTGGGCAGCCACTACGAATCCACACTCAATACCTACAAGCCGTTCGCCTGCGGCATCGTCATTCACCCGTCCATCGATGCGGCCATTCAACTGCGCAATGAAAACAAACTGACCCCGGACCAGATCGCCAAAGTGGAGCTGAAGGTGCACCCGTTGGTCATCGAGCTCACCGGCAAGAAAACCCCGCAGATCGGACTTGAAGGCAAGTTCAGCATTTACCACTCGGTGGCGGTGGCCCTCGTCCAGGGCGCGGCGGGCGAGCGGCAGTACAGCGATCAGGCAGTGCTGGACCCCACCGTGATCAAAGTGCGTGACCGGGTGGTGGCGACCATCGATCCGGCGATCAAGCCCGAACAGGTGGACATGACCATCACCCTCACCGATGGCCGCACGCTGCATAAATTCATCGAACATGCGATCGGCAGCGTTGAAGTGCCCATGAGCGATGCGCAGCTGGAAGCCAAATTCCTCGACCTGGCCAAAGGCATCCTGGCCGACAACCAGGCTCAGCAATTGATTCGCTTGTGCCGGGACGTCGAAACGCTGCCCTCGGCTGCGGAGATTGCCAAGGGGGCGACGGCAACGGTCTGAGCAAGTCGTATCAGGTTGCAGCTCATCACAACAATAATTCGTCCCGCCCTGATGCGGCGGGCATGGGAGGCTTATGAACGAACTGTCGTGGTCCCGCCGTCGGGTGTTACAGGGCAGCGCGCTGCTCGCCGTGGGGTTGACCCCTTGCCGGTTGCTGCTGGCGGCCGATCCCCCCAGCGACGTCACGGCGCAACTGGCCCGCTACATGGTGGCGTCACGGGGGATGCCGCTGCCAGAGGCGGTTGCCGTGGCCTGCAAGAACCACATCCTCGATTCCCTCGGCGCCATGATTTCCGGCTCGCAGATGCGTCCGGGACAATTGGCCATCCGCTATGTAGAAAGCCTGGGCGGCACCCAACAGGCCTCAGTGGTAGGTTCTCAGTTCCGGACCACGGTCATCAATGCGGCGCTGGCCAATGCGATGTGTGCCCATTCCGACGAGACCGACGATTTCGAGCCGGTGACCAAGGCTCATCCGGGCAGCTCCGTGGTCCCGGCCGCGCTGGCCATGGGCGAATCGCAGCACAGCAGCGGCGAGGCGTTCATGCGGGCGGTGGCGCTGGGCTATGACACGGGCTGTCGCCTGCTGATGGCCCTGGGGCCGGACCTTGTACGCGGGTCCCATCGCAGCGCTGAAGGCACGGCCGCGACCTTTGGTGCGGTCGGTGCGGCGGCGTCGCTGGCCGGGCTGGACGAGATGAATACGCGCTATGCCCTGTCCTACGCGGCGCAGCAGGAGTCGGGGCTCTGGAGTTGGGTTAAGGATCACGATCACATCGAGAAGGCGTTCGACTTCGCAGGCATGGGCGCGCGCAACGGGGTCCAGGCGGTGACCATGGTCCAGGCCGGCATGACCGGCGTGGCCGATGTACTGGACGGCACTCACAATCTGCTGATCGCCCTGTCCACCCAGCCGCAGCCGCAACAGTTGCTGGACGGCCTGGGCCAGCGTTTCTTTGTGGTGGACACCGCGATCAAGACCTACTCGGTCGGCTACCCGATCCAGTCGCCCCTCGACGCCATGCTCAGCCTGCGCCAGGAACACGGGCTGACCCCGGACAACGTCAAGAGCGTCGAAGTCCGGGTGCCCAGCGACGCGGTGGGGATCGTCGGCGACAGCGCCATGCCCGACGTGAACTGTGCCCACATGGTGGCGCTGGCCCTGGTCAAAGGCCGGGTGTCGTTTGCCGACAGCCATGACCTGGCGCTGATGCACGACCCGGCGCTGATGGCGCAGCGGGCCAGGATCAAAGTGCTGGCCGACCCTGCCCTGGACGACCCGGCGGCGCCACGCGGCGCCAAGGTCAGCGTGACCCGGACAGACGGCACCGTCGTGACCCACCACACCCGTTTCCCGTCGGGCACCCGGGAGAATCCGTTATCGGTGGAAGCGGTGAACGCCAAAGTGCGGGACCTGATTGCGCCGGTCATCGGCACGGAACGCGCCGAGCGCCTGATCGACCAGATCAACCACCTGGAACAGCTCAAAGACGTGGCGGACTTGCGTGCGCTGCTGATCGGCTGAGCACATGGCGCCTGTACCGACCTCTTCGCGAACAAGTTCGCTCCTACAGGTTCTGTGCCCGGCGCAGGCAACGGCGCTGCGCGGAACTGCGGTGGTTCCCACGCTCTGCGTGGTAACCGCGATCCGGACGCTCCGCGTCCCGGTGACGCGGCGCGTCATTGACTGCATGCCCACGCGGAGCGTGGGCACGATCAACAAACCTGTAGGAGCGAACTTGTTCGCGAAGCCGGTGTGTCAGGCGACAGACATCCGCCGTATGTACCGCCCTCTTCGCGGACAGGTCCGCTCCCACGAGATCAGCGTTCAGCCGCAGATTGCGCCGCGCCGCCCATTCCCCGCAGGCGCGAACTTGTTCGCGAAGCCATATGTCAGGCGAACACATTTCCCCTGTAGGAGCTGCCGAGCCGCCGAAGGCTGCGATGCGGCGTGTCAGGCGATGAATGACGTCGCCAGTTCCGCGCCTACAGGTCTGGTGCATGGCGCGCTTGACCCGGCGTCTCCTGCCGCAATGTCTCCAGCGCAGCATTGGCTGAGTCCAGCAGCGCCGCCGCCTCCGAGGCCTTTTCGTTGGCCAGCGCCACTTCCGTCGCCATGTCCGTGGCCAGCGCTTTCGCTTCGTCCCGGAGCTGCGCGATGTGTGCCTGCAGCATGTCTTTGGCGCCTTCGGCCTTGGCGACGGTGGTCTGCAGGGCGGTGATCTGCCCCGTCAGCCGCTGGTTGGCGGCTTCCAGCGAGCTGACGGCCTTGCCCTGCTGGCGCGCCTCGGCCAGCAGGCGTTCGTTGTCTCGGTTCAAGCGGGTCAGTTCGTCCTGCTTGACCACCTGCATCTGCTGAAGCTGGCGCAACTCGACCTGCACCTGTTGCAACTGACCTTCATGCCGACGCAGTTCCTGCTCGCGCTGTTCCTTGACGGCGTTGCGGTAATGCTCAAGCGCATCCCGTGCGTGCAGGTGTTTTTCCTCCAGGGAGCGCACCTGCTCGTCCTTCTCCTGCACCCGCACTTCAAGGTCTGCGCAGTGCTGGCTCAGCCGTGCGTTGCGGGTCAGTTCCGATTGCAGGCTCGATTGCGAGGTCTGGAGTTCGCCGGTCTGCACGTCCAGCGCGGCACGTTGCGCGTCGAACCGGCTTTGCAGCGCAGCCAACTCGGCACGGGCTTCTTCCTGTTGTGCTTCCAGCTCGACGCGCTGCTGATCAAAGCGCGCCTGAGCCTGGGCGGTGACTTCGGCGCCCTCCTCCAGCAAGCGTGCCAGCAGGCTGCTGACCAATGCCGTCAACTCGTCGCTGACCTGCTGGGAAGACCCCTTCGGACGCGGATCGTGGGCGTCGATTTCCTTCAGATAGCGATGAATCGTGGATTTCGAACCCGTGTTTCCCAGCTCGACCCGTACCGCGTCGATGCTGGGGTTTTCGCCCCGGGCCAGCAACGAATCCCGCGCTGTCTGCACCGTTGCCTTGTTCACGCCGCCACGGGCCATGGTCTCTCCTACAATTTCGTAATGTGGTACGTACCACGTATTTACGTACTACGTTAGCGTAGTTTCTCACTCCAAAAGAAGAACTTTCTTACAGCAAATAATGAAGCGTTATTCTGTGTTAGCCTGCAAAAACCTCTTCCGCAACGATCCCAGACGTACAGATCAACGAAACGGCCAAGAAAAATGAGCGAAACGAACAAGGCAGCGCGTTACCTGGAAGCAGGCACCCGGGAGAACACCCGCAAGAGCTATCAAGCGGCGGCGGAACACTTCGAAGTGACGTGGGGCGGCTTTCTGCCGGCCACCGGGGACAGCATCGTTCGCTACCTGGCCGAATACGCGGACAAGCACGCCATCAGCACCCTTCGGCAGCGGCTGGCCGCCCTCGCCCAGTGGCACATCAGCCAAGGGTTTCCGGACCCGACCAAAGCCCCGACGGTGCGAAGGATGCTCAAGGGCATTCGCGCGCTGCACCCGGCTCAACAAAAGCAGGCCACCCCGCTGCTGCTGACTCACCTGGACCAAGCGGTGACCTGGCTGGAGCGCGAGGCTGCGGCGGCGTCGATCAAGCAGGATGTAAACACCGTGATGCGCTGCCGGCGGGACATCGCTCTGGTGCTGATCGGCTTCTGGCGGGGGTTTCGCGGCGACGAGCTGGCCCGGTTGCAGGTGGAGAACATCCAGGCCCAGGCCGGCGCAGGCATCACCTTCTACCTGCCCCACAGCAAAGGTGACCGGCAAAACCGGGGCACCACCTTCCACACGCCGGCGCTGAAAAAGCTGTGCCCGGTGGCGGCCTATATCAATTGGATCACCGTCGCCGGCATCGCCCATGGCCCGGTGTTCAGAAAGCTAGACCGCTGGGGCAACCTGGGGGACGCCGGCATCAACGCCACCAGCCTGATCCCGATGCTGCGACGGATTTTCCAGCAGGCCGGGGTGCCGGCCGCCGCCTACAGCAGTCACTCCATGCGTCGAGGATTCGCCACCTGGGCGTCGGCCAATGGCTGGGACATCAAGTCGCTGATGACCTACGTCGGCTGGAAGGACATGAAATCGGCGCTGCGCTACGTGGACGCCAGCGCCTCGTTCGGCGGCATGGCGCTACAGGTGGCAACGCCGCACCCCGCGCTGGGCGGCGAATGATCAGGCCGCACAGCCTTGCTGAAGCTGAGGTAAGCTCGGCGCCATATCCCTTGCGATTGAGGTCACCGTGTCCAACATCCGCGAAGTAGCCCGGCTGGCCGGCGTGTCGGTGGCCACGGTGTCCAGAACCCTGAGGTCCCCCGAGCAGGTGCTGCCCGAGACCCGGGACAAAGTGAATGCCGCCGTCGAACAGGCCAGGTACCGGCCCAACCTCATGGCCATCCAGTTCCGCTCCCGCAAGACCGGCAACCTGGTGATTCTGGTGCCGGACATCAGCAACACCTTCTTCGCCCGAGTGATTCGCGGCGCGCAAGAGGCCGCGCAGGCCGCCGGTTATCGTCTGCTGCTGTGCGACACCCTGGGTCGCGACGCCATCGAGCGGCAATTTGCAGAATTGGTCTACGCCCATCAGGCCGACGGCGTCATCCAGTTGCGGGCACGGGACCCCTTCGACAGCAGCGCCCCCAACCAGAGCGCGCCGCCCATGGTCAATGCCTGCGAGGTGGTCAAGGACGCGGCCTTCCCCACCATCACCCTGGACAACCACGCTGCGGCCAAGGCGATGACCGAACACCTGATTGAGCTGGGCCACCGCCGGATCGCCCTGATCAAGGGGCCCATCAGCAGCCCCCTGACCCAAGATCGTGTGGCCGGTTACCAGGCAGCGTTGCAGCAGGCCGGGATTGCCCCGGACCCGACGCTGATCTGCCGCGGTGACTTCACGCTCAACGCCGGGTTTGAAGGCGCCGCGCTGATGCTGGCGCTGCCGACACGGCCCACGGCGCTGTTCTGCGAAAACGACGAAATGGCCATCGGCGCCTTGAAGCGCATCAAGCAGGCCGGGTTGCGGGTGCCCGAGGACATATCGGTGGTGGGCTTTGACGATATTCCGATGGCAGCCTACAGCGACCCGCCGCTGACAACCGTTTCCCAGCCGGCGGAGGCGTTTGGTGAACAGGCGGTGCACCTGCTCATCGCCCTGATCGAGGGGCGGGACATCGGCGAACGGCGGGTGGTGCTGCCGTTCACCCTGGCGGTGCGCAGCAGCAGTGCAGCGCCGAGCACGGCATGACACCCGGCCGGCGCGCACGATGGTGCCGAATCAATGGCCGGCTTTGGACTTTTCAATCATTTCCACGATGGTGCCGGTCGGGACATCCACCAGCGCGTATTTGTCGTACACCTCGACCCACTGCTGGTTCTTGCCGGGCGCGCTCAGGTGGCGCTTTTGCCAATCCTTGAGCCCCAGGCTTTCGCGCTGGTACTGGTCGGGCAGGTTGTCGCCCTTCTTCAACTCTTTTAACCCGGCGCCGGGACGGTCAATGGTCACCGACGGCTGCTCGGCGGCGAAGACGACGCTGCTCAGGGCACACAGCGCGGCGAACGCCAGACGGGGAAGGTGTTTTTGACGGGTCATCAGGGGGGTTCCTTGCTCGATTGGCTAGATGAAGGGCTGAACCGCGTCACGCGGATCCGGCCTGCTCACCTACCGACCCCTGCCGTGCCGAAAGTTTCCCTGAATCTGAAGTCACCCCTGCGGCACGGGCCGTGAACAGTCCACCCTGAAACACAATGGCCAGCGATGGCCCACGGCACCGGTATACTGCGCGGCTCACTTTGCCACTGCGGTCCCCATGAACAGATTTCTGCTTGCGTTAACCCTGTCGCTGTCGGTCATCCTCCCCGCCTTTGCCACACCCCCCGCCACCTTCTCTGAAGCCAAGGTCGTCGCCCGACAAAAGGTCTATCCGGACCAGGGCAGCAGCGCCATGGGCGATCTGTATTGCGGGTGCAAATGGACGTGGGTGGGTAAATCCGGCGGTCGTATCGACCCCGCCTCCTGCGGGCTTGAGCCCAGAAAACAGGAAACCCGCTCAGACCGCACCGAATGGGAACACATCGTGCCGGCCTGGACATTCGGTCACCAGCGCCAATGCTGGCAGAACGGCGGCCGTGAGCACTGCGACCAGGACGACCCGGTCTTTCGCGCCATGGAGGCCGACCTGTTCAACCTGTACCCGGCCGTGGGCGAAGTGAACGGCGACCGCAACAATTTCAACTACGGCATGGCCACGGGCGTGGCCCCGCAATACGGCCAATGCAAGACCCGGATTGATTTCCAGCAGCGCGCCGCCGAGCCTCGGGACGAAGTGAAAGGGCTGGTCGCCCGGACCACGTTCTACATGTTCGATCAGTACAAGCTGAACATGTCGCGCCAGCAGCAACAGCTGCTCATGGCCTGGGACAAGCAATTTCCGGCCACGCCCTGGGAGCGGGAACGAAACACGCGGATTGCCGCGATCATGGGCCATGGCAATCCGTTCGTGACCGGCCAACGGACGTGGACTCAAGGCTATAAGCCCGTGGGAGAAGGCGTGGTCAGCGCCCTGCCCGGCAAAACGCCAGGCGCCGCTTCAATACCGCAAGTGGTCAGTTCTGCTGCCGGTACCGCGATCATCGGCAACAAGAACAGCCATCTGTACCACCTGCCTGTGGGCTGCCCCAGTTACGACAAGGTGTCGGCAAAGAATCGGGTGAGCTTCGGCTCCGAAGCGGCGGCGCGGGCGGCGGGTTATCAGAAAGCCGGCAACTGCAAATGAGATCCGAACGGATATGAGATACGAAGGGATCAGGCGGTAGCGCAGCGTTTTCGGGGGGCGAAGTGCATTTGCGCCAAAAATGTTGCCGATATGCCTTCAAGCTGAAACGGTTCAGGTCGATAGCGTGGTATCCATATATTGACGGACCGCCCGAACATGAACCTCAGAAGCCTCAACATTGCCCCCCGATCACTGATGTGTTTCGGGTTCTTCGCTGTTCTCATCACCGCCCTTGGCTTATTTTCCCTGCTGCAATCGTCCAAGCTCCAGGACGCGCGGCAGGGCCTGCAAGACAACGTGTTGCCCACCCTGATGGTCATCGCCGACATCAAGACCGACCTGCTGACCATCCGCCTGGGCAACACCGGCCTGCGGGCTGCGCAGACCAAAGCGTCGGCCGACAGCTCCCTGGCTCGCATCAATCAGGGCCGCAGCGTCCTCGACGCCGACGTCAAACGCCTCAAACCGCTGTTACTCACCGAAACAGGCCAGGCCGCCTACCAGGAGATGGAGCGCGACATGCTGGCGTATCTCGCCGTACATAGCCGCTTCCTGGACGCGGTGGCGCAAAATCGCGATGACCTCATCACCGCCATGACCCAGCCCACCGGCGAGCAGACTCAGGCGGCCGATCTGCTGGCCAAGGACATCGCGACCATCTCCCACCTGGCGAAGCTGAAGATGGAGCGCTCCAACACCGAAGCCGACGACACCTACGACCAGGCGCGCAATGTGGTGATCGCCGCGATTCTGATCGCCCTCGTCGCCACCCTGGCCCTGGCGGCCGTGTTCACCCGCAGCCTGGTGGCCCCCATCGCCAAGGCGCTGACCGTGGCTCAGCAGATTGCGTCCAATGACCTGAGCAAACCGATTGCCGTGGACGGCTCCGACGAGCCGGGCCGGCTGTTGGCGGCCCTGTCGGTCATGCAACAGAACCTGCGCCTCACCCTGGAGAAGCTGGGCGAGTCCTCTCATCAGCTGGCGTCCACGTCGGAAGAAATGACCGCCGTGACCGCCGACTCCCTGCACAGCGTTCAGCGCCAGAACGATGAAATCAACCAGGCCGCCACCGCCATCAATCAGATGAGTGCAGCGGTGGAAGAAGTGGCGCGTAACGCTGCCCTTGCCTCGACCGCCGCCACGGAATCCAGCGACGCCGCGAAAAACGGTCGCCAGCGGGTGGACGAAACCGTCAGCGTGATCAACGAACTGCATGAAGCCGTGGGCGCTTCGGCGGTTGAGATGGACGGGCTGGCCACGGAAGTGCGCAGCATCAGCGGCGTGCTGGACGTGATCCGCAGCATCGCCGATCAAACCAACCTGTTGGCGCTCAATGCCGCCATCGAAGCCGCCCGCGCAGGCGATGCAGGGCGCGGTTTTGCGGTGGTGGCCGACGAAGTCCGGGCCCTGGCGCACCGCACACAACAGTCCACCGCCGAGATCGAGAAGATGATCGCCTCGATCCAGACCGGCGCCAACAAGGCAGTGACGGCCATGGGTCAGAGCAGCGACCGGGCCCGGGCCAGCCTGGACGTGGCCGAAGCCGCCGGCCTGGCGCTGGGTGAGATCACCGCGGCCATCGTCCAGATCAACGAACGCAACCTGAACATTGCCGCCGCGACCGAAGAACAGGCGCAAGTCGCGCGGGAAGTGGATCGCAACCTCACCAGCGTGCGTGACCTGTCGATGCAAACCTCGGCAGCTGCCAACCAGACGTCGGCGGCCAGCAGCGAATTGTCGCAACTGGCGGTAGGGCTCAACCAGTTGGTCATGCAGTTCAGAACGTAAGCGCGATTGCTCGACCGTTCAGGTGATTCACCACAAAAAAGCCCGCCTTCATGGCGGGCGTTTGGTTTTAGCGGGTTGGCTCAGGCTTGCGCGAGGATGCTGTTCAGCAGGCCCGGAAAACGCTCCTCCAGTTCCTCACTGCGCAGCGCGTTCATGTGCGTCGTGCCCACGTTGCGGGTCTGCACCAGCCCGGCGTCGCGCAGCACCCGGAAGTGGTGGGACATGCTGGATTTGGGCCGTCCGCCGTCCAGTTCGCCGCAAGACGCCTCGGCGACCGCCGCCAGGCAGCGGACAATTTCGAGGCGGACAGGGTCGCTGAGGGCGAGAAGAACACGCTCAAGGGCGAAGTCGGAGGGCGATGGGTGTTTGAAGGGGCGCATGGCCGGCATGATAACAGGGGTTTCAATTTACGCCATACTTCGAATACTATCGAACAAGCGAAATGACTGATCATTCCCTTTCTTCCGGAGTAACACGATGTCCGCCCTGTTTGAACCGTTCACCCTCAAAGACGTCACCCTGCGTAACCGAATCGCCATTCCGCCGATGTGCCAGTACATGGCCGACGACGGCGTGATCAACGACTGGCACCAGGTGCACATTGCCGGCATGGCCCGCGGCGGCGCCGGTCTGGTGGTGGTGGAAGCTACTGCCGTTTCCCCTGAAGGCCGCATCACCCCGGGCTGCGCCGGTATCTGGAGCGACGAACACGCCCAGGCCTTCGTGCCCGTGGTCAAGGCGATCAAGGCCGCCGGCTCCGTGCCCGGCATACAGATCGCCCACGCCGGTCGCAAGGCCAGCGCCAATCGTCCGTGGGAAGGCGACGACCACATGGCCGCCACCGACCCGCGCAGCTGGAAGACCCTGGCCCCTTCCGCCATCGCCTTCGGCGCCAACCTGCCGCAAGTGCCAGAGGCCATGACCCTGGAAGACATCGCCCGCGTGCGTCAGGACTTCGTCGACGCAGCCCGCCGGGCACGGGATGCAGGCTTTGAGTGGATCGAGCTGCACTTTGCCCACGGCTACCTGGCCCAGAGCTTCTTCTCCGAGCACTCCAACCAGCGCACCGACGCCTACGGCGGCAGCTTCGACAACCGCAGCCGTTTCCTGCTGGAAACCCTGGCGGCCGTGCGTGAAGTCTGGCCGGAAAACCTGCCACTGACCGCGCGCCTGGGCGTGATCGAATACGACGGCCGCGACGAGCAGACGCTGGTGGAATCCATCGAACTGGCGCGTCGTTTCAAAGACGGCGGCCTGGATCTGCTGAGCGTGAGCGTCGGCTTCACCATCCCTGACACCAACATTCCGTGGGGCCCGGCCTTCATGGGCCCGATCGCCGAACGCGTGCGCCGCGAAACCGGCCTGCCGGTAACGTCCGCCTGGGGTTTCGGCACGCCGCAACTGGCACACACCGCTGTCGAATCGGGTCAGCTGGACCTGGTGTCGGTAGGACGCGCCCACCTGGCCGATCCGCACTGGCCGTACTTTGCCGCCAAGGAACTGGGCGTCGAAAAAGCGTCCTGGACCCTGCCAGCGCCGTACGCCCACTGGCTTGAGCGTTACTAACAGGCAAGCCTGCGTCCATCGCTTCTGATCGTACCCGCGCGCTGCGTGGGTGCGCCGTGATCGGGTTAGCAGACAGAGCGCGGGAACCATAAACAGTCCCTGCGCAAGACACGCACCTTCTGTAGGAGCGAACTTGTTCGCGAAGGCGATTCATTAGTCACCAGAGAGGTGTCGAATGGACGGGCCTATTCGCGGACAGGTCCGCTCCCACAGGTTGAACTACGGCGCTGCGCTAATCGCGACCCACTGCCAACCCGGTGGTAATGGCGGATCAGGCCAGCAACTCGCGGATCCACTGCGCCTGCTGGGTCACTTCCTGGACTTTCTCTGCGGGCACCGCCTGCCGCGCGTGGGCGAAGCTGGCAAGCGTGCGCTGCTTCTGCTTGAGCATCCGCTGCCATTTGCGCAAAAACGTCGGGCTGCGGGCCTGCATCTGCAGTGGCCCAAAGTACAGTGCCTCGGCGCTGTACTGCACGGGTCCGGTAGGTTCGGCGACGATGATTTCGTAATCGAAGCGGTTCTCCCGCAGCAGCTCCTCGCAGACGATGCGGTAATCATGGTCCATCAACCACTGTCGCAACGGCTGCTCGCCCCCATTAGGCTGCAGAATCAGCCGCTCCTGGCCGCTCAGGCGCGTCTTGCCCTGGTCGAGGATGTCGCGAATGGTCTCGCCGCCCATGCCGCAGACGCTGATGGCCGTGATTCCGTCCGCCGGTTCCACCGCTTCCAGCCCATCCGCCAGACGCACGCTGATCTGCTGCTCCAGGCCGTTCTCTTGCACGGTACGCGTCGCCGACCGAAACGGCGTCAACGCCACTTCCCCGGCCACCGCCGCCGTGATCACGCCCCGGCGCATCAACGCTACCGGCAGATAGCCGTGATCGGAGCCGATATCCGCCAGGCGCGCCCCCTCAGGCACCTGCGCCGCCACCCGCTCAAGGCGCCTGGACAATGTGTGTTCGTTCAACGACTGCCCCTTCCCGCCCGAAAAACCCCGCCCACGTTTGGGCCGCAGGCGTTATACACGATCCTGCCCGGTCCCGCGGGTTCTATGCCAGCGTGCTGGCCATACCCGCGCCAGCCAAGTCGTATTACCTGTGAGGTAATGATAGGACCGCATCACTGTGATTACCTGCTGTGGGTTCGCGCTAAGCTGGTGTTCAACCCATTGCAGGTAGATCCACCATGTTCCTGAAACCCTTTATCGTGCTAATCCTGGCTGGTGTCGTCGCCCCCATGGCCAGTGCAGCGTCAACGGCCACCGCCATTACTCACAAGGCAACCTTGAACCTGGAAACCGCCAACCATCTGGTCCAGGCCGCGCAGCAATTCGCCAGTGAACACGGCTGGCCGTGCGCAGTCGCGGTGGTCGATGACGGCGGCTGGGCAATCCTGACGGCGCGGATGGATGGCGCACCGGTGGTCTCGGGTGTCGACCTGGCGCAGGGTAAAGCCAAAACCTCGGCGTTGTTCAAACGCCCGTCCGACGATCTGGAAAAAGGCATCAACGGCGGACGTGCTGCAGCCATCACCGCAGGCCTGGTCATGATGAAAGGCGGCCAGCCCATTCGGCTTGAAGGCCAGGTGGCAGGCGCCATCGGCATCAGCGCCGACACCCCGGCCCACGACGATGAAATCGCCCTGGCGGCGTTGAAATCGCTGCAACCGTGACGCCTGGCGGCGACCGCGCGGGCCGGGCCGCTTCGATCCGCCCTGCGGGTCGCCCGCCACAGGATCAGCGTATGGCCCGACGGCTGTCGGCCGTCGAGCCATCGTAATCTCATCGCGGGTAGCTCATTCTGTGCGCCTGAAAACAGACGTGGCTGCCGATGAAACGCTATGAACAGTTCGCCGCCTCCATCGCCGAGATGATCCGTAACGGCCTGTTGGCACCCGGCGATAAAATTCCTTCGGTCAGGCTGGCCAGCCAGCAATACGCGATCAGCCCCTCAACCGTGTTCCAGGCCTATTACCTGCTCGAAGACCGGGGCCTGATCCAGGCCCGGGCCCGTTCGGGCTACTACGTGCGCGATCACGTGTCGCAGGGCATGACCGAACCTCAACCGATCCACCACCCCAGTGATGGCGCAGAGGTCAGGGTCAGCGATTTGATCTACTCGGTGCTGTCCTCGCTGAAAGACCCTGGCACCGTGCCCTTCGGTTCCGCGTTTCCCAGTCCGGCCCTGTACCCCCTTCCCCGGCTCGCGCGCTCGATGGCCAAGGCTGTGCGCGAACTGGACCAGACCGAGCTCATCAGCAACATCACCTCTGGCCACGCCGAGTTGCGCAGGCAAATTGCGCTGCGGTACATGATCAACGGGGTGCGACTGCCGATGGCCGAGCTGGTCATTACCAACGGCGCCATGGAAGCCCTCAACCTGTGTCTTCAGTGCGTGACCCAGCCAGGCGACCTGGTCGCCATCGAGGCGCCGGCCTTCTATGCCTGCCTTCAAGTGCTGGAGCGCCTGAAACTCAAAGCCGTTGAAATACCGGTGCAGGCCCGTGGCGGCGTGGACCTCAAGACCCTTGAGGACGCCTTTGATCGCCTGCCGATCAAGGCGTGCTGGTTCATGAGCAGCTTCCAGAACCCCCTCGGCGCGAGCATGGAGCAGGCCGATAAACAGGCGCTGTACCGGTTGTTGCAAACGCACCAGATCCCGCTGATTGAAGACGATGTGTATGCCGAGCTCTACTTCGGGACCAAAGCGCCTCACCCGGTCAAGCGCTGCGATCAGGAGGGGCTGGTGATGCATTGCGGCTCATTTTCCAAAAACCTGGCGCCCGGTTACCGCATCGGCTGGGTGGCTGGCGGGCGCTACACCGAACAGATCAACCGCCTGAAACTGATGACGACGATTTCTCCTTCAGTGCCGGCCCAGGCCGCCATTGCCGATTACCTGCAACACGGCGGCTACGATCGTCATCTACGAAAACTGCGTGACAGCCTCGAGATCCAGCAAAGCGCCATGCTGGCTGCCGCCGCACGCTACTTTCCCGCGGACACCCGGGTCAGCCAGCCGGTGGGCGGGTACTTTTTATGGTTTGAATTCCCGGAGCGGGTGGATTCGCTGCAGCTTTATCAGCAGGCCCTGGCGCAAGGCATCAGCATCACCCCGGGCCCGATATTCTCGGCCACCGAGCGTTTCGGTCACTGCGTGAGGCTCAATTACGGACACCCGTGGGACAAACGCAGCGAGGACGCGATGGCAGTGCTGGGGAGGCTCATCGCCACGTTCTGAGCTCAGTCCCCGCACAGATCCGGTCACACCGGCGGAATGGTCGCGAGTAAACCAATCCCGATGGTAAGCGCTAAAAAGCCAAGCAAGCACAGTGCGAGTTTGCCCATGAAAACCTCTGAGTCGTTGAGTATCAGGAACGGTTTCGCAGGCAGGAAACAACGTCGAAACGTGCGTCCGGATCACGTGGAAACCGCTGCGATGATCGGGCAGCGGCACGTTTGATAACAGACTCAGAATGACGATAAAAAAGCGGATCAGCGGCAGACGGCGGCGCCGTAGGCGCGGGCCTGTCCGCGAAGACGCCCGCACGTCCAACCCATTACCGGCGGCTGAAACACAGCCATTGCTGGCACCCTTATTCGGTTACCAGCGGGCCGCCCAGGTACTGTTGGTCGGTCACCGGCTCCATCCATTCGGTGTTCTTGCCGTCGATGGTTTCGGTGACGGCAAAGTGAGACATGGCGGTGGTGTCGGCGGCGCCGTGCCAGTGGCGTTTTCCGCAGGCGCAGGAGACGACGTCACCGGCGCGGATTTCGGTGCGCGGGCCGCCTTCGCACTGGGTCCAGCCGACGCCGGTCAGCACCACCAGCACCTGACCCAACGGGTGCGCGTGCCAGAAGGTCCGCGCGGAAGGCTCAAAGGTGACGATGGCACCTGTGGCACGGCCCGGCGCCACAGCCTGGAACATGTTGTCGATACGCACCGAACCGGTGAACCAGGTGTCGGGCCCCTTGACCGAGGGCTTGCTGCCGGCGCGGATGATGGTCTGGTCTGCCTGGGTCATGTAAGTCACTCCGTAAAATGAGGGCCCGGCGCACATGCCGAACCCCTGGATAGGCCTGGCGGCCAATCTAAGGCTTTCATGACTCCGTCACTAGGTGGCAAAATGTGCATACACTCATGCACTGGCGGATAAATGGCCACGCCCGATCTGAACAACCTGGTCGCCCTCCTCACCGTGGCCCGGGAACGCAGCTTCACCCGCGCCGCCGCGCAACTGGGCGTCTCCCAGTCGTCCCTGAGCCGTACCGTCACCGCGCTGGAAACCAAGCTCGGGATGTTGCTGCTGACCCGCACCACCCGTAGCGTCTCGCCCACCGAAGCCGGCCAGCGCCTGCTGGATTCGGTAGCGCCCAAACTGGAAGAGATCGAAGCCGAACTGCTGGCCGTGGCCGAACTGCGTGAGCGGCCGGTGGGCACGGTGCGTATCTCCGCCACCGACTACGCCGCCAACCAGTATGTCTGGCCCAGGCTGCAAAGCCTGCTGCGCGAGCACCCGGAACTGCGCGTGGAAATGATCAATGATTACGGCCTGACGAACATCGTCGCCGAGCGCATCGACGTTGGCGTGAGGCTGGGCGATCAGGTCGAAAAAGACATGATCGCGGTGCGCATCGCCGCCGACGAAACCCTGGCGATAGTCGGGGCGCCGGCCTACCTGCAAGGCCGTCCAGCACCGCAGACACCCCAGGACCTCATGACCCACAACTGCATCAACCTCAGGCTGCCGACCCGGGATTCACTCATGCCGTGGGAACTGAGCAACGGCACGCAGCACACCGAAGTGCGGGTCAACGGGCAGCTGGTGTTCAACAATGCCTACCAGATGCTGGACGCCGCCCTCAAAGGCTTCGGCCTGGCATACCTGCCCAAGGCTCTGGTGGAACCGCAGGTGCAGGCGGGAAACCTGTGCTGGGTGCTGGAGGACTGGTTTCCCACGTTCATTGGGCACCACGCGTTCTATGCCACCCGCCGCGAGTCTTCACTGGCGGTGCGGTGGGTGATTGCCGCCCTGCGTGGCGGTTGACTCGTATGCGAAAGCCGGTTAGCCAATCATCGACGTTGGCGAACGCGCACCAGGAGCGTTGCATGACATTGACTGTCCCCGCCCTCATCGATATCGCGATGTCCAACCCGATCAATGCACAGATCGTCTCGCGACTGCCGTCTCTGAAGCTGAACCAATGCATGCTCACCGCCGGCTGTCTGTTCCAGGCGGTGTGGAACCGGATCGGGGATCGGCCGGTGGCGTCGGGGGTGAACGATTACGACGTTTTCTACTTCGATCAAGACCTGTCTTGGGAAGCCGAAAACGCGGTGATTGTCGCCGCCGATGCGCTGTTCCAGGACCTGGGCGTGAAGGTGGAGCTGAGGAATCAGGCGCGGGTGCACCTGTGGTTCAAGGATCGCTTCGGCGGCGACTACCCTCCCCTGCATTCAGCGAAAGAAGGCATCGACCGCTTCCTGATCAGCTGCACCTGCATCGGTCTGGACATCGACAGCGGCGAGCTCTATGCCCCTTACGGGCTGGCGGAACTTGAGCAAGGGATTCTGCGCATGAATTCGCATTTCCCCCAGCCCGAGCTGTTCGTCAAAAAAGCCCGGAGCTATCAAGTGCGATGGGAGTGGTTACGCACGTTGCCACCCGCGTGACGACCCCGCCACACCTCAATGCCCCGCAACCACCTGAGTGCCATGCCGTTGACCTTGGGGAAAACCGTGGTCCCGTGCGCGGAAGGCAATGACCAGGCTGATCAGCAGCAGCGCCAGCAACACCGCGGGAAAGGCCCCCACGCCAAATTGACCGAGCAACACGCCACCCAGCAGTCCACCGCCGGCGATGGCGCTGTTCCACACCACGACGTTCATGGACAGCGCCACATCGGCGCCCTTGCCGGCGGCGTCGGCCAGGGCTGTTTGCAGCAGCGTGGCAGCGCCGCCAAAGGTCAGGCCCCAGACGAAGACCCCGGCGTAAACGGCCACCGCCGAGGCTGAGAACAGGCCGAAGAAAATCGACACCGCCGCAAAGGCGCCAAGGCTGACCAGCACCGTACTTCGCAGGTGCCGGTCCACCAGCCGCCCCGTGACCCAGATGCCGGCCAGCGCGGCGACGCCGAATGACAGCAATACCAGATCAACGTGAGAGGTCAGCCCGGCGCTGGACACAAAGGGCGCGACGTAGGTGTACAAAATGTTGTGAGCCAGCATCCAGGTGAAGACCACCCCCAGCACCGAGCGCACCCCCGGGGTGAACAGGACCTGACGCAGTGCCATGCGCTGTGACGCCAACTGACCGGGGTAATCGGGCACTTTGATCAGCACCCAGGCGATCAGCGCCAGGGTCAATCCGGACATCAATCCGAACACCATGCGCCAGCCCATAAACCCACCCAGCCAAGTCCCGAGCGGCACGCCCAGCGACAAGGCGATGGGTGTTCCCACCATCGCCACGGCCAGTGCGCGCCCCTGCAAACGAGGCGTCACCATGCGCCGCGCGTACCCGGCGATCAGGCTCCAGGCCAGCCCTGCCGACACGCCGGCGAAGAACCGCGCAACCAGCGTCACCCCGTAGTGGGACGACAACGCGGTGATGGAATTGAAGACCAGAAAGCCGACGATCGTCGTCAGCAGGACGGTCCGGCGGCGCCAGCTCTGTGTAGCAATGGTCAACGGGATGGCGGCCAGCAATGAACCCAGCGCGTAGACCGTCACCATCTGCCCCGCCAACGACGGCGAGATGGCCAGCCCGTTGCTGATCTCCGGCAGCAAACCGGCCGGCAAGGTCTCCGTGACGATGCAAATGAAGCCGGTCATTGCCAGCGCCAACAAGGCCCCCAGCGGAAGCGTTTCTGCCTGCTGTTCATCGGTGGTCATTCGAATTCCTCCCATTAATATAACGATCGATATAAATATAGGGAGGGGTCACCGGGTAGTCAATCATTTATGTATCGACTAGTATCTATATGACTCAGAGGAGGCTTTTCCATGGCACAGATGGGACGTCCGCGCAGCTTCGACCGTGACGTGGCAATTGATCAGGCACTGCATTTGTTCTGGGAGCATGGCTTCGACGCGACCTCGCTCAGCCAGCTCAAGGCCCACATCGGCGGCGGTATCACAGCACCCAGCTTTTACGCGGCGTTTGGCTCTAAGCAGGCGCTGTTCGTTGAAGTGATGGAGCGGTATCTGAAGACCCACGGCCGGGTCACCGACAGCCTGTTCGACAGCAGCCTGCCGCCACGGGAAGCCATCGAACGCACGCTCCGGCGCTCGGCGAAGATGCAGTGGGAGGCCGGCCATCCCAAGGGCTGCCTGGTGGCGCTGGGTTTCTTGAGCGCCTGCACCGAGGAGAGCAAAGCGATCTCCGCGCCGCTCGCGCAGGCCCGGGCCGATAACCGGGCCGGTATCCTGGCCTGTGTCGAGCGCGCCGTTGCCGCCGGGGAACTGCCGACCACCGTGATGCCCGACGCGTTGGCCAGCGTGTACGACAGTTTCATGCTGGGGATGTCGGTGTTGGCCCGGGACGGCGTGGCTTTCGAGCAGATCGACCAGGCAGTGACGCAGCTCATGGGTTTATGGGATGCGTTGCGTGTCACCGGCCCACTGTCGGTGGAAAGTCAGCAAACCTGACTGCCAGACGTTACTGCCGACCCTACCCTCTTTCCTCCCACCAGGTAGCTGACATGGCCATCCGTCCTTTCACGCTGTCCGTACCTTCCGAGCAACTGGACGACCTTCATCGGCGCCTGCTTGCGACGCGTCTGCCCGACACGCTGACCAGCGACAGCTGGAATGACGGCACCGCCGCGGTGTTCCTTCAGCGGCTGCTGAGTTACTGGACCGATGAATTTGACTGGCGTGCCCAGGAGCAGCGCATCAATCAGCTGCCGCAGTTCATGGCAGAGATCGACGGCCAGGCGATTCACTTCGTGCACCAGCGCGGGGTCGGGCCCAGACCGATGCCGCTGATCCTGACCCATGGCTGGCCGGGCTCGTTCCTGGAGATGGAAGACATCCTCCCGCGCCTGACGGATCCGGCGAAATATGGCGGTGACGCAGCCGATGCATTTGATGTGGTTGTGCCGTCCCTGCCGGGCTACGGCTGCTCCCCCGCCCCGACCGGCGCCGGGACCAGTACGCAGCAGATCGCTGACCTCTGGGCAGCGCTGATGGGCGAGCTGGGCTACGACCGGTTTGGCGCCCAGGGCGGGGACATCGGTGCCGGCGTGTCCATGTGGCTCGCCCGCCGCCACAGCGCCCGCATGATCGGCGCCCACCTCAATTTCATCCCCGGCAGTTTCAGGCCGCCCCTGGGGGACGACCAACAACCGTTAAGCGAGCAGGAACAGGACTTCCTCAATCGCGGCAGTCAATTTTCGGCCAGCGAAGGTGCCTACGCCGCGCTGCACGCCACCAAACCCCAGACCCTGGCGTTCGCCCTTTCCGACTCCCCGGCAGGCCTTGCGGCGTGGATCGTCGAGAAATTCCAGGCGTGGGTGGATCACTCCGGCAACCTGGAACAGGTGGTGCCGTTCGACACGCTGCTCAGCGACATTTCGCTGTACTGGTTCAGTGGCAACATTCAGGCGAGCCTGCGGCTGTACAAGGAAAACCGCCTGAACCCGCTGGTGTTCCCGGCCAATGAGCGCGTACAGACCCCCTTGGGCGTGGCGGTCTTTCCCAAGGAGCTGCCGATGCCCCCACGCAGTTGGGTGGAGCGCGTGTTCAATGTGCAGCGTTGGGAACACCTGCCGCGCGGCGGTCATTTCGCGGCGCTGGAGCAGCCCGATTTGCTGGCCGAGGAGATTCGACGCTTTTTCAGGCCGCTGCGGGATCAGGCGCCGCAGGCTCGATGAATCCCCAGACACGGCTGCAAGAATGGTGAAACACACTGCGATCGACTACCATGCCGGCGCCGGTTTCCACATGGGATTAATAGGGAATCCGTGATGCCTTGCGCGGCATCAAACGGAACTGCCCCCGCAACTGTAGGTGCTGAGCCTGCTCCTGAACTGCCACTGGAATCGCTTCCGGGAAGGCCGGAGCCAGGCGACGACGCACCAGTCAGGAGACCTGCCGGCCAAGCAAATCACTAACCGGCGGGGTGTCCGGGAAGGACATCCTTGCGCCGTGTGTCACCTCAGTGACCGGCACTTCTCTGCCGTTGACGGCAGCGTTCGATGATGTGTTTCCGGTCCGTACCCCTGCCCTGTACGGTCGACCGGAGATTGCGTCATGTTGTTGCCCCGCCTTGTCACCCTGGCCTGCACACTGGGCCTGTCCACCCTCGCCCACGCCGCGCCGACTCACTATCCCCTGACGGTCGAGAACTGCGGCAGCACGCTGACTTTCCAGCAGGCGCCGACCCGCGCCGTGACCATCGGCCAGGCCGGCACAGAAATGCTCTACGCCATGGGCTTGAGCGACAAGGTGGTGGGCACCTCGCTGTGGTTCAACGACGTGCTGGCCACGTACAAGACCGAGAACGACAAGATCCCGCGGCTGGCCGACAACGAACCGAGTTTCGAGTCGGTGATCGGGCAGCGTCCGGGGCTGGTGGCGGTGGAACTGGAGTGGATGGTGGGCCCGCAAGGCGTGGTCGGCACCCGGGAGCAGTTTCACGAACTGAAGATCCCGACCTACCTGATGCCTTCCGACTGCGAAGCCAAGGACAATCGGGTCGGTGCCGACGGCACGCGGCTGGAGGCGTTCCGCGTCGACAGCATTTACAAAAGCATCAGCCAGCTGGCCGAGATTTTCGATGTGCAGGACCGAGGCCAGCAACTGAACGCGGCACTCAAAGCCAGCATGGCCAAGTCCATCGCCACGGCGAAAACCAACGATTTGAAGCAGACCAGCGCGCTGTTCTGGTTCTCCAGTGCCAGCCTGGACATCGACCCCTATGTCGCCGGGCACAAGGGCATTCCGGACTTCATGCTCAACACCCTTGGCGTGCGTAACGTGGTGCAGTCCGACGAGGAATGGCCGACCGTGGGCTGGGAAACCATCGCCAAGGCCAACCCGACCTTCCTGATCATTGCGCGCATGGACCGCCGCCGCTTCCCGGCCGATGACTACCAGAAGAAGCTGGCATTCCTGCGCAGCGACCCCGTGACCCGCAACATGGACGCGGTCAAACAAAACCGCATCATCATCCTCGACGCCATGGCCATGCAGGCCAGCCTGAGAATGTTCGACGGCCTCGAAACCCTGGCAGCGGCCCTTAACGACTACGACCTGCCGAAATGACCGGGACCCTGACTCGTACGCTGCTGGCGTTGCTGATCCTGCTGCTGGCCGTGATCGCCGGTGTCGCCATCGGTGAAACCCGCATCGACCCTCAGGTCGTGCTCCAGGTGCTGGCCAACAAGCTATGGGCGGCGGGTTATGTGCTCGACCCCATCGACGAAGGCATCGTCTGGAATTACCGCCTGACCCGCGCCCTGGTGGCGGCGGCCTGCGGTGCAGGGCTGGCCACCTGCGGCGTGATCCTGCAATCGCTGCTGCGCAACCCGCTGGCCGATCCCTATCTGCTGGGAATTTCCGCCGGGGCGTCCACCGGCGCGGTGATGGTCGCGTTGCTGGGCCTGGGGGCGGGGCTGATTTCGCTGTCGGTGGGCGCCTTTGCCGGGGCGGTGGCGGCCTTCGCCGTGGTGGTCCTGCTGGCGCGCGCCAGTCAGTCACCCGGTGGCAACGGCCAGATCATTCTGGCGGGGATTGCCGGCTCGCAGCTGTTCAATGCGCTGACGGCGTTTCTCATCACCAAATCGGCCAGCTCCGAACAGGCCCGCGGCATCATGTTCTGGCTGCTGGGCAATCTCAGCGGCGTGCGCTGGCCGTCGGTGTGGCTGGCGGTGCCGGTGGCATTGGCGGGGCTGGCGGTGTGTCTCTGGCATCGGCGGGCGCTGGATGCCTTCACCTTCGGCGCCGACTCGGCCGCCTCCCTTGGCATTCCGGTGCGGCGCGTGCAATTTCTGCTGATCAGCTGCGCCGCCCTGGTCACCGCGGTGATGGTATCGATCGTCGGCTCTATCGGTTTCGTCGGGCTGGTCATTCCCCATGCCGTGCGATTGCTGCTGGGCACCCGGCACACACGGCTGCTCCCGGCCAGCGCACTGGGCGGTGCGGTGTTCCTGATTGCCGCCGATGTGCTGTCGCGCACGCTGATCAAAGGCCAGGTGATCCCGGTCGGCGTGATCACGGCGCTGGTGGGTGCGCCAGTGTTTGCGCTGATCCTGATCGGCCGGAGGAATGCCCGATGAATCACGCCACACCCATGAGCGGGGAATCGGTCTTGAGTTGTTCCGGCCTGGGCTTTCAGGTCCGTAACGCTGTGTTGTTGCAGGACGTCGGCCTGGACATTCGACGTGGCGAAACCCTGGGGGTCGTCGGGCCCAACGGTTCGGGCAAGTCCACCCTGCTCAAACTGCTGGCGGGGGTACGCGTCCCCAGCCGGGGCGAGATTCACCTGGGCGGCCAGCCGCTCAAAACCCTGTCCCGGCGCAGCATCGCGCAAACCCTGGCCGTGGTTGAACAGCAGGCCGACACCCTGGACGCCATTTCGGTGTTCGATGCCGTCGCCCTGGGCCGAACGCCGTGGTTGTCCGCGTTGAGCCCGTGGTCGAGTGAGGATGACGCCATCGTTCAGCAAGCGTTGCATGACGTCGACGCGGTCCACCTGAAACACCGCAGCTGGCACAGCCTGTCCGGCGGCGAACGTCAGCGCGTGCACATCGCCCGCGCCCTGGCGCAACGCCCGCAGATCCTGTTGCTGGACGAACCGACCAATCATCTGGATATCCAGCACCAGTTGGGCATTCTGCACGTGGTCCACGCGCTGCCGGTGACCACCGTGATCGCCCTGCATGACCTCAACCAGGCCCTGACCTGTGACCGTCTGGCGATTCTTGAACGCGGACGGCTGGTGGCGCTCGGCACACCCATGGACGTGCTCACCCCACAGCGTTTGCAGGCGACCTTCGGCGTGCACGCGCATTACCTGACGGACCCGTACGACGGCACGCAGATCCTGAGATTCCGGGCTGTTTGATGGTTTGGAGGGGATGAAGATCGATTGCGGGAGCTGCCGCTCGCTCCAACAACGGTCAGGCCTCTGCTTCTGCCGAAGGCGTGGGAGTCCGGCTTGCCGACGATGGGGCGCGAAGCTGCCCCCAAACCCTGTCAACGCGGTCTGCCTGACACACCTCGGGCGCATGACGTCAGGACCGCTTCGCGGTCGGACGCGACCCCGGCCCATCGCAGACAAGTCAGCTCCCACGGCCTGCGGCCAGAATCAAAAGCGATGCCCCGACGCCCGGACTGACGCCAATCCGTGCGGATTTGTCCGCGAAGAGGCCGGTGCATTAACCCATCTCTAGCGCCTGAACGCCGCCTTCGCGGACAGGTCCGCTCCCACATTATTGTTCCAACCCGCCCCCGCAGTGTGGCGCCGGGCCATTTCAGCTGCCGGCGTTGCTACCGGCTTCACTTTTAGCGTCCGAACCCTTGCCGCCGGTCGCGCTGCCGCCGGGGTCCTTTGGCAGTTGCGGGCGCTCGGCCTGCTTTTCCCCCGGCGAAGCCTCGCCGGGCTGCGACTTGGCGCTGTTCAGGCTGGGCCCGGCGTTGGGCGTTGCCGCTTTGTCATCCGTTTCGCCCTGAGCCATCGTCAAGGCGGAAACGCCGCACAATGCAGCGAAGGTGCAGCTCATCAGTGTTCTGTTCATGGCAAACCCCGGGCTCATGTAAAGGCATATGCCCTTTGTCGCCGGGCAGTGACGTGATGTTCTATCGAGATGACCAGCGGCGTCGCGGCTGGCGCAACGGCCACCACTACGCGGGGTAAAGGCGCAGTCACACGGTCGGAATGCGCCTGGCGGTCGCGAAACACTCCAATCATCGGCGCGCGGTGCGGCATACTCTGCGCACGCACCGCGACCCCCACCTTTCATCCGGACGTCACATGACACCCAACGCAGAACGCTACAACCCCTCCACCGAGTACGCCGACAAGTTGATCTCGCGCATCGGCCAGACACCTTCCTGGATCGCCAAGCGCATCGGCGTCACCGACAAGCGCATCCGGTACATCCTCGAGGGCGAACGGACCGTCAAGGGCGAGACCACGCCGATTCAGATGACCTACACCGAACAGTTCGCCCTGGAGTGCCTGGCCGCCGAAGCCAGCGCCCGCCAATAATCCCTGTTCCCTGCCGCCGCAGCCTGCGTAGCCGATTCAGCATCGGTGAGCGCGACGCTGCGGCCGAAAACGTTCAATGACAGAAGGAAGACGCCGATGTTTCACGTGATGTTCAGCATGCCGTGCCTGTACGTCATGGTCCGGTTTATCTGGCCGATGCCGTGGACGCTTTCGACCAAAATTGCCGTGGCGCTGCTGCTCCTGCTCGCCTCGCAATATCACCTGTTCGCCAAATTTTCATCCGGCAGCGTGTTCTCCCCGGAATTTCCGCGCATCGTCGTGATGCTCTTCAACTGGGGGTTTGGCGCAATTCTGTTGATCGCGGTGCTGCAGATCATTGTCGACCTGGGGATGTTGCTGACGATGCTGATCCGCCAGCAGTGGCTGACCGTACCGACAGGCTTGCGCTATGCGATCGGCACGGCGGCGCTGATGCTGGCGGCCATCGGCGTCCAGCAGGCAATGCGCGTCCCGCCGGTGAAAGACATCGCCTTTGTGATCAAAAACCTGCCGGCGCAATTTGAAGGCTACAAAATTCTGCAACTGACCGACATGCACATCAGCCGCCTGTTCAATGAGCCCTGGACGCGTTCAGTCGTGGAGCAGTCCAATGCCCTGGGCGTCGATCTGATTGTCGTGACCGGCGATCTGATCGACGGCTCCATCGAGAACCGCACGCGGGACATTGCGCCCTTGCGTGACCTGCGTGCCCCGGACGGGGTGTACGTGATCCCCGGCAATCACGAGTATTTCTTCGACAACGCGGCATGGATGCAGCACTTCGTCTCGCTGGGCATGGTCCCGCTGGCGAACAGTCACACGCTGCTCCAACGGGGCGGCGCACAGCTGGTGCTGGCCGGCGTCACCGACCTGACAGCTCCGGCCACCGGTTTCCCGGCACCGGATCTTCAACAGGCGCTGAACGGCGCGCCGAAGGATCTGCCGATCATTCTGCTCGACCACCAGCCGAAAAACGCGCAGTTCTCAGCCAGCAAAGGCGTCGCGGTGCAGTTGTCCGGTCATACCCATGGCGGGATGATTCTCGGCCTTGACCGCGTGGTCGCCCTGGCCAACGCGGGTTACGTGTCCGGTTTTTATCAAGTCGATGGCATGCAGCTGTACGTCAACAACGGCACGGCGCTCTGGCCCGGATTTGCTATTCGGCTGGGCCGGCCGTCGGAATTGACCCGCATTACGTTGCATCGGGCCACTGATTGACGCGGCAGGCGCAGCGACCCCTCATGTTCACGCTGCGCCGGCCGACCCCATTCATAAGGAATTCCATAGCCCTTCGCTATGTCTACCGTAGCGACGATTAATTAGGCAGTGGTTCTGCCCTGCCTCTACCGTGGCGTCGTCCGATAAAACTGGCGCTTTGATATCGCGCTCTTCCACTTCGTGCTCTCTCGAGTCCTGCCCATGAAAACCCCCGTGTCCCTTAGCGCTCGCATAGGCCTTGGTTTTGCCGCCGTTGTTTCATTACTCATCGTGATCACCGCCGTCGGCATCCAGCGGGTGGGGTTCATCGATACCACGCTGGAAGACGTCAGCCAGAACGCGGCGAAGGTCCAGCGCTACGCCATCAACTTTCGCGGCAGCGTGCACAACCGTGCCATCGCCATTCGTGATGCGATCCTGGTGGACAACGCAGCAGACCTTGAGCAGCACCTGAACGAAGTCAACGAGCTGGGTAAGGCGTACATCGAGTCGGCCACCGCCATGGATCAGCTGTTCCAGGGCCCGGGGGTTTCCCCACAAGAGCAGGCGCTGCTGCGCGGCATCAAGGACATCGAGAAACAGACCCTGGCCAGCACCGACGCCTTGATCGCGCTGCGCCGTGGCGGTGATATCGCCGGGGCACGTGCCCTGTTGCTGAGCCAGACCTCGGCGAACTACAGCGAATGGCTCAAACGCACCAACGCGCTGATCGACTACGAAGAAGCATCGATCAAATCCCAGCTGGGGTCGGTGCAGACCACCGCCAGCCAGTTCCAGGGGCTGATGCTGTTGGTCACCGGGGTGGCGCTGCTGCTGAGCATCATTCTGTCGGTGGTCATTATCCGCTTCGTCAAATCCACCCTCGGCGCCGAACCTGCCGAGGTCGCCCAGGCGATCCAGCGGTTGGCGGCAGGCGATCTGCAACAGACCATCGTGACGCCCTACCCCGACAGCGTGATGGGCGTGCTGAAAACCGCGCTCAGCCGCCTGGCCGACACCATGACCCAAGTGCGTCATGCCGCCCAGGAAGTCACCGATTCCTCGACGCTGTTGTCCGCCACGTCGACCACCAACAACGAACACATAGGCCTGCAGACCCGGGAAGCCGAGCAGGTCGCGACCGCTATCACGCAACTGGCCGCCACCGCCAGCGAGGTGTCGGGCTACGCCGCCCAGGCCGCCGACGCCGCACGCCAGGCCGACACTGAAGTCGAAAGCGGCAACCAACTGGTCGCTGGCACCACGCAGGCCATCGAGCAATTGGCAACCTCTCTGGTGGAAACCACCCGTACCGTCGAGCAAGTGTCCAAACAGAGCGAGCAGATTGAAACGGTGATCGACGTGATCAACTCCATCGCCTCCCAGACCAACCTGCTGGCCCTCAACGCGGCCATCGAAGCGGCGCGGGCCGGCGAGCATGGCCGCGGGTTTGCAGTGGTGGCGGATGAGGTTCGCTCGCTGGCCAACCGCACGCAGCAGTCGACCCAAGACATTCGAGACATGATCAGCACCCTGCAGAGCGGCACCGACACCGCCGTGCAGACCATGCGCGACAGCTGCGAACTGGCCAGCCGCACCGTGGAGCAAACACGCAACGCCCAGGGCGCGCTGTCCAAAATCAGTCAGGAAGTCGGCGCGATCAACCACATGAACGCACAGATCGCCAGCGCTTCCATTCAGCAAAGCGCCGTGGCCGAAGATGTCGCGCTCAACATCAACCGGATTCACAGCTCCACCGTACAGTCCGCGACCGGGTCCGATCAGGTCGCCACCGCGAGCCGCGAATTGACTCAGCTGGCCGATCGTCTGGCACAGAAAGTGGCGTTCTTCAATGCTGCGAAGCGCGCCTGATCGTTACGAAGGCTAAGCGTTGTCCCCCGTTCGCTTCATAATCAATCGCACGGATGTTCACGGTCACCCACGCCAATACGCCACGACCCCGCCTTTGTCCCCCAGCACCGGATCGGTGGGGGGAAACCCCAGGTGGGCGATCTGTTGGATCTGGGCAGGGGTGGCCGGGTCGCGGTTGATATCGCCCTCCTGCCCCGGCGGGTAGGCGCCGACCACGCTGAAGTCGTCGCTGGAACCCAGGTTGCAGTGCCCCGTCCCTGCCGGCAGCAGCAACACATCCCCGGCCTTGACCTCGATCACGTGGCCGTCCGGCCCTCCCAGCATCAATCGCGCGTTGCCGGCATACACGCCCAACACCTCGTGACCACGGGTGTGGTAGTGGTGATACGTGAACACCCCGTAGCGCCATTGCGGTGGCCAGCCATTGGCGGTGAACGTGCGTTCGAACAACGACGCCGGGTCGCTGCTGTTCACGTCCAGCGCAGCGGGATAAATCAGCACCGGCAGCGTCGGATTATTGGGGATGCCGCCGTTGGCCTTGAGCAGCAGTGTCTGTACAGCGGGCGCAGCCAGCGCTTGGTTCATGGTCAGTGCTCCTGTGCCGAGCAGGCTCAGCAGGGTGAATGTATTGAACTGACGTCGGTTCAGCGCCATGGTTCGAACCCCCTTTCCGGTAAAAGCATCAGCGTGATGAACGGCGCGCCATTGAACAAGGCGCATCGCACCTGTTGCCTGTGCGGCACAAAAGGCAGGCATAAAAAAACCCGCCGAAGCGGGTCGTTTTTTTCATCAGAACCAGTCCAACATCCTGTTGGCGGCCATCCAGGCCCTGGTCATAATCCGTTACCTCCCCAGCACTGCTTGTGCTGCGGCTGACAAGCTCAGGTTGCGCCAGCACGCGTGACCTGTAAACGGCGATTGCACTCGATTGCGTGTAAGCCTTTCGCCATACCTGCCACATTTTGAGTGGCCAACCGATTCATTCAGTGCACGCCCATAAGAAAAAACCTTTTAGTCTGCCGCTCATTTTCAACTAACCGATCTGCAGCGTACTTTTTATGGAGCAGTTACGTGTTTCCTAACAGAGATGTTGTACAACTCATGGCTCATCCTTATACAACAATCCTGATTGTAGAAGCCGCTGGTCATGAAGTGTGGCCATAGGCTTTCAATGCCGCTCCTGTTAGTTCTATCCTGCGCGTTCGACGCCAATTCCGGTTTGGTTTTCTTATTTCCCGTTTCAGGCAGTCTGAAAAATCATATGTCAGCACTTAGTTCAGGGATCAAGGCTGTCGTTATTCTCGGATTAATCAGCGCAGGGCTGTCCACCTCGGGTTGCGCCCGCCCGCCGGGCCTGTCGTTGGTCGATTACCAATCGGTGGAGGCCGCACGGCCGCCGCAGACCCTGGCGAAACTGTGGGGCGGGCGCCTGGCCGGCGGGACCCTGTTTGTCGAGGTCTATGAAAGCGGCAAGTTGCGAAGCTGCTTAAGTGCACCGCCTTACTACCAACAGATGGCGGGCAAGTATGCAGACCAGGCGTTTTATCTTGAAGACGGGTCCCGTATCGAGATTGAACCCCTTAACCATCACGAGATGACTATTTATTCTCCGCCGGGTAACCCCATCGCCCGGCTCACGGCAAATGCCGAAGACCCTGCGGCGATCGACTGCTTTGCGAGAGCGGCCATGGCAGTTCGATAAGTCATCACTTTCCCCGTAAATACGCTGAATTAGCTGAGCCCTTACCACTCAAACGAATAACCCTGATTTAACAGGCCAACCGAATAAGGCGCCAACGATGCATACAAAGGCGGCTATGGCCAACATGGCGCTTCAAAAGGGCCTGCTCATACTGGTCGTTGAAGACGAGGACATCATCAGAGAGCTGTTGTGTGAGGTACTGGAAAGCGAAGGATTTCTCACTCGATCCATGGAGAGCGCCGACCTGGCACTGGATTTTCTGCACCAGGAATCTGCCGCTGTGGCGTTGATTCTGACCGACATCAACATGCCTGGAGACAAGGATGGCGCTGACCTGGTCAATATAGCCCTGCGCGCATGGCCGCCGATCCCGGTGGTGGTCATGTCAGGTGTGGAAACCCTTCAAAGCGCTGGCATCGGTCACGCCGCGTGGTTTGTCCGCAAACCGTTCGCGAACCACGACATGGTCACCTGCATCCGCAACGCGCTGGTCGTGCGCCAGTCCCGCTGACCGGACCTCGATCTCAATCTGCATATCGGCATACCCTGGCCTTCGGCAGCCCCGACCCTCCCGGCGTGTCGGGGGCGCCCTATGCAAAAACCAGCGTGCGCAGACTGGCCGCTGTCATCCCCCTGCAGGGGCAAAGTAGTCACAGATGAAATTGACGAAGGCCGTGACCTTCGGGCTTACCAGGCGCCGGGATGCATGCAGCACCCAGACTTCGATCTCGGGCCCGGTGGCGGTGCCCCAACTGACCAGCCGGCCGCTGGCCAGTTCTTCTGCCACCACGGTGCGCGGCACCAGCGCCGCGCCCGCACCGGCCAGGACCGCATCGCGGATGGTCAACGGTGACGACAGGCGCAGCACGGCTTTGGGGTGATACAGCCTCGGCACCGCGTCATCCGTGTCGATGATCGTCCAGACATCGTGGTCCCCTGTGCCGGTGCGCATGACCGCCGCGAAGGTAACGCGTTCCGGGTCACCTTCCCTGTTTGTAGGGCGAGCAAGATCCGGCGGCGCGACGAGGACCAATCGGTTGCGCATGAAACAGCGCCCCACCAGCGTGTCGTCGGGTCGCGGATTGGCGCGGATCACGATGTCGAGGTTATCGGCCATCAGGTCCACGAACCGGTCCTCGGTGCTGACCTCAAGGACAACGTCGGGATAGGCCGCGACGAATTGTGCCGCCAGCGGCCCCAGTGCCGTGCTGGCAAACAGCAACGGCGCGCTGATGCGCAAACGCCCGCTCGGGCGACCCAGGCCGGCCCGGATGTCATCGAGCGCGTCATTGATGACCTCGAACGGCGCGTCCGTCTGCGCATGCAGCACCGCACCCTCCTCCGTCAGCCGCAACGGTCGACCTCCGCGTTCGATCAGGCGCACGCCCAAGTGCTCTTCCAGGTCACGCACCCGGCGCGACAGCGTTGCTTTGGGCTGACCGGTGGCCCGGCTTGCCGCGCCGAATCCGCCGTGCCGCACCACCAGATTGAAGCCTGCCAGGCCCTGCAAATCCATAAACCGTTCCATTTATGAGACGAACTGTCCATAAATTAGCAGCTATGCGCACACATCAGGAACTCCTAACGTAGGCCTCAGACAGCGCGACACGCCCTCAAGGCGACGTAAGCGCTCCGACCCCTATCGATTATTCTGGAGAACACCATGTCCATTCTCGTCACTGGCAGCACAGGCCGTATCGGCACTGAAGTGATCAATCAACTGGCCAAAAGCGGCGCTGACGTGCGCGCACTGACCCGCTCGCCTGAGAAGGCCCGCTTCCCGCACAGCGTCAGTGCGGTGAAAGGCGATCTGCTGGACGCCGACGCCATGCGCGACGCACTTCGGGGCGTCGACACCCTGTTCCTGCTGGTCAGTAAGTCAGCCGACGAGTTGACCCAGGCGATCAATACCCTCGGCCTTGCCCGCGAAGCCGGCGTCCGGGGCATCGTCTACCTGTCCGTCACCCACAGCGCGCAATTCACCGACGTCTCGCACTTCATTGGCAAGCACGCGGTTGAAATGATGATCGAGCAGCTGGACCTGCCGGCCACCGTCCTGCGGCCTTCTTACTTCTTCCAGAACGATGCGGGCTTGAAGGACCCGCTGCAACAGGCCGGCCTGTATGTTTCGCCGGTGGGCAACAAGGGCGTGTCGATGGTGGATGTGCGCGACATCGCCGACGCCGCCGTGGTCGAGTTGCTGCGCCGGGAGCGTGCCACTTCGCCACTGCCACGGGAAACCTACGAACTGTCCGGCCCCGATGCCCTGACCGGCCCGGCGTTGGCCGATCTCTGGGCCCAGGTGCTGCAACGCGACATCCGCTACGCAGGCGACGATCTCGACAGTTTCGAGCAGGCGGTTAAAGCGTGGGCGCCGTCGTGGATGGCCTACGACATGCGCGCGATGATGCGTCGTTACCAGCAGGACGGCGCCGTGGCATCCGATCAGGACCTGACGCGCCTGACCGGACTGCTGGGCCGCGCGCCTCGGACCTACCGCGCCTTCGCTGAAGAAACCGCACGGCAGTGGCAGGCGTGAACGCTACAGGACGAGCGATGGCGGTCACGCGTTGACGGGGGCGGTATCCCGACGCCCCCGTCATCGCGAGCGTTATGCCGGCGTGTTGTCGGTGGCGTCCGGCACTTTGACCAGGGTGTCATTGATCAGCACCATGCTCTGCGGCGCCGACAAAGCAATGCCCAGGTCACGCAAGCGCCCGAGGACGGTGAATAGCAAGTCACTGCGGGCGCCGCCCACCGAGCGCGGGCTGTTGACGTAACCACTGGCGCTGATGATCAGCCCGGTGTTGGTCAGGTCCTTGAACGACACCGACGGCGCCGGTTCATCGACGATGGCTTCGTGCTCGCTGAAGGCTTCCAGCAGCAGTTCGCGGATTTTCAGCACGTCGGTGTCCAGCGGCAGGGTCAGGGTAATGCCGACCACGCCCAGGGCATTGCCCATGGTCACGTTGCGCACGTTCTGGGTAATGAACTGGGAATTGGGCACGATCACCGTGGAACGATCGGACATCTGGATTTCCGTGGCGCGCACGTTGATGCGGCGGATGTCGCCTTCGACGCCTGCCAGGCTGACCCAGTCCCCCACCTTGACCGGCCGCTCGGTGAGCAGAATCAGGCCGGAAATGAAGTTCTGCACGATGGCTTGCAGGCCGAAACCAATCCCCACCGACAGCGCACTGACCACCCAGGTCAGGTTGGTGAGGCTGATGTGCAGCGTGGACATGACCACGATGCCCAGCAGCACCGCGCCGATGTAGCCGACCAGGGTCACCAGCGAGGCGCGCATGCCGGCGTCCATGTTGGTTTCCGGCAGCAGCCGTTCCCCCAGCCACTCCTTGAACACCCGCAGGCCCAGCATGCCGGCGATGAGAATCGCCAGGGCCAGCAGAATATCGCTGGGGACGATGGTCAGCCCGCCGAGGGGCTTATTGCCCAAATCCAGCTGGGTGAACCCTTCGAGCAACTCGCCGGGGCTGGAACCCGAGGGCATGAACGCCAGCAGGATTGCGGTCAGCAGCAGCAACGTACAGCCGATCCCCGCCAGCAGTGTGCTGGCCTGGGCCTGGTGACGCGGGGACAGGCCCAACGCCGCGCCCAATGCCACGCCGCCGGGTTGCTTGGGCGAGAGCAGGGTTTCGCAGATATCGCCGAAGCAGGCGATCAGCAGGTACGCGGTGGCCGCCACCACGCTCATCCACAGCAGCTTGACCGTCAGGAAGTACGCCAGCGTCAGGTAGCCGGCCAGCAACGCCAGCAGGCTCAGCCCGACCCAGACCGTGACCACGAACGGGACCAGACCGGCGAAACCGGGCAGACGTTCCAGCCCGGCACGCCGACGGGCGCGGCGGTAGCGCAGCAAGGCGTAGAAAAACACCAGCGAAACCGCCAGGGCCGTCAGGCCGTTGACCGCCACCGTCAGCGCCAGGCTGCTGGCGATCACGCTGTTGATCCGTTCCTGGGTGCCGATGATCATCAGCGCCAGCGCCAGGAACACCGGGAAACGTCCGATGGCCGAGGCGATTGGGTCCGGGATCTGCGGCAGGCGCCAGGACGGGTGAGACAACATCAACAGACCGCGACCGAGGCCGACGATGAAGGAGCAGAAGATAATCAGGGTCTGCATCTGGTCAAGCAGATTGAGCACGTCGTTGCTCAGCACGGCATTGCTGTCGATCCCCCAACGCAGCAAGGCTGTGGCAGCGCCGATGGTCAGCACCGTGGACAGCCCGACGGTCAGCGCCAGCGCGCTGCGTCGAAGCCGGCCTTCCGGCAGCCAGCGGATCATCAGCCAGATCAGCAGCCGTTCCATCAGGCGTCGGCCCACCACCCAGATAAACACCGCACCCAACAGCACCGTGATGAAAAACAGGCGTTTGCCCGGAGCCAGCGCGGTGCTGACGGCGCTGTGCACGTCGTTGAGCAGGTTGTTCAGGCGGCCCAGGTCGTCGTCGGTGGGACGAATCATCGTCGACCAGAAATCGGTGCTCAGCGGGCTGGCAGTGCGGGTGGTGATTTGTGAATCGAACAGGCTGCGGCGCAGGCTGAAGATCTGCGTGGCCAGGTCCCGGGCCGATTGACTCAGGGTGTTGGTCTGGCGTTCGTCGGCGACCAGCGCGTTCTTCTGCGTGGTCAACGCTTTGCGCTGGCTGCTGATGGTTTGCGGCTCGTCAGGCTGCACCGGGCCGAGAATGTTCAGTTGATCATTGAGGTGCTCAATGTCGACGGCCTGTCTGGCTGTCAGCGTGTCAGCCTGTTTCTGTACCTCCAGCGCCGCCTGACGCAGGCTCGACAGCAGGTCATCGTTGGCCTTGACCGAGACTTTCTGGCGGATCGAATCGAGCTGATCGTTGAGTTGCTCCAGCGTCGCGCCCTCCTCGGGCAGCGGCGCCGTGGCGGCGTCGGCGGCCTGGGGCGGGGTTGGCTGAGCGAGGGCGGGCAAGGCGCCGCACAACAGCAACAGGGTAAGCAGTCCAGTAAAAAAGCGTTTCAGCATGACGTCCTGCATTCTCATTACCTGATGGGGGGCGTTGCAGCGGGTGCATTTGATCGCCTGTCACTTGGGTTTCGCGGGCAAGCGCGCTCCTACAGGGGTGTGCACGGCGCCCGGTGCGTTCCCACCTTGATCGTCGGCAACGGCCTCCTCGGCCAGCTTTGCCCGGTCCGCCTTGCTGACGTAGCGGTTCTTGCTGGCTGGCGCCAGTTTGGCGCTGGCCTTCTTGGCGTTGGTTCTCAGGATCTGATTGAGCTTTTTACGACGGTTCATGGTGTGTTCTACGCAATGTGCAAGTGCGCGGATCATATCAGCTTGGCTGCATGGGCCATAAGCACTCCTCAGCCCTCTGCAACCCCCACCAGCGCTTTGCTCTGGACGAAACCATCGAACCCCTCGCGCCGCATCGGGTCTGCTTGTCTATTACTTCTTCCGGAGCTAGACATGTCCCCGAACCACAGCCTTGTGCTGCTTGCCCGCAGTGGCTATGCCGCACGTGGCGTTATTTATCTGATCATGGGCATCTTTGCGCTGCTGGCCGCTCAGGATTCAACCCGGCCCAAAGACAGCCACAGCGGGCTGGTAGCTTTGCTCAGCCAGCCGCTGGGCTACGTGCTGGTGGGGTTGGTGGTAGCCGGTCTGCTGGCGTTTGCCGCCTGGCGCTTTTTGCAGGCCACCCGTGATGTCGACCATCACGGACGGGAATTCAAAGGCCTGGTAATTCGCGCAGGCCTGCTGGCAGGGGGTGTGGTCAACGGCGCCCTGGCATTTTTTGCGCTGGGCCTGCTGATCAGCGGCCTCAAATCTTCCGGCGGGTCGGGCGGCGGTAAGACTGAAGACTTACTGGCCTACATCTTGTCCTGGCCGTATTCGAACCTGCTGGTCTACGTCATCGCCCTCGTTCCGCTGGGCGTGGGCATTGCTCACCTGATCAAAGGCTGGAAAGCGTCGTTCGAGAAGTATTTCGAAGCGGATGAAGAGGTGATGAAGTACGTGCGCCCGGTCTCACGGTTCGGCCTGATGGCGCGCGGCGTGGTGTTCATCGAGATCGCCGTACTGCTGGCCATCAGCGGTTCAAGCTATCAGGCCATGCACCCACCGGGCATGAAGGATGCGCTGAATGCGCTGCAAAACCTGCCCGCCGGCGCGTTCGTGTTGATGGTGATGGCGCTGGGGCTGATCGCGTTCTCGGTCTACAGCTTTGCCGAAGCCGCCTGGCGCCGGATCAACATGGACGTGCCAGGGATGACGCAGCCCGTTTAGCCCCCATCAATACCTCTCCCCCATGCACTCGCTGTAGGAGCCCATCGCGGGACAAGCCGCGCTCCTACGGCCTTCGGCCAGAATCAAAAGCCAGCACCACGACAATCCGCTTCGAGTCTCGCGTGCACACAGCGATGCAATGAACCGCGGACGGGAAACTTTCAACGGGCTATGTAAAGAAGTTAATGAGTCAGATTTTCATGAGCAAAATTTAAAAATAAGAGCACAACATCCCACTAACTAATGGCGCCAATAAATGTATCGGGACAATCATAAAAGCCGATATTGAAACGTCTCTGGCCGGGCCCGCCGTGAAGCTTACCAGATTACTAAACCTAACTGCAATTAGGTTTACTGATGTCATGAAAATAGCTTTTATGAATCACAAATAGCCGACTCATACTGATTTATAGGCGTTATGAGACGATAAATTGCTTTAAATGCGGTATTTTGATTTCAAAAGCGAATACCGCTGTCGCCTCTCCGCACGAAAAACCCACTATATTTCTCGCGCAAATCGATAATAAATAAATAAATGTTCAAACGCTGAACTTATGGGTAGATTCTCCGGACTTAACAACCGCCCTGACTCCCCAGGCACTTTTGTTGACTCATTAACTTGCTACCTCTTCAGTCGAGATCCAATCGATGACTAGACTCACGTTGTCTTTTTTCTGTGCGTTATCCATTGGCGCTTATAGCGTCTGCGCCCTCGCGGCGGGCACTTCATCAGCCGGCCAGGACACTCGCGCTCAAGTCGAGGCCAAGCGGGATCAGATCTCCGGCGTCGACAAAGTCACCACGCCGACCGCCAAAGCCAACGCTTCATCGGCTCTGCTGGATGCGCCGGTCGACACCGGGGACGCCCCTGCCCAGGTGCAGAAACCATGAACACCCTTCACGACCCCGTCGGCCTGCCTGCGCGCACCCGACCACAGAGGACGCTGCCCTTGTCAGCTTTGAAACACACCATGGCCCTGAGCCTGCTGGCCTTCAGCGTCGTGCAGGCCAACGTCGCCCTGGCCGCGACTGTCACCCCCGCCACGGGCAACGCAGTTGAAGCACGCGTCAGTTCCATCCTGGACAACATGAGCCAGTCGGAAAAGATCAACTTCACCCGCGTCAACGACGGCCACATGGTCCCGTCGCTGCTCAAGTGGGGCATCAAGGGCACCGTCGCCTACGATTCCTCCATGGGCGTGCACGTCAACAACAAGACCTTCGGCGCGCAATACCCGTCGCAGCCCGCCATTGCCGCGACCTGGAGCATCAACCGCGCCAAGGAATTCGGTCTGGCGATCGCCTATGAAACCCGCATCTCGGGCGGGCAACAGATGCTCTCCCCGGGCGTCAACCTGTACCGCACCCCGTACAACGGCCGTGCCGCCGAGTATGTGAGCGGCGAAGACCCGTTCCTCGGCGCCGTGCTCGCCCCCGCCATCGTCAACGCGATCCAGGCGCAAGGCATCCAGGCCAGCGGCAAGCATTACCTGGCCAACGAACAGGAAGCCAATCGCCAGGGCCTCAACGTCAAGGTGGACGAACGGACCCTGCGCGAACTGTATCTGCCGGGCTTCGAGTCGATGGTCAAGAACGCCAACGTGGCGTCGATCATGTGCGGCTTCAACAAGATCAACGGCGACTACGCCTGCGAAAACCATCACCTGATTACCGAAGTGCTCAAAGGCGAATGGGGCTTCCAGGGCAACGTGATCAGCGACTTCAACGCGGTCCACGATCCGTTCAAGGGCGCATGGGCAGGCACTGACCTGGACATGCCGTCGGGCCTGCAATTCACCGAGGCCAACCTGCTGCCGCTGATCTGGAGCGGGCAACTGACCCAGAACGTCATCGATGACAAGGTCAAGCGCAACCTGCGCGCCGTCGTCAGCTATGACCTGCAAGACAACATGAACACCGCCCAGACCCTGGACCACCCCGAGTATGGCCAGCGCGCTGCGTTGAACACCGCACGGGAAGGCATTGTACTGTTGCGCAACGCCAACACCACGGCAGGCAAACCACTGTTGCCACTGGCCAAGTCGGCGAAGATCGCGGTCATCGGCAACTGGGCCTACGACGCGCCAGGCTCGCCCTTCGGTACCGCCAACGCGCCGCCTGACAGCTACGTGACGGAACTGAGCGGCTTGCAGCAACTGGCCTCCAACAGCACGAATGTCACGTTCCTGCCGGAAATGAGCCTGAACGCGAAAACCGCGGCCTGGTACCAGCCCACCACGGGCAACAGCACCGTCAGCAACGCCGGCGTGAAGGCCGAGTACTACGCCAATGCCAGCTTCTCCGGCAGCCCCGCGCTGACCCGTGTCGAGCCCGGCGTCAACCTGAACTGGACCACCAGCACCAACGAAACTGACGCCGGCAACACCACCGTGTCCGGTTTCACACCGACCGCTGGCGCGTTCTCGGCCCGCTTCACCTCCGTGATCAAGCCAACGATCTCCGGCGCCCACGTGTTCAAAGTGCGCGCAGACGGCCCGTACAAGCTGTGGATCAACGATGAGCTGGTGCTGCAAAGCGACGGTGTCCAGTTTTCACCGGATGTCGTGAACGCCCTGACCACCTCGGGTAAAACCCCGGCACTGGTGGCCGGCAAGCCGTACACCGTGAAGCTTGAATACAGCCGCAGCGGCAGCAACTTCACCCCGGCACTGGGCGGCCTGGCGGGCGTGCAGATGAGCTGGGCGTCATTGCGTCCACCCAAGGACCTGGCGAAATACGATGCCGTGGTTATCGCCACCGGCACCAGCAACGAGCATGAAGGCGAAGCCGCGGACCATGGCTTCGAAATGCCTGACCAACAGGCTGAGCTGATCAGCTTCGCCACCAAGGCCAACCCTAATACCATCGTGGTCATGCACGGCGGTGGCGTTCCGGACATGCAGCCGTGGGCCACCAAGGTCGGCGCATCGTTGCAGGCCTGGTTCCCGGGTCAGCAAGCCGGTCAAGCCCTGGCCGAGATCCTGTTCGGCAAGGTCAATCCATCGGGCAAACTGCCGATCACCGTCGACAAGAAGATTGAAGACAACCCAAGCTATGCGTCCTACCCGGACCCGTCGGCTTACCGTGGCGACAACGCACTGACTGAAATGACCTACAGCGAAGGCCTGTACATGGGCTATCGCGGGTATGACAAGAAGCATGCGAAGCCGCTGTATCCGTTCGGCTTTGGTCTGTCGTACACCACGTTCGGCTACAGCGACCTGAAGCTGTCGACCAACGTGCTGGCGCCGGGCAACACCATCGACGTCACGTTCAAGGTGACCAACACCGGCGACAAGGCAGGCTTCGAAGTGGCGCAGCTCTACGTCCACCCCGCAGCGCCTTCGGTTGATCGTCCCGAGAAAGAACTCAAGGGCTTCACCAAGGTTTACCTGCAACCGGGCGAAAGCAAGACAGTGAGCATTCCCATCGATTCGCGTTCGCTGGCTCACTACGTCGAGAAGACCGACAGCTGGGATGTCGACGCGGGCAAGTTCAAGATTCTGGTCGGTCCGGACTCGGAAAACCTGCCGCTGGATCGCACGCTGATCACCCTGTTCGCCGAACACCTCACCACGGCCGACAGCAACCCGCTGCCCGTGCCGTTGCGTAAAGCGGTACAGGTTTCAGCCGCGCAACGCTACTAAGCCGAACCGTTCAAGCTCAGGGACGAGCTTGAATGTCTGCGCGCAACCGCCGCAGGTAATGACCGAATACCGCTTTCACGTCCACGTCCTCAGGGCTTCTGAGCCACTGAATCTGCAAACCGTCCATGACTGAAAAGATCTCCTGGGCCAATGCCGTCACATCCAGATCGTCCCTGATCTCCCCCGCCTCGATCAATGCCGTTATATGCCCTCGTGCGTGAGCATGGGTCATGTGAAACCGTTCCCGGTGCCACGCCCAGGCCGGATGCGCAGGCGACAGACTTTCGGTATTGAGCAGCAACGCCGCCTGACACTCCGCCGCGTCGGCCACGCTGAAACCGATGACCATCTCCAGAAACCGGATGAACCCGTCCAGAGTCAACTCCACGGTCAAGTCCTTGAACCGCGACGTTACTCGCTGATCGCGACGTTCCAGCAACGCGCCGAGCAACGCGCCTTTATTGGGGAAGTGATGCAGCAGGCCCACCGTGGTAATCCCCGCCAGCAGTGCGACGTCTTTCATTGATGCGTTGGAGAAACCGTCCCGGGCGAAGATCACCGTTGCGGCGTCCAGCAACGCGGTTCGGCGCATTTCACCCTTGGGCGCGCGGCGCCGCTTGGGCGCGTCGAGCGCGTCGAGCGCGTCTGATTCGATCCCTGATTCGTCGACTGACATAGATTCCAACTTGCCCTGATTCATGGTGTGCCACTGCCCATGGGCCTGGCCCTGCGTTCAAAAAAGCGGTTGGCGATCACCGCAGCGAGGGAAATCGAGGTCAGCGCGATCACGGCATTGCCGGCCAACATGCCCGGGAACGCCCCTCTGCCGCCAAAAAAATGCGTGCCGGCCCACACGAACGGCACCGTGCCCAGGGTGCCCCGAACCCAGGCAAACACCGCCACCAGCCAGGACTGCTCCATCGTCACGAACACGGCAATGGCGATGAAGTCCAGGCCGATGAGCACCCAGAGCCCGCCCCCTACCTGGCAGAAAGTCAGGAACAGTTGCCGCCCTATTCCCTCCAGTTCATAGAGGTCGGCGATGGGACCGGCCAACAGTATCAACAAAACCCAGATCACCACACCGTAGGACACGACCAGCCGGCGGCTGAAGGCAATCGCTGACCTGACCCGGTCATCGCGCCGGGCGCCGATGTTCTGCCCCAGCACCGGGGCCAAGGCACTCGGCAACGCGAAAAACGCGCAATAGCAGAACTGCAGCACCCGGTCCAATACCGCCATGGCCGCCAATGCCGAGGTGCCGTAGGTGCCGATGGTGGACACCAGGTACGCCAGCCCCACCGGCGTCGCCATATTGGCAATCACCGCGGGCAGCGCGATTTTCAGGGTGCGGGCGGTGTGCAGACGCAACAGCTTGAGGTGGATCTGCAGCGCCAGGCCCACCTGCTGGCGCACCCAGTACAGCCCGACCGCCAGCGACACGCACGCCGACAAGGCATACGCCAGTCCCGCGCCGGTCAGGCCCAGGTCTAGCACAAAAATGAAGAACGGGTCCGCCACTGCCAGCGTCACCGCGCCGGACAGCACCACCCATAAGGCCCGGCGGCTGTCCCCCGTGGTCCGCAGAATCTGCGCCGACATCTGCATGGCCGACTGCAGCACGCTGAACGGCAATGTCAGCCAGATGAACGTCTGAGCGGCGTCGTAAGTGGCGGCGTCGGCGCCCAGCCAGTGGCTGATCTGGGGCACCAGGGCCAGTTGCAACCCGGCCAGCAGACCCGAGGCCACGATCAGCATGACCATCAGGTGGGTCGTCAGCCGCGAGAACGCCTTCGTCGCCCGGTGACCGATGCGCTCGGACAGCACCGTCGCCGCCGCAATGATGAACCCGGTGCCCACGGCGCTGTTGAAAAAGATCATGACTTTGGCGATTCCGACCGCGGCCAGCAGCACGGGCGTGTGGAGCATGGAGACATAGACCAGGGTCAGGATGTCCACCAGAAAAACCGCGAGCAGACTCAACGCGCTGGTGCTGCTCATCACCAGAACATGGCGCACTACCGAACCTTCGGTAAACGTCGCGCGGGCACTCACCATCATCACTCCCAAAACCACCGATGCTGCGCCCGAATGGGTGACGAAGCTTGATGGGGCGGGATTCTAGCCGGGTGGGCCAGCGCAAACCACACATCATGACGCTCGGCAGATGCGCTGAACGATAGGCGGTCCGTGCGCTTCTATAAAGCACACTCCCCCCGGCAGGATCATCCGATGAACACTGAAGATTCCAAAAGCCTCCCCGAACGTCGTCGTTTCCTGCGCCTGACTGGCTCCGCCGTGGCGGCCGTCGGCGTCTTGGGCCTGACCGCCCAATCAGTCCAGGCGGCCACCGCTCCCCCGGCAGGCACCGCCGCCGCGCCACCCGCCAAAGCGTTGCCCAACGCCGTCAAGCTGCCGGCCATGCAGGAAGACAAGACCGAGAAGTCCGACATGCCCGTGCAACTGGGCCAGGACGGGCGCCTGGGCATCGCCATTGTCGGCCTCGGTCGCCTGAGCCTGGAGGAAATCCTGCCGGCACTGGGGTCGTCCAAGCGCTGCAAGGTCACGGCACTGGTCAGCGGCGACCGGGACAAGGCCAAACGCGTCGCGGCCATGTATGACGTCCCGGAATCTTCGATTTACGACTATCAGACGTTCGATCAGCTGCGCGACAACCCCCACGTCCACGCGGTGTACATCGTGCTGCCCAACGCCATGCACCGGGAGTTCACGGTGCGCGCTGCCCAGGCCGGCAAGCACGTGCTGTGCGAAAAACCCATGGCCACCTCGGTTGCCGATTGCCAGGCCATGATCGACGCCTGCACGGCGGCCAACCGGTTGCTGATGATCGCCTATCGCATCCAGTACGAACCGCTTAACCGGCAAGTCATGGCGTGGGTCCGTGGGGAATCGGTGCTCGGCAAGATCAAGCTCATCGACATGGCCAACTGTCAGAACCAGTCCAAGGACAATGTCCGTCAATGGCGCCACGTCAAAGCGCTGGCTGGCGGCGGCGCCCTGCCCGACATTGGCCTGTATTGCTTGAACACCGCACGCTTTCTGTTGGGTGAAGAGCCGGTTGAAGTCTCCGCCAGCCAGTACAGCAGCGAAGGCGATGCGCGCTTCGATGAAGTGGAGGAAGCCATGCTCTGGCAAATGCGCTTCCCCAGCGGCGTGCGCGTGCAATGCACCTGCAGTTACGCGACCTTCACCTCCAAACGGTACCGGGTACTGGGCGACAAGGGCTGGGCGGACATGGACCCGGCGTTTGCCTACCAGGGACTGCAGCTCAAACGCAGCCGCATCGCCGAGGACACCGATGCGTTTGTCGCGCCGGGTATCGAGCAGATCAGCACCAAAGCGAAAAACCAGTTCGCGCTGGAAATGGACCACTTCGCCGAGTGCGTGGCCACTAACAAAAAGCCCTGGACCCCGGGGGAAGAAGGTATGCAGGACCAACGCATCATGGAAGCGATCTACGAATCAGCGCGGATCGGCAAACCGGTGCAACTGGCGCGGGTGACCGGGGCAGATGCCTTCCGCGGGGCACCGCCGACGCCGTCCTGACGGCCATGTATCAAACGTGAAATCTGGAACTGTTGGAGCGAGGCTTGCCCGCGAAGTCGGTGTTTCAGCCGATGGAATTGTGTCGACGTACCGCCCTCTTCGCGCACAGGTCCGCTCCCACGGGTGCGGGTCAACCCACACAGTTGTGGCGCACGGACGACGCGAGTAGGAGCTGCCGAGGCGCATGCTCTATGATCTGACGACGATTTTCAGCTCGCCACTGGAGCAGACGGCGGTGAAGGCCACCCACGCACGGAGCACTGCACACAATGGACAACGTCATTCGCTACCGGACCGCTAATGAAACCGACGCCCTGACAATCTGCGAACTGGGGCAACTGCTCAACAAGATCCATCACGCGGCCCGTCCGGATATCTACACTGCTGCGACGCTCGACTATCAGCGGGACCTGCCGCACTGGATGAATGCCCTGGTTGACCCGGCTCACGCGGTGTTCATCGCGCACATCGGTGCGCGCCCGGCGGGCTTCATCACCGCCAGCCTCTCGTCCGGCACCGGGCCGCTGCTGCAACCGCTGCCCTTCGTCCGCATCGGCTCGGTGTGCGTTGCAGAACAATTCTGGGGAAACGGTATCGGCCGCGGCCTCATCCAGCACGTCCGCGACTGGGCAGTCGACCAAGGCGCCGAAGACATCAGGCTGGCGGTGTGGACCTTCAACGAACATGCGATTCGCCTGTATGGGGAGCTCGGATTCGAAACGCGCGCCCTGGAGATGGGAATGCGCGTCTGACCGGTTATCAATCCTGTAGGCGCGAACGTGATCGCAAAGCTCTGCCAGGCGACAACAGTGCACCGGGTGTCACGGGGCCTTCGCGGACAGGCCCGCTGGCACGGGATTCATGAACCGCCGAGGCCGCTGTAGGAGCGAATTCATTCGCGAGAGGGCCTCGCAATCGACACACCTTCAGTATCTGTACCGGCGCCTCGCGAATAAATTCGCTCCTACAGAGCGGGTAGTGTGTCTTCACTAAAAGAGAGGGTACAAACATGACACGAGACGAACTGGCCGACACCTACCGCGGCTACATCGATTGCCTCAACCGCCAGGACTGGCAGCAACTTGGACACTTTGTCGGCAATGACGTCACCTACAACGGCACCACGGTCGGCCTTGATGGCTATCGTGCGATGCTGGAAAGGGACTTTCGCGAGATCCCCGACCTGGTCTTCCGCATACAGCTTCTGGTGTCAGCCCCCCCCACCCTCGCCAGCCGCCTGAACTTTAACGTCACCCCCAAGGGAGAATTCTTCGGGCTGCCCATCAATGGCAGACGGGTGAAGTTTTCCGAGAACGTTTTCTATGAATTCGTCGACGCAAAGATTGCCCATGTGTGGTCGGTCATTGATAAAGCGGCGGTCGAACAGCAGTTAACGGGGGACCCTGAATAGGCTATTTCAGACAGACGTCCACCCCGGCCCACCCCTGCGGTTTTCTGGACACCACCAGCAAGCGATCCCCCACACCGCCCGTGGAAGCCACGCATTGCCCCTGCTCGTCCCAGAACGCGCTCCGCCCCGCCGCTGCCCATCCGCCCGTCGGGCCGCCGTGGTTGGCCATGAGCACGGCCATGCCGTGGCGCTGGGCGTAGTGCTGCAACAAGGCGCTGTCGTGGGGGTAGCCGGTTTCACCGATCAGCACGCTGGCGGCATAGACCTGTGCGCCATGGTCGGCCGCGCTCGCTGCATGAGCCGGCTGGCTGAAATCGGCGCACACGGACAGGGCGACCGGAACATCGGCGATGAGCATCAGGTCGCCTCCCTCGCCAGCGCTGAAATACTGGTCTTCACCCGGATGCAGATGCTGCTTGGTATAGACCCCCAGGGCGCCATCGGACTGGAGCACGAATGCGGCGATCTGCGGTTTTTCACGACCGGCTCGACGCAAGGGCAACCCCACCACCGTCGTCATTGAGGCTTCTCGTGCGAGGCTTCGCAAGGGCGCAAGCAGCGGGCTGCCGATATCCTGCGCCAGCGCCTGAGCCAGGGTCGGTTCATAGCCGGTGAGCGACAACTCGGGAAAGAGCAGGAACGTCACCCCATGCTCCCGGGCCTGGCGCATGAACGCCAGATGAAGCGCCACATTGGCCGGGAGATCGCCGGCTTGAACGGCGCATTGGGCGGCTGCAAAAACGGGGGCCGACATGAACGTCTCCGCAAAAGGGCATGATCCTAACGTGACCCTGGATCGCTTACCATCGCGGGATGTCAGGGTAAACGGAACTCTCCCCGCCAAAGTTGTTCTAGACGCCTTCGCCGTTGCTTGATTAGCATCGGCGGCAATTGCCCTGCCATTTCTAGAACGGAACGACGCATGTCCCTCCAGCAAAACCCCGGGCTGATATTGCCCGCACGCGCCGCCGCGAAAATGGAAGCCGCCATGGCCGTGGGTGCCTTCGCCATCGGCACCGGCGAGTTCGCCATCATGGGCCTCATGCCCGACATCGCCACCAACCTGCACTTGACCGAACCGCAAGTGGGCCATGCCATCAGCGCCTACGCGCTGGGGGTGATGGTCGGTGCGCCGCTGCTGACCATCCTCGGCGCCAAGCTGTTGCGCAAACAGATGCTGCTGGTGCTGATGGCGCTCTACGCACTGGGCAATCTCGCTACCGCGTTTACCCCCACGTTCGGCAGCCTGATGGCGTTCCGTTTCATCAGCGGCCTGCCCCACGGCGCCTACTTCGGTATTGCAGCGGTGGTGGCGTCCAGCATGGTCCCGGCCAATAAACGGGCCGGCGCCGTCGCGCGGGTGATGATGGGGCTGACCCTGGCGATGCTGCTGGGTAATCCCATCGCGACCTTTCTCGGTCAATTCTGGGGCTGGCGTTCGGCCTTTGCCCTGGTGGGACTGATCGCCATCGCCACCCTCGCGTTGGTCTGGCGTTTCGTCCCGGACCGTCGCGACGAACCGCGCAGCGACCCGCGCAAGGAAATGCGCGCGTTCACCAAGCCCCAGGTGTGGATGGCGCTGGCCATCGGCGCCATCGGTTTTGCCGGCATGTTCTGCGTGTTCAGTTACCTGGCGCCGACCATGCTGGAAGTGACCCAGGTGACGCCGCAGTGGATTCCGTTTGGTCTTGCAGCCTTCGGCCTGGGCGGCATCATCGGCAACATTGCCGGTGGCAAACTGTTCGACCGCCTGCAGTTTCGCGCGGTGGGCATCCTGCTGGTGTGGTCCATGGCCGTGCTGCTGTTCTTCACCTTTGCGGCCGCTTCGCTGTGGAGTTTGTTGCTGGCGATCGGCCTGGTCGGCACCATGGTGGCGCTGGCGGCGCCCCTGCAGATCCGCCTGATGGACATCGCCCATGAAGCGCCCAGTCTGGCGGCGGCGTCCAACCATGCTGCGTTCAATCTGGCCAATGCCTTGGGGCCGTGGTTCGGCGGCATGGCCATCAGCGCAGGACTGGGGTGGACCAGTACCGGCTATATCGGCGCCGCCACGGCACTGGTCGGGCTTGGGGTCTACCTGATCGCACGAAGGATGAAAGGCGGGGAATAAGGCGCAGGCGATGGCGGGGAATTCACCCGTTGCGCGCGGTTTTCCTTCAGAATCGCTGCAGTCGGTTTTAAGACTGCGGCGTCATCAGCGCATGGTTCACGCCTGCGCGTCTGGCCGCGCTGCTGTATTGACGTTTATTGTTACCTTCTGTTGTTATCTTCGATGATGGCCGAAACAAGGAACCCACATGCCCAAAATTTCCCACTGCGCCCTGCGCCGCAATTTCCGAGCACTGTGTGCCTCCCAGGCGTGTGTAGAAACCGCCTCGGTGTTTGATCCCATGTCGGCGCGCATCGCTGCGGACCTCGGGTTCGAGGTCGGCATTCTCGGCGGATCGGTTGCATCGCTGCAGGTCCTGGCCGCGCCAGACTTCGCCCTCATCACCTTGAGTGAGTTCGTCGAGCAAGCCACGCGGATTGGCCGCGTCTGCCAGTTGCCCTTCATCGCCGACGCCGATCACGGCTACGGCAATGCCCTTAACGTCATGCGTACCGTCGAAGAACTTGAGCGCGCCGGTGTCGCTGCGCTGACCATTGAAGACACGCTGTTGCCAGCGCAATTCGGTCGCAAGTCCACCGACCTGATTACCATCGACGAAGGCATCGGCAAAGTGAAGGCCGCCCTTGAGGCCCGGGTCGATCCTGAGCTGTCGATCATTGCCCGGACCAACGCCGGGGTGCTGCCGGTCCAGGACATCATCAAGCGCACCATGGCCTATGAAAAAGCCGGTGCCGACGGCATCTGCATCGTCGGCATCGACGACTTCGAGCACCTGGAGCAGATTTCGGAAAAGCTCACCGTGCCGCTGATGCTGGTAACCTACGGCAACCCCAAGCTCAACGACAGCCAGCGTCTGGCCAAACTGGGCGTACGGGTGATCGTGGCGGGCCATGCCGCGTACTTTGCGGCAATCAAGGCGACGTACGACAGCCTCCGGGCCCAGCGCCAGCTCACCCACAGCACCTCGAACCTGAGCGCGACCGAACTGACCCACACCTACACCCAGCCTGAAAACTACGTGGCCTGGGCCCGGGAATTCATGGATGTGAAGGAGTAGTCACCGCGCCGGGCACGATGACTACGTCAAACGCTTCGCCTCCGGCGCCCAAGGCCACGCCATCTCGGTGAAAGAGGTGCACGTCAAAGGCGACGGCAGTTACTCGGTGTCCAGCTTTTCAGTCAAGGTGCCCGGCAAGAACGGTCAGTTGCACAAAGAAAATGGCTACCTGGTCGCCATCTACCAGCACGACGCCGACGGCTGGCACCTGAGCCTGGTGGAGCCGAGCGTTCCGGCGGGCAAGTCTTGAGGGTTAGCGGGATTTGCATTGATCAATTCACGGGATGATCAAATGCCTTTGGACAGAGGTGCGTTCACATTTGATTTCACACATCGCTGTGAAGCGCCCCCTTGAATGACGGGCTTCGTGGCCGGTTTTGCATAAGAAAAACCCCATTTACCGTCACATTTATTTTCATATTTCCTAGCCCGCGAGTGAAACGCCGCGTCAGCCCCTCCAGACCAACGACTCCAGTTATCATCACCCCCAGCCAAGCCTTCAACAGGCCGCTCCTCCTTCATTCAGTCGGCGCATTCAATGTCACTTGATCAACTCAATTGGGATGACCTGCGGATTTTCCTGGCGGTGGCCAGGCTCGGGAATCTGTCCAGGGCTGCACGCAAGCTGCACATCGATCAATCCACGGTCAGCCGGCGCATCGCTCAGTTGGAATACACCTTGGGGGCGAGTCTGTTCGAGCGCAGCCACACGGGACTGGCGCTCAACAGTTTCGGCCAGCAATTGCTGGAATCGGCGCAATCGATGGACAACGGTTTCGCGGCGCTGAGTGCCTCGCTGGATCAGCAGTCTTCGGCGCTTCAGGGGCCGGTGCGGATCGGGACGATGGAGGGCATCGCCTCGCTGTACCTGAGCAGTCGGCTGCTGGAGTTCAATCGCCAATACCCCGGGGTGACGGTGGAGTTGGTGACTTCGACCCAGCAGCTGTATGTCACCCGGCGTGAAGCGGACGTGTTCCTGGGGTTTTTCAAGCCCCACGGCAAGGGCCTGGACGCCGAGCACATGGGCCGGTTTTCGCTGCATTTGTACGCCGCCGACAGCTACCTGGAACAGTACGGCGAGCCAGCCAATGCTGAGGCCCTCGCCCAGCATCGGTTTGTTGGCTACATCGATGATCTGATCCAGATCGACGCGGTGCGCTGGCTGGAGGACGCGGTGGAAAAACCCAATCTCGTGTTCCAGTCCACCAGCATGCTGGCACAGATGTTCGCCGCCGCCGCCGGTGCGGGCATCGTGCTGCTTCCCGCCTTCGCCGACGCCCAGCGCTTTGGCCTGCGTCGGTTACTGAGCGATGAGATCCACGTCACCCGCGACCTGTGGCTGAGCGTGCACCGGGAATTACGCTACGTACCCCGCGTCAAGGCGGCGGTCAGCTTCCTCGAACACCTGTTGCTCAAGGACCCGCTGTTCGCCCAGCCCGTTTGACGTCCGCTCCCGGGAAACCGGGGCGTCGTTCCATACGGCGGGTTCGTCGCGCTTGCGGGTGACGCTGACATTGAAGACGTCATAACGGTTGTAGTACCCCACCACGTCGTGAAACTGCTTGGGCTCGATGCATTTGTTCAGGTCGATGTCGGCATACAGAATGCCCTCCTCCTGCTGCAGCATCTCGCCGATCTGGGTCCCGGTCGGGTCGACGAACAAGGTCGCGCCCCGTGGCGTGTTGTCGAGAATCTGCGCCACGTCAGCGTCCCGGTCCACCAGGAAATCACGCATGGTGGCGTCCATGTAACCGGCGCACAGAATGCCGAAGGCCTTGGCCTCGAACGAATGGGCGCCAGCGCGGATGCGGTTTGCGGCGACGTTGTCGAAGTTGCTGCCGGTGTCCGGCCGACGGGTCGGCCACAGCGCGGGCCAGCAGGAAATGTGCAGCTGCTCGCCCTGGGCCATCAGGGCATAACGCGCCAACGGGTTGGTGTTCTCGCCACAGATCAGCGCCCCGATCTTGCCGATGCGCGTGTCACTGACCCGCAAGCCCTCGCCGTCTCCCGGTGCCCAGATCAGCTTTTCATAGAACGTCGGCACCAGCTTGCGATGGTGGTTGAGGATTGCGCCGTCGTCCCCGATCAACAGGTTGCTGTTCCAGATGCAGCCGATGCTGACGTGACTGCGCTCACTGATGCCCATGGACACGAACACGCCCAGGCGCTTGGCTTCAGCGCGTATCGCGACGATCTCCGGGCCATTGAGGTAGAGGCTGTTTTCGACCATCAGCTCGAACAGGTCGTGATTGAGGATCGGTGCCCACAACGCCGCCCACACCGGAAACGCCGGGATGTACGACTCAGGGAACACCACCAGGTCCGCGCCGTTGGCTGCCGCTTCACGCATCAGGTTCAGGGCTTTGGCGGTGGTGGCGGTTTTGTCGAGAAACACCGGCGCGGCATGGCAGGCGGCGGCTTTGAGCGAAGGCAATTGAGCCATGGGAACTCCACAGGAATGAAAACAAGGCGCGGGCGACGGGCACCCGCGCAGGGATCAATGTGCTTCGGCGTTGGCGATGCCGATGCCGGTGTGTTGGCGCACTGACATCTGCGCCCACATCGCTTGCGAGCGCGGGTCGCGGAACAGCAGCGAGAACACAACCACCAGCAGGAACCCCGCGGGAATCGAGATCAGCCCGGGATTGCGCAGCGACACCAGCGGCTCACGCAGACCCATCATGCTGGTGGCGTTTTCCGGGATGGCCTGAGCAGTGGCACGCGCCTGGTCTTGCTGGATGATCAGCGCATTGCGTTGGGGGGAATGCTCGTCCGGGAGTGCGTCCAGCGCTTGCTGCAGTTGCGCGACACTGGTCAGGGCGGTCTGCCGCACCTGGGCGGGATAGGTCATGTTCGGCGAGACCAGCACCAGCACGATGGCCAGCGTCGTGCCGCCGATCACGCCGGCCAGCACACCCCAAGTGTTGCAGCGCTTCCAGTACAGGGTCAGGAGCAAGGCCGGCAGGTTCGCCGAAGCCGCGACAGCGTAGGCCAGGCCCACCAGATGCGCGACGTTCTGCCCCTTGGCCAGCAGGCTGACCACAATCGCCAGCACGCCGACAAACAGCGTCGCAATCCGGGCGGCAATCGCCTGCTGGCGTTCGGTGGCGTCGCCCTGACGGATCGCCCCGACGTAGATGTCATGGGCCAGCGCCGATGCCGCCGCCAGGGTCAGTCCGGCCACTACCGCGACGATGGTGGCAAACGCGACAGCGGCGGTGAACGCCAGCATGAAGTTGCCGACCCAGCTGTCCGTCCCGCCGCCCAGGTATTGCGCCAGCAACGGCGCCGCGAGGTTGCCGCCCTTGTCGAAGCTGGCGATGGTGGGCGAGCCGATGTAGTACGCCGCCGCAAAGCCGATGAACACGATCAACACATGGCAGACGCCAATGCCGAGCATGGCCCACAGCACCGAGCTGCGTGCCGTGACGGCGTCACGCACGGTAAAGAAGCGCATCAGCACGTGAGGCATGGCCGCCGTGCCCAGCACCAGCGCCATCCCCAGCGACAGCTGCTCCATGGGGTTTTTCAGGTACAGCCCTGGCTGGAAGAAATGCCGATTCAGATCCACACCTGCCAGTTGCGCCGGAAACATCCCCTGCATGTGAGCGGTCAGCGCAGCGCTGTGCAACAGCCCGTCCATGAAGTGCGGCACGTTGAAGCCAAACGGCGCCCAGGAAAAAATCACCAGCAAAAAGCAGCTGCCGATCAGCAAAACGGCCTTGATCAGTTGCACCCAGGTCGTGGCGCGCATGCCGCCGAACAGCACGTAGACCAGCATCAACGCGCCCACCAGCAATACCGAGACTTCGTATTCTATGCCCACCAACGCCTTGATGATCACCCCACCGCCGACCACTTGCGGGATCAGGTAAAAGATCGCCACGCAGACGCTGGAAATCGCCCCGGCGGTCTTCGACGAACGAAAGCCGTTACGGAACGCCAGCACGTCGCTGAGGGTGTAGCGCCCCAGGTTGCGACAGGGTTCGGCAATCAGCAGCAGGACCGGGATGAAGCCGACGAAAAACCCCACCACGTACAGAATGCCGTCGAACCCGTACAACGCGATCAGGCCCGAGACCCCCAGAAACGCAGCCGCCGAGAGGTAATCACCGGAAATCGCCAGGCCGTTTTTCAGGCCGGAGATCCCGCCGCCGCCGGTATAGAAATCACCCACCGACCGATTACGACGTGCCGCCCACCAGGTCACGGCCAGGGTGAGGGCTACCAACGCGCCGAAGACGGCGAAGGTCATGCCGCGAAACTGACTGCTGACCACGCTGCTTTGCGCCATCGATGGTAAGGACACGGAGGCCAGGACTGCTCCGCTGACGAGCGCGCGCCAATGAACCGTTTTCATCAGAGATCCCCTTGCTTGAACTGCTTGACCAGCAACGCGACCTGACGGTCCACGGCGCGCATCTTGTGCAGGTAGATCCAGGCCAGCAACCCGCAGAACGGATACTGCGACAGCGCAAACACGGTGCCGACGTTCAACTCGCCCGCCAGGGGCAGACTGAACACGGCCTTCAACGAAGTCGGGCCCAGCAGCAACAGCGTGTAGTACGCCGTGGCGATCAGCAGCAGGGTCAACGACAGGCTGTTTTTCTCACGCTTGATGCGGGTCAGGGCTTCGCTTTGATCGAGGATCTGCCAGACGTCGGGGTCACGGGCGGCCATAGGCGCTCTCCAGTGGTATCGGGTGACGGCAGCTTTTTAGAAAGAGGGTATCAGTGCGGGGGGCGACGCCTTCATGGGCGCTCTGGTTTCAGCATACGGACAAGGCCTGGGGCGAAAAACAGCGGATTGCGCAATGGCCCTTGCAGATTTGCAAGCCACGATGCCACTTGCGCGGGGGGACGCGCTCAACGTTTATCGGCACAACGTGCCTCTGGCACTTTGCCCGTCTACAGTAAGTGAGCAGTTTTATAAATGGTGCCTAAGGAGACAGGCATGGACATCCAGCAAACCCGTCAACGGGGTTTTAACGAAGTATTGTTCGGGCTTCTGCTTCAACAATTTGCCGGCAGTGAAGGCGAGTTACCGATGGCAATCGCTTATTTGACCCAAGCCACAAACGATGCGGACGCACTGCGTAAATCATCGCTGGTGCGTATCGCCCGGGAGAAAATCAAACATGCCAACATCGTCGGCGCGATGCTGCTGCAAATGACGCGCGGGCGCACCGGTCCGTTGTCTACCCATTTCGATCAGGCTGACCTGCGGGACTTGTTGGCCCAGGAAGGTGTACAACACGGCAATATCGAGCGTGCCAGCACGCTGCTTAAAGACTTCAATGAAACAAGGCACTTGCAGACCGAGGGACGACACTATGCGACGGACCCTATGATTTATCTGAAGGCGAATATCGTGACCGAAGAAAAACAGATCGCGGCCTACGAGCAAATCGCTGCCCTGACTGTGGATAGCAAGTTCGTCTCGGCGCTGAACTATGCCAAAGCCAGGCAGATACTGCACCGAGACGAATTCATTGATTTGCTTCGAAGGGCGGGCAAGAAAGAGCCTTGAGCCGACCCCACGTTACTTCAGCCGCGTTAGCTCGGCGTGCCTCTGAAGAGCAGCGCTTTCACATCAGGTTGCAACTGGTTGACCGCACCCAGATAGTCGATCAGTTCTGCTGCACGGCTTCCGCGCAAGCCTGCCGTGGTCAACGACTTATCCCGAACATAGGTATAAAGCCCCGACACCGCGAACGCTTTAAGCTGGGCAATGTGTTGTCCCTGGCTTGCCAGTGTGTTCTGGAACACGTCGCTGGCGAAAAACCGTCGACGCGCCACGGGACTTTCAAACGCAATTTCCATGACGGCCAGTTGCGCACGTTCCGGGGTTGCCGTATGTGCGACATCCGGCGCCGGTGGATGGTTGCCGTCATTATTGAAGGGCGAACACAGGTGCAGGCCGAGTTTTAAAACGCTTTCAGCCTTGGCCAGCAGAGGGCCCAGATCGGACTTCAAATAGTTATGCAGCTGCGCAAGGTCGCCGCGCGGACTGAAATGCACATGAATGCGATCAGCGTGATCAGTGCCATTGAATGTCTGGTCGTCCAGGCGGTTGAGCAATGTCAGCGAACCTTGTGGCAATTCATACGCCAGGGTTTCATCAAACATGTTCTGCTCATCGGAGAACAGGATCGGGCAGGCTTCCTGAAACAACGCCTGGTCAGCGTCCGATTCGAAACCGATTTCTACGCCGCCGTCGAGTTCATAGTCCTTTATTTGCGAAACGCCCTCAGCCAACGGCCAGAGGTGCGCGTCTTGCTCGCGCGAGAAATGGTGCTGAATGTACAAGCCCAAGCCTGGCAGACGTGAACACAGCGGACCGTGCACATCGCGCCAGTAATGGGCAAAAATGTTGTGGGGTACGCGTTCGCGTCTTTTCACCGTGGTGTAGCTGTTAATCTTGATCATTCATCACCTGTGATATCGAGAACTTTAAGCTACACAGGTCTGATGCAAGGGGGACTGGGGGGTTCAACCCGATTGCCTATTGGATGCTCTAAGGACATGCCTTTAACTGACCGGCAGTCCGTTTGATAAAACTGCCATGGCGGCCGAGTTTCCAATAAACACCCGCAGCCTGTTGCTGCGACAAGGAGACTGCCATGCACACCAACACCACGTTACAAGGCGGGATGGGCGGCGATGACCCGGTCCCGACGTCACCGGACCCACTGAGCCCGGGCCGCACCGACATCAATCCCAGCGACCGGCCCGGTGTCGATGAGCTGCCCGATAATGAAGGCGCCATCCCGCTGGAGAGCGATGACGAGGCACCCGTGCTGGAAGAAATGACCGATGTCGATGTGGACAATGCCGAGATGGATGATCAACCCAATCCCCGTTAAACAGCACGGATACCGTGACCCTGAAGTAGGCGGGCCTCGTTTAAACGCAGTGGTATGGGTACGCACTGCGCAACGCCAGGGATTGCCCCAGGTGTTAGTCAGGGTTAATTGATTGAAGCGTCGCGGAGAACGCTATTATTTAGTTGAAACTGTTCGTGCTTTTCGAAAAGACGTTAACTAGAATCACGCAAACTCCTGGAGAAAACTCGATGTCTAAGCTTGCAGAGTATCGTCAATTAGAACGCCATCTTGCTGAACAGATGCAAGCGTTGGAAGCCATGAAAGGCGACAAGGGCCTGGAACAGGAAATTGAATTCGAGGAAAAACTGCGAATTCTTCTGGGCGAATACAACAAGAGCCTCAAGGACATTATTTCGATCCTTGATCCTCAATCCTCAGGCAAGACCCCCAAGTCCGCGCCTGTCGAAAAAAGCAGCCGCAAGGCCCGCTCCGTCAAAGTCTACAAAAACCCTCACTCGGGCGAAGTGATCGAAACCAAAGGCGGCAACCACAAGCTGCTCAAGGCCTGGAAAAGCGAACACGGTTCGGACGAAGTCGAGTCCTGGCTTCAGAAGTAAGCTGCCTGATCAGGTAGCCATGGTGGGGGCGGACTATCAGGCCCCATAGAGGAGTCGGTCACACCGCCCTCTTCGCGGACAGGTCCGCCCCCACTCATATCCGCGTCAACGTTAAACCCTCAAGTACCCCGATTTCCTCAGTTTCTCATTCCCCAAGCGCCACTTTTCTAATCTACGCTCCCAGCCCGCACCAGACCGTTAATCCTCCTGCGTTGTAAACACCTGAACTAATCCTGATATTTCCCGCTCCCCTTAGTGAGTGACATGAAGTAGTTGGGCGCCTTGCCCTGCCCTGTTTCATCGGAGATAACAATGGAAACGTCGATGTTTTCGATCGCCTTGGCGGTCATCATCCTGTTGCTGGACCTTTGGGTCATTAACAGCGTCTGGCGAACCAACAAATCCAGCGGCACTAAAATCGGCTGGACCGTGCTGGTGCTGGTCCTGCCCGTGATCGGGGTGGGTATCTGGGGGATTGCGGGCCCGCGCGGAATCGTTCGGGGTCCTACATCCAAAGAGCACAGCAAGGGCTGAGTGCCGTAACCCGTGCAGTTCGTGCAGACCTGTGAGAACGTTCGTGCGCGGTGCGCAGTCTTAGGTACGTATTCGAACAGGTAACTGAAATGGTTTTAAACGCATTGGTGTTCTTCGCCACCGTGGTCGGCATGGAAGGCTTCGCCTTTTACGCGCACAAATACATCATGCACGGCTGGGGCTGGGGCTGGCATCGCTCGCACCACGAGCCGCGCACGGGCTGGTTTGAAAAGAATGACCTGTACGCCGTGGTCTTCGCCGGGGTCGCCATCGTGCTGATCGCTGCCGGCACCCGCGGGGCGCACCCGCTGGAATGGATCGGTGCCGGAATGACGGCCTACGGCTTCCTGTACTTTCTGGCCCACGACGGCCTGGTTCATCAGCGCTGGCCGATGAAATACGTGCCCCGCAACGGTTACCTCAAACGTTTGTACCAGGCGCACCTGATGCACCATGCCGTGGCCGGCAAGGAGCGTTGCGTGTCGTTTGGTTTCCTGTATGCCCCTTCCACCACTCAGCTGCGTGCCGAGTTACGCCAATTGCACGGCGGGCCGCTCAACAAGCGCGATGGGGACGTTGCCACAGGTGCCCATCGCGGGCAGGCCAGCGACGACCACGGGACCTGATCGCCCGCCACAGTCCCTCGATCACCAGCCGCAGTTTGTCCAGCTTCGAGGTGGACACCCGGATGTCCCACGCATGGGCGCCGCGCCGCCGGACCTCCACCCCGATTTCCCGATAAACCCCGCTCGCCGTTGCGACGGCCCATGCCGAACGCCATGGCAATGCAGTCAGCCCGGCTTGAGCGCTCTCGTAGAACGGCTCGGCCATGTCCACCAGCCGTTGGGCCAGCACCGCCACATCTTGTCGATGCGCCGGGTCCGCCAGCCGGTCCTCGGGGATCGTTAACTCTTCCAGCCACGCACCCGGCAGGTAACAACGGCCGACGCCGGCATCTTCCACGATGTCCCGGGCGATGTTGGTGAGCTGGAATGCCATGCCCAGGTCGCACGCCCGGTCCAGCGTCTGCTCGTCGCTGACGCCCATGACCTGCGCCATCATCAGCCCGACCACGCCCGCCACGTGATAGCAGTAATCCAGCGTGTCTTCGATATGCCGATACTGGCGCTGCTGCACATCCATCGCGAACCCCGACAGATGCTCCAACGCGTATCGCTCCTGAATGCCATGGCGCTTGACCACCGCGCTGAAGGCAGCGAAGGCGTCCGTCCTGGCCGGCAGACCGGCGTAGACCGCCTGGGTCTGGGCGATCAAGTCAGCCAGGCGCCGGTTGACCTCGTCCTGACTGACCACTTGCGCCGAGTGCCCTGCTTCCTGACCGTCGATCACGTCGTCACAGTGCCGACACCACGCGTACAGCATCACTGCGCCGCGCCGCGTGACCGGGTCGAACAGACGGGACGCCGCCGCAAAACTCTTTGAGCCCACGGCAATGCTCTGGGTGGCATGGTCGAGCACGGCCTGATCGGTAGTGTCCATCGCCGTCATACGCGCAGATCCTCCAGCATCAGGCCCGCCGTGGCTTTGGCCGAACCAATCACCCCCGGCACGCCCGCACCCGGATGCGTGCCGGCGCCCACCAGGTACACGTTACCCAGGCTCGCGTCACGATTGTGCGGACGGAACCAGGCGCTCTGGCGCAGGATCGGTTCCAGCGAGAATGCCGAACCCAGGTGCGCGTTCAGCTCGGTGCGGAAGTCAGTCGGCGTGAAAATCCGGCTGGTGACCAGGTCTTCCCGCAGACCGGGCATGTAGTGCTGTTCAAGGTATTCGAAGATGCGGTCACGGTAACGCGGCCCTTCCACCTCCCAGTCAATGTCGGCATTGCCCAAGTGCGGCACCGGTGACAGCACGTAATGGCTCGAACAGCCCGGCGGCGCCAGGCTAGGGTCGGTGATGCACGGCGCGTGCAGGTACAGTGAGAAATCCTCCGCCAGCGCATCGCCCTTGAAAATTTCCTGAATCAGCTCGCGGTAGCGTGGGCCGAAGCACACCGTATGGTGCTGCAACTGCGGCTGCGGTCGCTTGAGCCCGAAGTGGATCACGAACAGCGAATTGCTGAACCGCTTGCCGTTCAGGCGCGCGCTTTCCTGTTTGCCCCTTGGATGCTCGCCAAGCAGGTCGGCGTAGGTGTGCATCACGTCGGCATTGGACGCGACGCTGTCGGCGAGGAACTGCCGGCCATCCTTGAGCCGCACGCCGGTGGCGCGGCCGGCGCTGACGTCGATGCTGGCGACGTCGGCGTTCAGCTCGATCCGGCCGCCGATGTCCTCGAACAGCTTGACCATGCCCTGCACCAGCGCGCCGGTCCCGCCTTTGGGAAACCACACGCCCCACTGCCGTTCAAGGGCGTGGATCAGGGTGTAGATCGACGACGTGGCGAACGGATTGCCGCCCACCAGCAGGGAGTGGAAGGAAAACGCCTGCCGCAACCGTTCGTCCTCGATGAAGCTGGCCACCATCGAATACACGCTGCGCCACGCCTGCAGCCGCGCCAGTTGCGGCCCGGCCTGAATCATGTCGCGGAACGACAGAAACGGCACCGCGCCCAGCTTCAGATAGCCTTCGCGGAACACCGCTTGCGAGTACGCCAGGAAGCGCTGATAGCCGGCGACATCCTTGGGATTGAGCGCGTGGATCTGGCGGTCCAGCTCCTCTTGATCGTTGGCGTAATCGAATTGCGTGCCGTCTTCCCAGCACAGCCGGTAAAACGGCGCGACCGGCAGCAGTTCGACGTAATCCTTGATGGATTTCCCGGCCGCGGTGAACAGTTCTTCGATAGCGGTGGGGTCGGTGATCACCGTGGGCCCTGCGTCGAAGGTAAAGCCTTCATCCTGATAGACGTAGGCGCGGCCGCCCGGTTTGTCGCGTTTTTCCAGCAGCGTCGTCTGCACGCCCGCGGCCTGTAGCCGGATCGCCAGGGCCAGGCCACCAAAGCCTGCACCAATCACAATCGCGTTTTTTGCCTGGGTCATTCTGGGTTCTCGTAATGCCGAGGCAGGGTGCGCCGTGCAGCACGCACCGCCTCATTGATCGGGACAGGCGGTTTGCCCGTCAACACGCGCAGCTTGTCGCGCAGGCTGCTTCGGCCGGCGTAAAACCGGCTGATCAGCCCTTCGGACAGCCCATAGAAACGCTGCATGACCTGCCAGCGATCCTGAGGTCGCCCGGCCAGAAACAGCATGCGGTTGAGCAAGCGATAAAAGCGTTGCCGCTGCCAGGCCTGTTGCGCCAGGGAGCGGATGCCGCAGGCCAGTAAATCGGCGTCCAGCTGATGCTGCAGGGCGATCCAGTCCGCCAGTTGCACGGCATGGGGTAACGAATAACCGGTGGTGCAATGGAACAGCCCGGCACGCAGCCCGGAAAGCGGCTGGCCGGGGGCTTCCTGCCAGAAGCGCTCGAAGTCGCCCGCCAAAGTGATCGGCAGCACGCCCTGCTCTTCCCGCAGACAAGCCGCCACCGCCCAGCCTCGGGCGTGCACGTACTCGCTGATGTTCTGCCGCAACTGCTCGGGGGAAAACGAATGCTGATCGACGTAGTGCGTGTCTTCCACCAGCACCGTATCAGCAGAAAACGGCAGGACGTAGACGAAACGGTAGCCGTCGCCCTGGGTCACCCGCGCGTCCATGATGATCGGCGCGTGCAGCCCGTGGGGCGCCTGCAACTGCAACAGCTGACCCAGAAACGCCTGCTGCCCCAGCACCAGATTAGGGCTGGCTTGCACACCGCGCCCATCGATGACGGCGCGGGCGTGCAGGTGCTCACCGCTCTCCAGCACCACCGACCGGGGGCTGATCTCCACAATCCGTTCCCCGGTGCGCAGATCAGCGCCCAGCGCGGCTTCGATGACCTGGGCAAAGCGCTCGGACGTGATGCTGGCGTAGCCGCTGTTCATGCGCCGGGAGCGGTAGGGAAAATGCACGTCGTAGGCCGGCCACATCTTGACCACCAGGGGCTTGATCCACTGATGCTGTTCGGGGCTCAGGTCGCCGTCGTGAAAGGACCAGGTATGGTTGCCGCCCAGATGCGTCTGTTCTTCGATGCACAGCAACCGAAGGTCGGGCCGCCGTTGCTTGAGGCGCCAGGCAATCAGCCCGTTGGCCAGACCGCCGCCTGCGAGGATCAGGTCGTAGGTCATGAGGCGACCTCCGCCAGCACCGGTTGACCGGTGCGCACCACGGCTTCGACGATATCAGCGGCCTTGGCCGTGCCGCCGGCGTGTTCCAGCTCGGCCGCGAGCCGGTCCATGGCCTGGCGCGGATGATCCAGCAGTTGCGCCAGCCGATCGTGAATCTTGCGGGCACGGGCGCGACGGCTCAGTTGCACGCCGAGGCCGCGATAGCTGACCCGCGCGGCCACCCCGGGCTGATCGAAACCGATGGGCATCACCAGCATCGGCGTGCGCGCGACGATGGCGTCCATCACCGTGTTCAGGCCGCCATGGGTCACCACCGCGTCGGCTTTCTCCAGCACCCACTGCTGCGGGGCGAAGTCAGTCACCCAGGTCGCGCCGCTGCGGGTCAGGGATCGGGCCTGAGCATCGGCTAACCCACCGCAATGGGCCACCAGCAACTGAGCGTTCAGCCGGCGACAGGCCTTGGCGATCTGTCGGAACATCCCCAGACGGCCGCCCTGCAGCGTGCCAAGGCTGGCAAAAATGAAGGGCCGGTCTGGATCGATGGGCCAGTTGCCTTCGGTGACCTGACGTGGCAAACGCAACGGCCCCAGCGCATGAAAATGGTTGGGTGTGTGCGCGCGTGGGAAATCGAAGCCGGTCACGGTCTGGCTGATCTGGGCGTAAGGCGAGAGGCATTGGTGAAGACCGTCCCGGCCTTCGATGGCCAGACGCTTGCAGGCCGCGCGGATGACATCGCGCAGCGGGCGTAACATCCAGTCATACACTTTCTGACTGCCGTCATACATGCGCAGGCTGCGCTCGTCGGTGCCGTAGGCGAATGGCATCACGGCCAGTGGCAGTTGCGGTTCGCGATTGACCGGCAATGCGCAGGCCACGGACACAAACGGCAACCCCAGCCCTTCGGCGACCAGCCCGCCTGCCGCTTCCATCTGGTCGCAGAGCATGGCATCGATCCCGCGTTGGGCCAGAGCGGCGGGTAACTCGGCGCATAGCATGGTGGTGCTGGCGCACAAATCGCGAATCACCTGACGTAATCGCAGCGGGTTATTGGAGCTGGCGGCCCGCCGTAGCACCGCGTCGAGGCTACCCGGCGGGTGGCTGTTGGCGCCCAGCGCATGAAAGCCGATGCGCGGGTCGGTCAGCCAGCGTCGGGCATCGGCCTGCTGGAAGAACGTGACCTGATGTCCGCGATCCAGCAGCGCGGCCGCCAGCGCCTGAAAGGCCTGAAAATGGCTGTAGAACGCCGGTGCCACCACCGCGAAATGACTCATGTGCGCGCGCTGTGGGGCAGTTCGGCCGACAGGAACCGGGCGTTTCGCAATGCCGCGAGATCCGCCGAACCGGTGCAGAAACAGGCGATGCTCAACTGGCGGATCACGATCTCGAAGTGTTCGATCACTGCAGCGGTCGACAGGGTGGCGTCACGCAGCACGCCCGCCGCCTGCCCTACCAGGTCCGCGCCGAGGCAGATGGCCTTGGCCGCGTCCACGCCGTTGCGAATGCCGCCGGACGCGATCAGCGTGACGTCCGGCAGCGCGCGCCGCACCATGACCAGGCTGGTGGCGGTGGGAATGCCCCACTGGGCGAAGGCCATGGCCACTTCCCGATCAGCGGGCCGCTGGGCGCGTTCGGCTTCGACCGCTGCCCAACTGGTGCCGCCCAGGCCCGCCACGTCGATGACGCTCACGCCCACCTGGGCCAGCGCCTGGGCCACCGACGCCGAGAGTCCGGCCCCGACTTCCTTGACGATAACCGGCACACCGAGGGTGTCCACGGCCTGGCCGATGGCGTCCAGCACACCGCGCCAGTTTCGGTCGCCCTCGGCCTGCACGGCCTCCTGCAACGGATTGAGGTGAATGATCAGCGCATTGGCTTCGAGGGTGTCCACGGCACGACGCGCCAGGTCCAGGCCGTCGCGCTCCAGCAATTGGGCGGCGCCGATATTGCCCAGCAGCGGAATGTCCGGGGCCAGCCGGCGCAACTCGCGGGTGAGGCCCTGATCGTTGCCGCTGCGCAGTCCGACCCGCTGCGAGCCTACGCCCATGGCGATGCCCAAGGCCTGGGCCGCTTCGGCCAGGTGGCGATTGATGGCGACCGCGCGGTCGGCGCCGCCGGTCATCGAGCTGATCAGCAACGGCGCTCGCAACGCAATACCCACCAGCGTGCTGCGAAGGTCTACGCTGTCCATGTCCAGTTCGGGCAAGGCACAGTGTTCGAACTGCAGGGTATCGAGCCCGGAGCCCACGCCATTACGCCCGACCTGCCTGTCCAGCACGATGTTGAGATGATCATCCTTGCGCCGACTCAAATCGCTTTCGTTCATTGTTACTCCAGTTTGCGTGAATCATTTCGCTGCGCGCGTGGTCATCTAATGGACCAAGGTTGTACAAGACCGGCGATTCGCACAATCTATGTACAACGATAACTGATGATTGAGGCATTCCGGTATCGAAGTCGTTCCGTTTTTTATGCGCCAGGAAACGAAACATCCGGACGGAGTGCTCAACCGCGACAACACAGGTAAAAACACCGATGACCATGGATTTAGGCGCAACCATCGATTACGGCTTTGCCCAACGCCTGTCCGATGTGCGTTCAGCCATCGAAAAGCGTTTGCAGGAGCTGCTGCCTGAGTGTGGCAACGAGCGCGATCTGGTCGCCTTGGCCATGCGCGAATCGACCCTGGCGCCCGGCAAACGCATGCGCCCGATCCTGTTGATCCTGGCCGCTGAAGGCCTGGGGCACCGCGGCGAACAGGCGCTGGACCTGGGCTGCGCCGTGGAAATGATCCACGCCGCCTCGCTAGTGCTGGACGACATGCCGTGCATGGACAACGCCGCCCTGCGACGCGGCCAGCCCACGGTGCACCTGAAGTTCGGCCAGGACGTGGCGATACTCACCGCCGTGGCGCTGCTGAGCCGGGCTTTCGGGGTTATCGCGGCGATCCACGACCTGCCCGCCGCCACCCGCACGCAACTGGTGGAAGTGGTGGCCAACACCGTCGGCATGCAGGGGCTGGTGCGCGGTCAGTTTCAGGACCTGCGCGAAGGGCAACAGCACCGTGGCGCGGACGAAATCGCCCTGACCAACAGCCTGAAAACCGGGGTGCTGTTCGGCGCCATCATGGACATGGCCTGGTTGATCAGCAGCACCGACGAAACCGTCAGGCCGCTGCTGCAGAACTTTGCCATGGAGCTGGGCCAGGCGTTCCAGATGTACGACGATCTGCGAGACAAATGCGCCGACAGCGACAAGGACCAGGGCAAGGACGAAGGCAAGTCCACCTTCGTCTCGCTGTACGGCGAGCAGAAGGTCGGCGAGCAGTTGCAACTGCATCTGTCCAACGCCGAGCGCTACCTGTCGCAGGTGTACGGCAACTCGCGGATGATTGCCGGCTACATGCGGATGATCTTCGAGAAAGCGTCGGTCACCGTCTGAGCCTCACTGGCCGTGCTGGTTGACGGCCTGCTTGAGCTTCGCCCCGTCGGTAAACCGTTCTTCGTGGGTGACCGCGCCGTCCTTGAGCGTCAACCACTGCACCGTGTCCCGGTCACCGCCGTAGCGCGTGGCCACCCGGCCGTCCTGGTCCAGCATGATGCGGTACTTGGCCGAGCGCATGGCCGGGACCGCGACCATCTTGATCAGCGACGGCATCTTTTCGATATCCGCGACGTACACCATGTGGCGGGCCTCCAGATACCCCTCCGGACAATCCTCGATGGCCGCGTTCAGCAACTTGGCGGCGGACATGCTGCGGGCGATCAGCAGCACATCGGCGTCGTTGTCCAGGGTGTAGGCTTTGTCGTGTTGATCGAGCAACGTCCACTTGAAGGACGGCTGGGTGACTTCATCGGCGAGGGCGCTGAAGCAAAAAGACAAACCAACGAGCGTGGCGAGTAGCCGCATAACCAGGAAGCCTTCAACAAGTGGGAGGGGTGTCGGGGGCTGATCTTACGTCAGCCGCCCCGACAGACTCCACCGTCATCACGCCCTTTCAGGGACGGGCGGCAATTTCATCCAGGTGGTTGAGCAGGTCCAGGGGGTCTTCGTACACCCGCAAGGCTCCTGCCCGTTCCAGTTCACTGATGTCGTAGCCGCCGGACAACACGCCGATCCCGGTCGCTTTGCAACGGCGGGCCGCGAGCATGTCCCAGATGGCGTCGCCGATTACCAGGCAATGCTCAATGGGCACATCCATGCGCTTGGCCGCGGCCAGGAACAGGTCAGGGTCCGGCTTGCCGTATTGCACGTCATCGCGGGTGATGATCTTGATGTCGTCGAAGCCAATGCCCAGCGCCTTGAGGTTGATCTTGGCCGTGTCTTTGCCGCCGCTGGTGGCGATGCACCATTCCAGCCCGTCGCGGGTCAGGGATTCCAGCAGCTCGACCGCACCGGGCAACGCGATGATCTGGCCCTGCAGCCGCTCGTAGGCCTCGGCGTGTTTTTCGTCCAGCCGCTTGGCCGTGGCTTCGCTGATTTCGGTGCCGGTTTCCCGGGACAGCGACTTGAGCATCAGGCCGCCGCTCATGCCGATTTTCCGGTGGATCCGCCACATCGCCAGGGGGATGCCTTCGGCGTCGAGGGCTTCTTTCCAGGCGGCCACGTTTTGGTAGACGCTGTCGGTGAGGGTGCCATCCAGGTCAAAGATGAATGAGGTCTGCGGTCGCATGGTGTGCTCCTGCCTTTAAAAATGTGCGTTTCAATGGGCCGTCAGACGGAACTGCCGGGCAGCTGTGTGAGCCGGATTTGTTCCATGGGTTCAGCGAGAATTTTGTTCAGCTGCGGCATGGCCTTGGTCAGGGTCGGGGCCTTCATGTGGGCTTGCAGTGCGGCTTCGCTGTCCCAGGCCTCATAGGACAGAAACCGGCAGGGGTCTTCTTTGTCCTGGAGGACGGCGTAGGCCTGGCAGCCCGGTTCGTTCTGGAAGCCGGGCAGTGCTTCGCGCAGCAGTGCCTTGAGTTCCGATTCCTTGCCGGGCTTGGCTTTCATGATGGCGACGACGTTCAGGGTCTCGGTCATTTTTTCTTCCTCGGCTCGCGCCACTGACACAGTGTTGATGTGTAGCTGACCGCGCGGATCGGAAATGGCTCAACCGGTGCGACTGAGCGGAGGCTTTTGGCGCGATCCCGCGCATGACGCGGTGTCCATTCGCTACTCGGCACGGCCGGTGTCGCGAGATTACGCGGTCCCTTGTAGGAGCTGACGAGCCCGTGCGAGGCTCCGGGGTCGCGCTCGACCGAAGCGGTTTATATGACCCCCCTCGGATGATGTGTATATCCATTATCTAGGGTGTTGCTTATATCGGTTCCGCCCTTACGGCGGGTCACTTTTTTCAAGAGCCAAAAAAGTAACCAAAAAGGCCCTGCTCCCGGTTTGGCCCGACTTCGTCGGGTTCCCTCACTCCGGCGACGCTCCGTGGGCACGCGCCGAACGGACATCCATGTCCTGACGGCGCTTAC